>JANJXB010000021.1 GCA_024709245.1 Acholeplasmataceae bacterium | reverse complement strand
GTCGATGTTAGACCAGCTTTTGAAAGTGAAGCTTATGGCTCGATTAAAAACTCAATCAATTTAGATATAGATCAATTATCGAAAACATATCAAGATATTCCCAAAGACAAGAAAGTGATTGTCTATTGTGATACAGGAACTAAAGGCTATAACGCAGAACGATTTTTAAGATCAAAAGGTTACGATGTTAGAAACATCGATGGCGCATATCATATCATATCAAAAATGTTAAAGGAGCATATCAATGGTTAAAAATGTAAGAATGAATGAATTGGAACAAGCCTTAAAGGCAGGCACTGCAAGTGTTATTGATTGCAGAGAAACCTATGAGTTTGAAGAAGGTCACATCCCAGGTGCAATCAATACACCAACATCAGAATTTATGAATTATGTGCATTTGATAGACAAATCAAAGCATCATTTCATCATTTGTTTGACAGGTGCAAGATCGCAAATGGTTGCTAGATATTTAGACAATCAAGGTTATCAAGTGTCCAACGTCCTTGGCGGTATGATTGTGTATCACGGCGATATTGAAGAATAGAAATTTGAAGTATTCAAAAAAAGCTTATCTCACTTCATATTTGTGAGGTAAGCTTTTTTTATTGATTACATGTCATTTTTTAGATGCTTGTTCAATTTAAACGTTATGTAAATTAAAATGACAGAAAATGCCAACATGAACCCATAAAGTATATTCGCCCAAGCAACCATCGCTCCTCTACTCATCGCTATGAAAGCTGTAATACTTACAAATAGTGATAGAATACCAACGACCAATTGGAAGATATTGATAGAATCGAATGTAACTTTTGATTTGATTGATTTTTGGTAGTATTTGATTCGTAACAATCCTAAAATGAGGGTAAGAATGAATAAAATACCACTAAAAATGAGGATTGCAATTAAGAGTATAGCAACAAAGATTGCAGCGATTGGATTTTGATCCTCTGAACCAATTTGTGATAAAACAACAAGCGATATGACAATCAGTGTACCATGAATCAAAACTAAAAAAGCAATCATCAAAAAATTGAGTTTTGTCATATCATCCATTTTTTTATTCATATTCAGTCGCCCCACTTTTTCTTAAATTATACCAGCGAAATGATCAATAAACAACTCTGTAATGAAAATGATATTGAACTCAATCCTACCTTATGATAGAATGAACGCATAGTCACGAGGGGGAATTCAATGATGTCGATTCAAAAATTCACAGCTTTTATTATCCTTGTGGTAAGTGCTTTTTTCATGATGAGCATTCAAATCAATGCAGTCGCATGGGAAGATACGCTAAATGGAGTTCCCATCCTTCTTTCAAATTGTTTCGATGGTCATTTACCAGATGATCCCAATATCCATGTCGAACTGATGGTTTTAAGATCTGACTTTAAAGAGAGTCAAATCAATGATGTCATCCGTGATTCTTATCAAGAGTATTATCCTAATTATTCAATGTATACTCATTTAGATTCAGGTGATGAAATCAGTTACTTTGCCTATATCAAAGGAGCATCCATGAGAAGGAATGAATGCGTGTACGAATATGCATTTTATCAAGATGAAGCGACCTCAATCACTCAAGTTCGTTTAATTATGTTCAATAGTGAAGGTGAAATACTATCATCTTCTCCGCTATATGTCCATATACATCCTGATCATTTTAGCAATATCCGTGGATTTTATCGCGCTGACTTTGAAAACAGATCATTTTCCAATGATCGAGTGCTCACTTTCAATCACTGGATCATCTTTGAATTAATCTTACTTGTTTTCTTAGTATTTGTTGTGACACTGGTCAAATTTGGATTAGGTATTCCCTTAAATATCAAGTATCACTATCCGATTTTATCATGGGTAATTGATTTTTTGATTGTGATGGTTTCGATATCTTTCGTGTATTACCTTTATTACGTACCCGAAATCCGAGAGTTATTGACCTTATTCTTCATTGTATTAGGATTCTTAATCCTTCAATTTGTCATAGGGTATTTTTTCCTCATTAAAAAAGAGTCACGTGACGGCATATGGACTCAATCGACTTTGTTCTTTATCTTGATTGTAGGCCTACTGAAATTAATGGTATAAGAATGATCCAAATCAAAAACGCCAACCTCCATCTGGAAATTGGCGTTTTGTTTATGTGATGAATTATCGCTTGCCATAAATCAGGCGTTTTCTTAAACTTGCTGATGTAAATTCAATGATCATGACCACGATGATGATACCCCATAAGTATGCTGCTGCATCTCTATATCTGAAATTACCAATCGCAGCTTGAAGTTCAAATCCTAATCGTCCTGCACCAATCAATCCTAAGATGATGGCATTTCTAACGTTAATATCAAAACGGTAGAGTGAATTTGATACGAAGTTTGCAAACAATTGAGGAATAATTCCTGCTCTTAATTTTTGAACATTGGTTGCGCCTGTGGAGTCTAGAGCTTCCAATATGCCTTTATCCATGTCTTCAACGTTTTCAGTGTACAGTTTCGTTAACATACCTGTTGATGTAAAACCAATGGCAAGAACACCTGCAAAGACACCAGGACCAACCACACGGATGAAGATGAGTCCAATGACGAAGAATGGCATCGTTCTGATGAAAACAACAAGGACACTGACCAAGAATGCAACCCAATTGTTGGTAATGTTACGGCTGCCTAAGAAACTGAGTGGAATAGCAACAATCGTACCAATGATGGTTCCTAGGAAGGCAACCATGAGCGTTTCAAACATTAAGTAAGGCACATGGTAATTCTCAAGTGAGAATAATTTATCCCACGTTGGATTGATCAGTCCTTGAAACATGCGTTGAACAATATCAACACCAGTTTCACTGATAAGAGGTCCTTGAAATGCTGGAATACTCCAGAAGAAGAGGTAGAAAATCACTGCAGTTAATATTAATTTGAATACAAGTGTCTTGGGTCGGCTTTGATACTTCTTTAAGACTTCTAATGAATAATCCATATCATGTCAACCGCTTTCTTAAATATCGTGAGAGTGTTTCAATTAAAATGATGACTGCAAACAATACGACTAAAATCATACCAACATCTTCGTATTGTCTCCAGCTGATTCGATCGTTTAAAAGTAAACCGATACCACCGGCACCGACGAAACCGAGGATGGCTGCACTTCTAACGTTGATTTCAAAGTTATATAATACAATCGATAAGAAACTTCCAAGGACTTGAGGAACTACAGCGGTTCTCACTGCTTGAAGCTTGTTAGCCCCTGTAGATTCAATCGCTTCATAGGGTAACATGTCAACCGTCTCGATGACTTCATATAACATTTTAGTCACGATGGTGAATGTGAAAATCGATAGAGCGATCAAACCTGCCATTGCACCCATACCAATAATGAACATCAGCATTGCTGCATAAACAAGCACTGGAATGGTTCTGATCAATGACATGATGAAGCGGATCGGATTATAGATTGCTGATTTCTTGACAATATTGGAAGAAGAAAGGACAGCAACGGGTACTGCAAGAACAGAACCGATGAGCGTACCTCCAACAGAAAGTTGAATGGTTTCTACAAGCGGTGCGAAGATACGTTCTGTATACGCAAAATTGGGTTGAATCAATCTCGAGATGATGCGCCACATGTTGCTTAAGTTGCCAAAGAATTGGATTAAGTCAACATTGGTAGCACTAATCGCGAGTGCAAAGACAATGAAAAGAACGAGCACAATGTATAAAGTGATCGGATAGGGTTCAACAATCTCAAAATCTTTGGTTTTATGTGTACGTGCCGCTTTTGATACGTAAGGTGAGAAGACTTCTTTAAAGACTTCTTTTGTACGTGCCAAAAAAGGCTTTTTGTCAGTCTCTTGTCTCATACAATCTCAACCTTTTTAAACATGATATCGTCTTCAGTGAGTTCACGGTTATAAATTCTCTTTAATACTTCTTCATTGACATCTTTTGATGGACCATCAAAGACAATTTCTCCACCTCGGATGCCCACGACTCTATTGACGAATTTTAAGGCAACGTCAACGTGATGCATGTTTGCGATAATCGTAATATTGTAATCTTTATTGATACGTTTAAAGTCTGTCATAATCATGTCAGCAGTCACCGGGTCAAGGGATGCCACAGGTTCATCGGCTAAAATGATGCTAGGATCTTGTGCGAGTGTACGGGACAATGCAACACGTTGCATTTGTCCACCCGATAACTGGTCGCATCTGATGAATGCTTTATCGAGAATTCCGACTTTATGTAAAGCTTCGAGTGCATCCAGATGATCTTTTTTGGTGTAGTATCCAAAAATAGAAGGCAAGAAACCTTTGTCCGCAATTTTTGCTGCTAATACGTTTTTAATGACTGTTGTACGTTCGACAAGATTGAATGATTGAAAAACCATACCAATGTGTCGACGAAATTTGCGCAAGGGGAGTCCCTTTAGATTTTCATCCACAACAACATCATTGACAGTCAGTTTTCCAGAAGTAGGTTCAATCATTTTATTCACCAGTCGAATCAGTGTTGATTTACCAGCACCACTGAGACCGATGATTGCCACAAATTCACCTTGCTTAATTTTAAGATTGACACCTTTAAGTGCAACAGTACCATTTGGATAGGTCTTTCCTACGTTTTTAAATTCGATCATATGTTTGCTCCCTAGATGAGAATAGAAGGCTAGCATTTTAATAACTAGCCTTCACTCTTTTTGTATTGTAGTTTGATTAAATTATGTAATTAATTGCCTAAAACGATGGATTGTGCAATACGAGCTGCTTCGTAGTCTTCATCAGATACGATGGCATAACCAGTATGGCTGTAAACTGCAAATACTGCAAGACCTTCTTCAGTAGCAACGAGTTCCATGAATGCATCCTGTAAGTCTTTCTTCAGTTGGCTGTTGACTGTCTTATTGGATACGGCGATGGTGTCGTTAAAGATACCTGGAGTGACGATGATGACATCAGTTTCTGCCCAAATGGAAGCTGGACGGTTGTATCCGCCTTCGCCAGTTGAACTCCATTGTGTTGCATAGTCTCTACGAGCGTCTGCATACAATGTAACAACGTCATATGTACCAGCTGCTAGACCAGCAAGTGCGTTACCATAACCGCCAGCTGGAGCTGCTTGAGAAAGGTTAGAAACGAGTTTTTCAAAGTTTTGATATAACCAAACTGCTGGATATACTGTACCTGCAGATGAAGTTGCACCTTGAATACCCCATTTAGCACTGTCTAAATCTGCCCAAGTAAGTGGTGTACCTGCGTTAACTTTTGCAGCAAGTTCTCTACCTTTAGCAGATGGACCAGCAACAACGAGTGAACGATAGTAGGTCACTTGGTTTTCAAGTGGAAGAGTAGCTAAGCCATCATTCCAATCTTTTGCATTTTCAGAATCTTTGTTCAGACCAGCGCGAGTTGCTGCTAGAATGACATCGATATTGCCATCTTCGGAATAGAGGGCATAGGTTCCACCAGGTAAGAACGCGATATCAGTTGTACCAGCATCGAGTGCTTCGCCAGCTGCTTCGTAAGTTGCAGAAACTTCAACTGTGACGGATTCAAGTTTGGAATAACCTTTTTCAATCAAAGCTTCAAGTAACATTTCTTCAAGTGGTTCAACAAATTCGAGAATTGCTGCTGGGTCTCTTGAAGGCACGAAAGTGATCTTCAAAGCTGTGATGTCCTTGGCGTTAGAACATGCGGCAAGGCCGAATACGGATAAAACGAACAAGAATGCTAGAAATAACTTCTTCATAAATCCACTTATCTCCCTTTAGTTTTTTAATATGCATCCGTAACTATAAATAGTTAGGTGCACACCATGTTTTTATTATAACTCATTTTTTATGCTTGTAAACTCAAAAAACTTACAACGTTGTGATTATTTTGTAAGAATTGCTTTGTATACGTTTTCAAAGTACGTAAAAAAACATGTATAATGAATGTGATATGGAGAAATGTTAATGAATACTCATTTTAAGATTGTATATACATCTGATACCCATGGTCGAATCACGGCTTATGATTTCATGTCGAAATCGTATGGCCGTTTTGGACTTTCTAGACTATCCAGTTATTTAAAAGGAATAGATGATCCCTATTTACTGATTGATAATGGTGACTTCTTACAAGGTTCCCCCCTTCTTGATTTCACAAGAAAAGAGAGAATCAGTCAACCGGTCGCAAATGTTTTTAATCGGATGGGTTATCGTTATGTGACGGTTGGAAATCATGATTTTAATTTTGGACTTGATTTCTTAAAACAGTTTCAAACCTCTTTTTCAGGTGAGATCTTATGTGCGAATCTCTTTCAAGATGGGAAACCTTATTTTAAGACACATGTGATTCATGAAATTGGAGACATTAGAGTTGCATTGATTGGACTTGTGACGGAATACATTCCAGTGTGGGAGAGAAAAGAAAATATTCCTGGATTGGTGTTTAAAGATGCAGTTCAAACAACAAGAGATTTAATCCGATCCGAAGCATTGAGAACTAAAGCGGACTTGATTGTTGTGCTGTATCACGGTGGATATGAACAGAATCCATCAACACATGAAATATACGGACAAAAGACCGTTGAAAATAAAGGGTATCAACTTTTTGATATTGAAGAAGTCGATTTACTTTTAACAGGGCATCAGCACATTCCTCAAATCCATCAAAGAGGTCATCGTATCACCATGCAAACAAGTCATAATGCTGCAGATGCTGGTGTTTTTGATCTTGAAATGGGAAAAAGTGATCAGGGATATCGATTGAAAGAGGTTAAAGCTGAATTGATTAAACTTGGGAACTATTCCGTAGATCCTTCGATAGAATCCGTGGTTCAAAGTGAAATCAAACAAACAGAGCACTATTTAAGCCAAGTGGTTGGAACCATTGAGACAGATATGTCCATCCATTCACCGCTTTCTGCAAGACAAGCAAAACATCCACTCTTTCAACTGATCAATCACATTCAAATGGATTATACCGGTGCCCATATATCATGTGCATCACTGCCCAATGATACCCATGGTTTACCCAAAATAGTGACACTGAATGACATTTTTGTCAGTTTTCCATTTGAAAATGATCTTGTTGTCTTAGAGGTCACTGGAAAACAGATTCAAGAAGCATTAGAACAAAACGCAAAATATTTCGATATCAAAGATGATGAAATTGTCGTAAGTCGAACCTTTTTGCATCCTAAAGTCGAACATTATAATTATGATGTCTATGATGGTATCAGCTACGTGATTCATGTTGGAAGACCGATTGGACATCGAGTAGATAACATCATGTTGAAAGATCAAGCAATTGATTTGAATCAAAAGTATACACTTGTCTTAAATTCATACCGTTCAACAGGTTCAGGTGGATTTGATATGTTTAAGGAAGCGAGAATCATCAAACAATATCCTGTCTCATATGTTGATTTAATCAGTTCATACATCGCAAGTCACCCCAACTTAAAACTAGATTTGATCCATAACCTAAGAATCTTGAAATGATACACCAGATGAGAGATTTGTCAGAGATGACAAGTCTTTTTTAATGTTTTTTGATGATTTTAGCATATGTGGATGTATAATGATAATCAATCAGCGCTTATATGATATGTGAAAAAATGACGAAAGTTGTTTTTGAAGTGGAGGGGTATCATGAAGAAATGGGTTTTAATTTATGTCCTGACAGGATTGAGTATTATTCTTGTCAATGTTTTTCCACGCTTTGAAATCCAGAAAATGGATGACAGTCCCGCAATCATAACTTTGAATCAAGAAGAATCGAATCTTAATGAAAGTGCATTTGAACTACACGACCTAAAAAGACTAGATGATGGAAACACATTGATTTCCTACGATAATGGGAACTTAAATTGTTTTTATGTCCATCATGTCTGTGATAGACCTTATCAGAATGCTCGTTCACAAATTACACTCTATGATGAAAACGATGAAATCATCTGGTCCATTGGTGGCAATCTCATGATTCAGTCGGCTATTTTATTTGAAAACCATCATATCACCATCAAAGCAGTCAATCAATTAGGTGATCAATCATTTGTAGCATTTGGCAGTGCTGTTGATCTTTCAACTGAAGTGCTTTATGATGTGCTGCTCATGATTGATGATTCAGGTGCGATGACTGAACTTAGAGTCATCAATATCATGTCTTATGGATATTCACAGTACAGCGGACATGTTTTCTATGATATCGAATCTACAAGTGATGGTGGATTTACACTGAGACTTACAGATCTCTTCCACGGAACAGTCATGATTCATTTTAACGAACATCATGAAGAAGAGTGGTTCATTAGGTTTGATGACGTCGTTGAAGGCGGTGTGTATTCAGGTAT
>JANJXB010000109.1 GCA_024709245.1 Acholeplasmataceae bacterium | reverse complement strand
ATCTCGTTTTTCAGGTAAAACAATGTCAATGTTCGCTTCTTGAAAGATCTGAGGATACATCGGACTTTCCATGGTATACAGGGTTCCCAATAAAGCAACACTTGATAAATTGAGTCGTTGGGTTTCTTCTAGAGTTGACTTTGCGATGTGAATGACTTTGAGGCCACTTTCTTGTTCAACACGATCAGCCACGATGTGCATCGTGTTTGCACAAATGACCAGCAACTCTGCACCTGCATTTTTCAATTGTTTCGCATGATAGATGAGTTTTTCAGCAATTTGATCCCAATCGTTTTGTTCCAATAGCACTTCTAATTCTTGATAATCAAACGAATACATGAGTATCTTTGCAGAATGGGATCCACCCAATCTTTGTTTGATTTCAAGATTGATGATTCGATAATATTCAAGTGTTGACTCATAACTCATACCGCCAAGCAAACCGATGGTTTTCATAACAATTCCTCTAATCTATCATTTGAGACCATTATAGCATATTTCTTTTTTGACACTTCATCCTGTAAACAATGATATCATGATAGTGAAAGGTCGTGGTTTCATGATTTACATATTAGCAGGTATCGCGAAATCCGGAAAATCCATCGTCAGCAAATCCATCTTGAAAGATTATCAGATTCCGGTCATTTCAACCGATCAGATCATGATGATGATTTACTATGGCAATCCTCAATTAAAACTCGATATCAATGCATCAGATGATACGGTATCAAGGAAACTTGAACCTTATTTGTATGGATTGATCAAATCACTAACGTCATCAAAAAAAGATACACTCATTGAAGGTGTTCACTTTAGAGCTGAATTTGTCCATGAATTGAATCAGAAATTTCCAGATCAAATTCGGGCTGTTTTCTTAGGCTATCAGGAACAACTCCCAGAAACTAAAGCTCGTGAACTGGACCAACATCGACATCTGACTGATAACTGCTGGTATGGTCACATGAATCCTCGTGAACTCTTAAATCTTTCTGCTTACATGATTGATGAAAGTAAACGCATTTACCATGAATGTCAGACCTACGGACAGACCTATGTGGAAATTTTTGATATCATCAAACAAAAAAATGAGATCATCAAGCAGTTGATGCATCATAATGGCTAAAACGGAGGTAGAATCATGATCAGATTCGGTGTCATTGGTGCTGGAAGAATCGCACAAACATTCTCGACAGCACTTCAAAAGATGGGTGGAAACCTCTATGCGATTGCATCAAGAGATTTCGAAAAGGCTCAATCGTACCAA
This sequence comes from Acholeplasmataceae bacterium, assembly GCA_024709245.1. Classification (GTDB taxonomy): domain Bacteria; phylum Bacillota_I; class Bacilli_A; order Acholeplasmatales; family Acholeplasmataceae; genus Peloplasma. Next base: position 2,788 of record JANJXB010000109.1, on the reverse strand, counting down.
AAGCAATATGGATACACGAAAGCCTACGGTTCATATGAAATGATGCTTGAAGATCCACTTGTGGATTGCGTCTATATTGCTACACCCCATGGACTGCATTATACCCACATGATGTTGGCACTGGATTATGGGAAGCATATCCTTTGTGAAAAATCATTCACGTTGAATGCTCAACAGGCACAAGCGGTTTTTAAAAAAGCTAAATTGAACAACCTTTTTGTTATGGAAGCGATGTGGACGAAATATTTACCTGTTATCATGGAAACCAAAAAATGGATTGATCAAAAAATCATCGGTGATCTCCAATCCATGGAGGTGAGTTTTGGATTTGATGCAGAGCATCGAAGAGGATCAAGATTATTTGATCCAGCCATGGGTGGAGGAGCGTTGCTCGATATCGGTGTTTATGTGATTACTTGTGCTATTGACTTCTTAGGCATTCCAAAAGAGGTGAAATCCACCGTTGAACTGGATCCTTCTCATGGTTTTGACTTGAAAGAAGACATCCATTTCACCTATGAACAAACATCAGCTCACCTGAAGTGCAGCCTACTCGAAAAACTCGAAAATGTGGCGCGTATCCAAGGATCCAAGGGATCGGTTGAAATCATCGACTTCTGGAAAGCGGAACATGCCATCTTCTACAATTTAAAACATGAAATCATCCATGAAATTAAGATTCCACACACCATCAATGGTTTTGAATATCAAATTCAAGGTGTCATTTCTTCCATTGAAGATCACCGATTCGAAAGTCCAGTCATCACCCATCAATCCACATTAGATGTCTTGAAAATCATGGACCAACTGCGTCAATCCTGGGGTTTAACATTCCCGAATGAGACTCTATGAAATCAAACAACCCACCAAGGGTTGTTTTTTAATGAATTGCAACGCGATAAGGTTGGCATTCTGCAACCATCAATCCTTTTTGAACTGCAGGATCTTCTTTCATGTACTCGATGGCATGGGCTAAATCCACAGATTTGAAGATGACAATGCCAAATCCGTTTTCTTTTGTTTCTTGAGTTCTTCCGGCATGCAATACAATGCCCTGATTAAAATCGTTTTTCAATCTTAAAAAATGTTTGTTGACGCATGCCTCCTCTTCAGATGTCCATGCATCATCTTCATACAAACGTGGGATCAATTTCAATGTATAGATGTAAGTCTCCATTTTACACATCTCCTTTATCATGATTTTAACACAAATCTTAGTCGTTATCTGATGTTACGAATCAAGCATCATTTTTGATTCTTGTACAAAACTCATGTATAGTGTACATGAAGAGTCAAAGGAGAGCATCATCATGTCAACACATCAAGTTTTATTGTATTATCACTACGTCACCATTCCTGATCCAGAAATCATGCGTGAAAACCATCTTGCTTTCTGCAAATCACTTGATTTACGGGGCAGAGTCTTTATCAGTGCAGAAGGTATCAATGGCACGGTTTCTGGTACGATTGCTGAAACCAACGCATACATGACTACATTGCAAAATGATCCACTCTTTCAAGGTATCGATTTTAAGATCGATTTGCATGATGGTCATGTCTTTAAAAAGATGCACGTCCGAGTCAAAGATGAACTCGTCAATTTTTCATTGGAAGATGACATCAATCCCAAAGAAATCACCGGAAAATATGTTGAACCTCAAGAATTCTATGAAGGTCTTTTGGATCCTGATACGGTTGTAATCGACGCACGAAACGATTATGAATACGATGTGGGTCATTTTAGAGGAGCCATCAAACCAGAAATATCAACATTCCGCGAACTCCCCAACTGGATTCGTGCTCATAAAAACTTACTTCAAGGTAAGAAAATCCTGACTTACTGTACAGGGGGAGTACGATGTGAGAAATTCTCTGGTTGGCTAAAAAGAGAAGGATTTGAGGATGTAGGTCAGCTTCATGGTGGTATCGTTACCTACGGTAAAGATCAAGTTACCCAAGGACAGTTATGGGAGGGTCAGTGTTACGTGTTTGATTCCAGATTAACCGTCCCGATCAACCGAGTTGAGCATGTCATCGTCGGTAGAGATCATTTTACAGGTGAACCCTGTGAACGTTACATCAATTGTTCAAATCCCTTCTGCAATAAGCAAATCATTTGTAGTGAAGCATCCGAAAGAGAACATCTAGGCGCCTGTTCAGATGAATGCATGCATCATCCTCGGAATCGATATGTTGAAAAAATGCAGCATCAAGGCATGAAATGATACACCTCATCTTTGGGGTGTTTTTTCTTACATTTTTATTAAATGATGATGACAAATGTACATCAACACCATAACTTTGCTATAATGACTTTAATCATGAGCATCATGACATTTTCGACATTGAGGGCAAAAAGTTGAAAAGACGTTTTCTAAGCATTCGATACAATGCAATCTTGCATCTTGCAACGATGTTTTTGGCAATCATCATCATCGTTTTCTTTGCGATGCGTATTTTTGCTTTTAGAGGTGCAGAGAAACTAGACAAAGACCAAGCGATCTTACAAGTTCAAAGAATCATCGATGGTATCATTTTCACAACTGAGCACATGAAACTCACCGCATCCGATTGGAGTCAATGGGATGAGACATTTGAATATGTTGAAGGAACCAATCCAACTTACATTGAAGAAAATCTCTATCTTGAAGCTTTCGAAAGTATTGACATTGATGCAGTCATGATATACAACCTATCCAATGTGTTGATACACCATGTTCTCTTTGATTTCGATGCTGAGACTCTTTCTTTGATTCCAAGTTCGATGCTAGAAAATATTGAAACACTG
>JANJXB010000064.1 GCA_024709245.1 Acholeplasmataceae bacterium | reverse complement strand
AAGGTATCATAAACCTCCTGATTCATCGAATCATTTTCTTGCCATAAATTTCTCACGATTTGGTCACAATCAATGACGGGTATATCCTTTTGTCTGAAATAGGCGCTCGCTGAAGATTTGCCTGAAGCAATCCCTCCAGTTAAGCCGATCGATTGGGTTTTAGTGTTGACAGTTTTCGCAGACATACGTTCCACGTCCTTTGACTTTCATCTTCATGATTGGAGTTCCACAGATTGGACAAGGCTCTCCTTTTTTCATGTGAACCATGAGTTCATTTTGAAATCTACCAGTGACACCGAGTGATGATGTATAACTTCTGATGGTCGTTCCACCAAGGTCAGTCGCCTTTTTTAAAACGAGCGTTGCTGATTCAATCAGGGAAACCGATTCATCAAAAGTGATCGAATTTGAGGGTCTTCTTGGATGAATACCACTTCGAAAGAGTGTTTCATCGACATAAATGTTACCCAGTCCACTGATGATTGTTTGATCAAGTAGAGATGCTTTAATTTCAATCGACTTACTCTTGAGTTTCTGGTGAAATTCAAGGACATCCACATGTTCTGGCTCTCTACCCAATAAAGTGATGGGTTCTGTGATTAAATAATTGTCAATCGTTCTTAAATCCATGGTGCCAAACTTTCTGACATCATGATATCTCAGTGCTCTACCAGATTCAAAGATGATGGAAACATGCTCATGCTTATCCAGGGGTTCATTTGTTTTAATGAAGAACTTTCCTTCCATCCGAAGATGGACAATCAGGACATGCGTATCTAAGATGAACATTAAATATTTGCCCTTACGTTCGATCCTTCTGATGGTTTGTCCGATTAAGGTATGAATGAATCCTTCATGATCTTCTCTGACAATCTTTGGATAGTGTAGAACAACATCCTTAATCTTTTCTCCTGAAAGCGCATATTCAAGTGTTCGTCTGACTGTTTCTACTTCTGGGAGTTCAGGCATGGTGCACCTCTATTTCAGTTCGTACCAGTTTTTTCCAACATCACATGATGTTTTGAGTTCAACTTTCATGGAAACAGCTTTCGCCATCATTTCAGGAACAATGACTTTCATTTCTTCAACTTCATTCATGGGTACTTCAAGAATCAGTTCATCGTGTACCTGAAGTAATATCTTGGATTTCTTTTTATTCTTCTTCAAATATCGGTAAAGATCAACCATCGCTTTTTTCAAGATGTCTGCAGCACTGCCCTGAATGGGAGCGTTCAATGCTGTGCGCTCACCGAAGGCACGCTGCATGAACACAGGACTCTTTAATTCAGGGATATAGCGTCTTCTTTTCATCATGGTTTCGACATAATCATGTTCTTTTGCAAAGTTGACAATGTTTTCCATGTACGCTTTGATCTCTGGATAAATCGCCAAATAACGATCGATGAATGCTTGAGCTTCTTTCGGTGTGACTTTGATGTCTTCTGATAAACTCCATGCTCCAATACCGTAAATGATTCCAAAGTTTACAGCTTTGGCTGCGCGGCGCTGTTCTGATGACACTTGATCCACATGGAAGACGTCCTGAGCGGTTTTGGTATGAATGTCTTGATTCTGGTTGAATGCTTCAATCAAAGCCTTGACATCGGCCATATCTGCTAAAACTCTAAGTTCAATTTGGGAATAGTCAGAGCCAAGGAAAACATGGCCTTCGCTTGGGATGAAAAGTTTTCTAATCTGTCTGCCTTCTTCTGTTCGAATCGGGATGTTTTGTAAGTTCGGGTCAAGGGATGAAAGACGACCTGTTGTCGTGAGTGCTTGCATGTAGATGGTATGCACTTTCGAATCTTCAAATAGGTTTTGTCTGACACCTTCGATGTAAGTTGAATAGAGTTTCGTTAACTGACGATATTCCATAATCTTTTCGATGATGGGATGATGTTTGGTGAGTTCATTCAGGACTTCAGCATTGGTGGAATAACCTGTCTTGGTTTTCTTTCCATACGGCAGATTGAGTTTTTCAAAGAGAATCTCACCGAGTTGTTTTGGACTACCGATGTTAAAGTTTTCTCCAGCCAGTTCATAGATTGATTCTTCAATGGCTTGAATTCGAGAGGATAAATCTTTCGCTTGGACATCAAGTTCCTTTAAATCAACTTTGAGACCATGAAATTCCATTTCCGCAAGCACTTCAGAAAGTGGAATTTCCAAATCTTGAAGTAGATGAAGTTGTTCTTGGTCTTTGAGTGTTTTCAGTTGACTGGGTTTCAGTTCAATGATGGCTTTTGCTTTGGATGCAATGTGACGCTCATAGATTTCTTTGTCAGGTAATGCTTTTTTAGCACCTTTGCCATAGATGACATCATCATATAAAATATCTTCATAATCGAATGCAGAAACAATGCGCTTGAATTCCTCTTTTCCAAGATGTGAATTGATCAAATATGCGGAGAGAAGTAAATCAAAGGAGACACCTTGAAGATCAAGCCCATGCCAAAGGAGAAAGACTTTGACAGATTTATAGTCATAGGTATACTTCTCTATCGATGGATCACCGAGATACATCTGAAAATTGATTGAGGATAAAGCAAATTCAGGTGAGAGATAATAATGATTTTTTCCATCGGAAAGTCCGACACCCCAAAGATCAGCTTTGTGATAGTTGTAATCGGAGAGTTCAAAGTGTAATGCTAGTTTTGGTTTTAAAAGTTTTCCCAGTTCATAATCATCGTCAATGGTTTTATAGTTCCAGTCTTGTTTCTTTTCAGTCGGAAGTTCCATTTTTTTGACAAAGACATGAAGATCTAACGATTGAAAAAAGTTCATGAGTTCTTGTTGTTTTACAGGTTTTCTCATGAGATCACTGACTTGATAATCGATATCTGCATGGATATCAATCGTGACCAGTTCTTTACTCATTTTGGCCAAATGCTCGAATTCCTTGATGTTTTCTCCGAGTTTACCCTTGATTTGGTCTTTCGCATTGAGAATATTTTCAAGATTTCCATATTCTTGAAGCAATTTGATGGCTGTTTTTTCGCCAACACCTGGAATTCCTGGAATATTATCTGAAGGATCACCCATCAATGCTTTGAGGTCAATCATTTGTTCATGTGTCAATTGATATTCATCAAATAAGGATTTTGGATTGAATGAAGCGACTTCTTTCATGCCTTTTTTGAGTAAATTCACCGTGATATGATCATCCACGAGTTGCAATAAGTCTTTATCCGATGAAAAGACTTGGACTTCGTAGCCATCTTTTGATCCACGCTTAGCGAGTGTTCCAATGATGTCATCGGCTTCATATCCCGCTTTAGAATAGAGTTTGACACCATTTAAGTCGATATAATCGTAAATGAATGGAATTTGCTGAATCAGTTCTTCTGGCATCTTGACTCGACCTGCTTTATAGCCTTCGTAGGCAAGATGTCTTTTGGTGGGTTCTTTTGTGTCGAATGCAACCAGTGCATAGGTGGTATCATCGGTGATGATTTTTTCGAACATACCGACAAATGCAAAAACAGCATTCGTATAAATGCCTGACCCGGTTTGCATCAGTTTCGCGCCTGGGTATGCAGTCGCGTAATAGGCTCTAAACATGATGGAATTTCCATCGATCAAAATGAGTTTCTTCATAGATGTCTCCTCTTGTGTTTTTATTTTATCACGGTTATTTCAGATACTTTTCCACATCTTTTGTGGGTAGGAAATCAAGAAAAAAAGGGTCAGCGTATTCTGAATTGACCCTTTCCTTTGCCTTTTCCTTTTTTAACCGGTTGATTTTGCATCAATTTTGAGGGATTTTTGGATAAGCCCTCGAGTTCTTTTTCATCCATGCTCATCATTTTTTTCATCATTTTCTTTTGAGTTTCAAGAGCAGTTCTGAGTTTATTCAAATCAGCCACACTTAAGCCTGAACCTCTTGCGATACGTTCTCTTCTTCTTGAAGATGTATCAATCAATTTTGGATCTTTCCGTTCAGCTTCAGTCATCGATTGAATGAGAACACTCATCTTATCAAACTGCTTATCATCGATGTTTTGAGTCGCATTTTTCATCTGGGACATTCCAGGTAAAAATCCGAGTATTTTAGAGACAGATCCCATCTTTCTGATCATCTTGAATTGCTTCATCAAATCGTTGTAGTTGAAGGTATCGCTCATCAATTTTTCCATCATGCCTTGAGCTTCGTCTTCATCGATGGCATCGGTCGCTTTTTCGATTAAAGTGAGTACATCACCCATACCCAAAATACGGGAAGCCATACGTTCGGGATGGAACACTTCGAATGCATCCATCTTTTCACCTGAGGATGCGAATTTGATTGGAATTCCAGAAACTTCACGAATGGATAATGCGGCACCACCACGGGTATCACCATCCAGTTTCGTGAGGATTGCACCGGTTGCATTGAGTTGATCATGGAATGATTTACAGATGTTTGCAGCATCCTGACCTGTCATTGCATCAACAGTTAAGAGGATTTCATCAGGTTGTAATAATGCTTTGACATCAACGAGTTCCTGCATCATCTTTTCATCGATGTGAAGACGTCCTGCTGTATCGACAATCACAACGTCAAATTGGTTTTCTTTCGCATAACGGAGCCCTTCTTTGACAATCGTCCGTGCATCAATCAGACCCCGTTCAAAAACTTCAACTCCGATTTGTTTACCAATCGTAACCAGTTGCTCAATGGCTGCTGGACGATAAACGTCAGCAGCAATCAATAAGACTTTTTTGTTTTCTGTTTTTCTGATGAAAACGGAGAGTTTACCAATCGCTGTGGTTTTACCAGATCCTTGTAAACCGATGGTCATGATGGTGGTGATGCCATTGATCTTGAATCTCAGTCCTTCAGCTTGTTCACCCATGACTCGCTTGAGTTCATCATGGACAATCTTAACCACTTGTTGTCCGGGATTGAGTCCCTTAAGGATCTTTTCACCGACAGCTTTCTCTTTAATATTTTGAATAAATGTCTTGACGACTTTAAAATTGACGTCAGCTTCAAGCAAAGAAAGACGCACTTCACGCATCATTTCATCGATATCTGCTTCAGTTAGAAAGCCACGTCCTGACAAACGGCGCATGGCCATTTGCAAGCGTGACGATAGTGAGTTTTCAGCCATTATTCATCCAACTTTCTGAGCGTTTCCAACAGTTCCAAGTGGTTCGTTTTGATGATTTCATCAATGAGTTGTAGACGCTTTTCTCTATGTTTCCATAATCCTAATTTTGCTTCATAATCCATTAAATGCTCTTCAACTTTTTTTAAATGATCAAAGACAGCATTTCGGGTGAGTTGATACAATTCTGCAATTTCTTGAAGACTGTAATCTTCCTTATAATATAGTTCAAAATAAAGCACCTGTTTTTCAGTAAGGAGTGCATGATACATGTCAAACAATCGGTTCATCAGTTCTTTTTTATCGAGTGCTTCCATATGAACTCCTAGAAAAAGTCTTTGAAAAGGCCATAAATATACTGTTCGATGTCAAACATCACCAAATCATCAATCTTTTCTCCTAATCCGACATACTTAATCGGTAGGTGGTAAAGATGTCTGATGGCAAGGACGATACCGCCTTTGGCTGTACCATCGAGTTTGGTGAGTACAATCCCTGTGACATCAGTAGACTCTTTGAATACTTCTGCCTGACGCATGCCATTTTGACCTGTTGTTGCATCAATCACGAGGAGTGTCTCTTGGGGTGCATTCGGTAATGTTTTGCCGATGACTCGCTTCATTTTGGAGAGTTCCGACATTAAATTGATTTTGGTTTGAAGTCTGCCTGCTGTATCACAAAGAACAACATCATATTTTTCTTTCTTAGCGATTTCCATCGCATCATAAATCACGGAGGAAGGATCTGTACCTGCATCTTTGGCAAACACGTACGTATTTGAACGTCTACCCCATTCTTTCAGTTGATCGATTGCCCCTGCTCTGAAGGTATCACCAGCAACCATCATGACTTTCTTACCCTCATCTTTGAGTTGCTTTGCTAGTTTTCCAATGGTTGTTGTTTTACCGACACCATTGACACCGACAAAAAGATAGACATTCGTTTCACCTTCATCATAACGAAGATCTGTTTGAACGAGTTCACCTTTGAGATAGATTTCAAACATCTTATCAACAATCATCTCAGCCAGATCTCTAGGATCTGTGACATGCTTGTTCATGACGTCTTTTTTGAGTTCACTGATGAAATAAATCACGGTATCAATACCGATATCCGCTTGAATGAATAAGTCTTCTAATGCATCAAAAAGCTCGTCATCGATGGTGGTTGACCGAGCGAGCACTGCTTTTAAATTGCCTAAATTTTCTTTGGTTTTATGTAGACCGAGTTGATATCGGTCGTTCTTGGGTTTCTTACCAAAAAGCTTTTGAAACAGACCCATGAAATCACATCCAATTCTTGCTTATTATACCATAGGAAAAAGAAAACCGAAAGATTATTCTTTCGGCAATTGTTTGACAAATGTGAGGAGATTATCGAAATTTAAATGCTGACTCATTTCATCAACATATTCAACATAAATGACTTTTCTTTGTTCATCAAGCACGAATACACTTCTTGCCTGAAGTCTAAGTTCTTTGATGTTTGTTCCATATTTATTCGCAAAATCCAAATCGAGGTGGTCTGATAAGGTGATGACATTGGGTAAGCCTGCATTACCACACCAACGACTTTGAGCAAATGGAAGGTCATTAGAAATCGTAATGACGGAGAGATCTGAACGTTCAGATAACTCTAAATTGACGGTTCGAGCCTGAACATCACATACGGTTGTGTCCAGTGAGGGAACAACGTTTAAAAGGACATACTTCGTTTTAAAATCGGAAAGATGTTTCACTTCATTCTTGATGCTGAGAGCTTTGAAATCCGGGGCTTGGTCGCCTACTTTTTTTGTTTCACCGAGCAAAGTAATCGGTTTTCCTTTAAATGTTTTCATGTCCACGCTTCCTTATGTAATCTTACAATTTCATTATATCATAAACTCATGAATGTCTTCAAAAAATGAACCCCCAATCGAAAGCGATCAGGGGGTCATTTTAGGGGTTTTGTGTACAATGTACACGTTACTAGGGGATAAGCAGCATCCTTTCCGTAGGATGCACAATCATATTATCATAATCTAAAATCATTGTAAAGATTTTTCCATTTTCAGACGATCATGCTTGAGAATTATGGTCCTTTTTCACATATTTACACGATGGGAATCCGCTACATGCTGTAAATTCACCATACTTGCTCACTCGAATGACGAGTGGTTTTCCGCATACAGGACATAATTCATCGGTCATTTTAGGTCCAATCTTTTTCATTTCCTTGTTGGCACGTTCAACCATTGGGACAAAACTATGATAGAAACGTTCAACTAAGTGAAGACCACTGCTTTTGCCTTCCGCAATCTCATCTAAGACCGTCTCCATTTTGGATGTATATTCAACGTTGATGATTTTTGAGAAGAATAAATCAAGCTGTTCTGATGTGAGTCTTCCTTGTTTGGTGGGTTTGAATCTCTTTTCATCAAGTTCAACATAATCTCTTGCTTTAAGTGTCTGAATGATCTGAGCATACGTTGAAGGTCTTCCAATGCCGAGAGATTCGAGTTCTTTGATCAAGGTTGCTTCGGAGTATCTCGTTTTCGGTGTGGTCACTTTTTCAATTGAGAGCACTTCTTTTGCATTCATTTCTTGTCCTAAGGAAAGATGGGGAAGATGTTTGTCTTTTGTTTTTAAATCATTATATACTTTCAAGTAACCATCAAACTTCTCAACTGAACCTTCAGCAAGATAAGGATGACCTGAGGATTCCAAAGTTACTTTGGTGATGTCAAAGATTGCACTGGACATTAAACTTGCCAGTGTTCGGGTGTAAATTCGCTTGTATAATCTAAACTCATCTTTGGAAAGATAGGGTTCAAGGTCTTCAGGTGTGCGGCTGAGTGATGTCGGACGAATCGCTTCATGTGCATCTTGTGCGTTATCTTTTGTAGTCACACTGTATTTTCCTAAATAGGGTTTACCAAAATGAGTGGTGATATAGTTTTGTGCTTCATGGACAAAAGGCTCAGCCAAACGGTTAGAGTCTGTTCTCATATAGGTAATGAGACCAATCAATTCACCATGAATCTCTTTACCTTCATAGAGGGCTTGTGCCACTGACATCGCACGCGCTGCAGACATCGAAAGGTTATTGATGGCATCCTGTTGGAGGGTTGATGTGATGAAAGGTGGTTTGGGTTGTCGTTTAGATTCTTTGGTTTGGATATCGGTGACCTTAAAAGGATTCACGGATTCACTGACAATCAAGTCTGCTTCTTCCTTGGTTAGACGTTTCTTTTCAGGAATGATGTAATCCGCTTTTAAGTGATGGAAATGTGCTTCAATTTCGTAATATGTTTCAGGAATGAACGCTTCAATCTCTTTTTCGAGGTCAACAATGAGTTTCAATGCTACACTTTGAACGCGTCCTGCTGATTTGCTCTTAATCTTTGTTTGGAGCAGTTTTGATAATTTAAAACCGATAATCCGGTCTAAAATACGTCTGGCTTCTTGTGAAAACACCAAATGTTGATCAATGGGTCTTGGATGACTCAGTGCTTCTAAGATGGCAGGTTTTGTGATTTCTCGAAATACAATTCGATTGTTTGCTTTTGGATCAAGACCTAATAGTTCTGCCAAATGCCAACCGATTGCTTCTCCTTCACGGTCAGGGTCGGTTGCAATCAGTACTTCTCTACCTTTTGCTTTTGTCTGTAATTCTTTCACAAGAGCCTGTTTACCATCAATGATGACATAACGAGGTGTAAATTCATTTTGGATGTCTAGCCCAAGTCCTTCAGAACCCGATGTGGATAAATCTCGCACATGTCCTTTCGATGACAAAACAAGCACATCGTTACCGACATAGCTGGCAATGGTCTTCGATTTGGATGGGGATTCGACAATAATCAGTTTTTTACTCAACGACAACACCTCTTTACCATTTCCATTATAGTGACAAGATGCACAAAGTCAAGGACAAAAATTGTGTGATTTTTTATATATATTTAAAGAATATATATGATTTTTTCTCTACTTTATCCTATGATTTTAGATGCATGATTGCTAGAAAAAAGAAAAAGAAGTTCATCACTTCTTCTTGAGCATACTCTTAATGGGTTCATAAGTCTTTCTATGTATTGGGGTAATACCATACATTTCAAGTGCTTCTAAATGCTCTTTTGTCCCATAACCTTTATGATTCTTAAACCCATAGTGTGGAAAGAGTTTATCCATTTCCATCATATAGGCATCTCTGGTTGTTTTTGCGACAATGGAGGCAGCTGCAATCGATACGGATAAAGCATCTCCTTTGATCAGTGAAAGATAAGGAATATCGATTTCCATTGGCATTGCGTCAATCAATAGAAATTCAGGTTTCACAGATAATTGTTGAATGGCAGAAAGCATGGCTTCTCTCGCGGCTCGATAGATGTTGATTAAATCGATTTCTTCCACTGATGAAATTCCGATTCCAATGGCAATAGCATTTTCTTTGATTTCAATGAGTGCAAGATTTCGTTGTTTTTCTGTTAATTTCTTGGAATCATCGACATAGGTGAATTTCGCATCCTTTTTCAAGATGACTGCAGCAGCAACCACTGGTCCCGCTAAAGGTCCACGACCTGCTTCATCGACACCAGCAATCAGTTTAACACCTTTGTCATACAAATCTTGTTCATAAAGATAAAGTTTCGGGTCTGTCAAAGGAGAGTCCTCCAAGTTGTTTATTTCTGATGTCTGTCAGTACAATGGTATAGACGCGTTCATAATCGATTCCGCCACCTTTGAGGAGACAACCACGTTCTGTTCCGATTCGGTCTAACATCATTTGCAAGTCATCTGTTTCCGTAATACCGTACTTGTCCAATAATCGTTTCGGATAGTGCGCCTTTAAAAATTGAAGCGCATAAAATACCACTTCAGTTTCAGGAAGTATCTTGTCTTTAATCGCACCTGTCACTGCCAAATGAAATCCAACCCTCTGATCTTCAAATTTTGGCCACAAGACACCTGGTGTATCCAAGAGTTCAAAGTCATTTCCCATCTTAATCCATTGCTGAGCTTTGGTGACACCCGGGGTATTCCCCGTTTTGGTTGCTCCTGATTTCGACAGTGTATTGATGAGTGTTGATTTGCCAACATTGGGGATGCCTAGAATCATGGTTCGAAGTGGTCTTTCTTTCAAACCCTTTTGTTTTTCACGTTCTAACTTCTCTTTCAAAACCTCGCGCGCGAGCGCGTTTATCTTATTGACGTTCTTCCCAGACTGAGCGTCAATCTTTAATGTATGGTATCCTTGTTCTTCATATTGTTTGATGTATTGATTTAAAATCCGTTCATCGGATAAGTCCATTTTATTGAATAAAAGAATGATGGGTTTCTTTTCGACAATCTTGATGATTTCAGGATTCATGGAGGATACGGGGAGTCTCGAATCGAGTAACACCAAAATGATATCCATCAATTTGACTTTTTCTCTGATTTCCCTTAAGGATTTGAACATGTGTCCTGGAAACCATTGAATTTGTTTGGTTGACATACTCATGAGACACCTCCAAGCGGCCAAAGTCTGAAAACAACTTTCCCGACGATGTCTTTTTCATGAACAGCACCAAAGGATCTCGAATCAGTCGATCCATTGGCGTTATCCCCTAAAATGATATAATAGTCCTCTTTGAGTCTTCCGTTAGCCATCGATTCTGAGATTTTATTGATTCCGTCAAGATCAATCAAGTAGGTTGTCCCTGAAGTGGAAACAGCTTTCTTACCATTGATCCAAATCGAATGTTGGATCGAATCAATGGATACGAACGTAATCTGATCACCTGGCATTCCAAACACACGTTTGACATAATATTCATCTTCAATGTAATCAAGCATATAAGTCACAACAATATCATTTCTTTCAGGAACATAATTGAAGTGGTAAACCACCACGCGATCTCCGGAATTCAATGTGGGATTCATCGAACTGTGTTTGACATCAGAAGGTAGTGCAACAAACATGAAAAACATGAAAATCGCCATGAGAGAAACACTGAGAAATGTGAGCCAATCTAAAAATTCAAAACGGTATTTGAATAAGAAGTTGGGTCGAGAAACTTCCTTGTCATGGCGAGCCGTATGAATGGCGAGAATCACTGAAAAAAGGGACAACACGGTTGCAATTGCAAATCCGGTCATGCCCCAAGTTAAATCCAGTTTGGTGACATCAAGTGCATAAAGTAACACCGATAAAACCATTAAAATGATGCTGAAAATGAGTGTCTGATAAGCTTTTTTCAGGGTCATCTCAATCTTCCTATTCTAGTCGTGTCCGAGTATGTTTTTCAGTGCATTGACGGAGACTAAAACATCTCTCGCCTTCGTTCCTTGTGCTGGAGCGACAATTTCATATTGCTCTAACATTTCAACAAGTTTTTGTGCACGGTTGAACCCAATTTCAAACTCTTTTTGGATACCATTGATGGATGCATTACCTGTTTGAACGACGAAATAAGCAACATCTTCAAATAAATCATCGCTGATGATTTCCTTGTTTCTAGCTTGTTGTTTCAATGCTTCATGTTCAAAGATGTATTCGGGTTGATATTGTTTGCGGATAAAATCAGTGACTGCATAAATTTCATCATCTGGTATATAAGCACCTTGAAGACGATGCGCACGGTCACTGCGTTTGAGTAACATATCCCCTTTACCCAAGAGTGTTTCAGCACCTGCTCCGTCTAAAATCGTTGTCGAATCCACGAAAGAGGATACTTTGAAAGCAATACGTGCAGGAATATTTGATTTGATCGTTCCTTTGACAACATCGGTTGTCGGTCTTTGAGTAGCAACCAGTAAATGAATGCCTGCAGCTCTCGCTTTTTGGGTGAGTCGTTGAATGGAATCTTCAACTTCATGCGCAGCAACCATCATTAAGTCAGCAAGTTCATCGATGACAATCACGATGTAAGGCATTTTATTGGAATCGACCAATCCTCGTTTGACATTATCATTGTACGATTTGATATCTCTTGAACGACTGTTGGCAAACGTCTGATAACGTCTTTCCATTTCAGCGACAGCCCATCCTAAAGCTGCAGCCGCCATTTTAACATCAGTGATGACTGGTGTTACAAGATGTGGTAAGTTATTGTAGGGTGTTAGTTCAACCATTTTCGGGTCGATTAGAATGAGTTTTAAATCTTTAGGAGAGTTTTTTAGCAGTAAACTGACCAGTACCGTGTTGACACAAACACTCTTACCGGAATTGGTTGCACCTGCAATGAGTCCATGTGGCATTGCCTGAATATCGATATAGATGTTTTCTCCATCAATATCAACACCTAAAGCAATCTTTAATGGATGATCGGTATCCTCTAAGAATTCTTTGGTATCGACAACATTACCGAATGCGACTATTTCTGGTTTGACGTTTGGAACTTCCAATCCGACATAAGGTTTACCTGGAATCGGTGCTTCGATACGAATGGAACGAGAAGCCAGATTCATCATTAAGTTGTCTTCAATATTCAAAATACGCTTGACATTCACGCCAGGCTCAAGTGCGATTTCATAACGGGTAACGGTAGGACCTTTTTTAGATCCTGAAACGGAACCTTCAATACCAAATTGGGAAAGTGTTGCGTTGATGACATCAATTTGATCCAAAAGCCACTGTGGCTTTTCGTTTAAATCCCTATCTTTTTTTGAGAAAAGACGAATGCTTGGAAATTGATAGACGGGATCACTTTTCGGTGTGAGTATGGTTCTGCCTTGGAATCCTGTTTCAATTTGAGATCCTTTGTTTGAAGAACCAAAATCGGATGCGATGACAGGTTTATTGTCAAGGTTAGTCTTTCTCTTGTAGGTATCCACTGCAGGCTCTTTATCGACTTTGTTTTCTTCAATGTCCGGTGGAATCACTGCAATTTTTCTTTGCTCTGGTTTTGCTTTAAACGGTTCAGGATCCGGACCTTTACTGACATCCTTGTATCTTGAACCAATCGGAGAAATGACCTTTCTGACTTGCACATCTTCTTTTTCTTTCTCATTGGTTGGCACATAATCCGATTCACCAAAATATTGTTCTCTTGTTTTATTTGAGACAATGTTGGTAAACTCATAATATTTATTGCCATGTTTTCGAATGGCTTCAGATTCAGTTAATTTGGGTTTTGTTCGAAATGCATCAAAGCGTCTGGTAGTATCTCCAGTGTCTTTGATGGTGAAAGGAACTGTGACGACATCCTTCACACTTCTTCCAAAAATAGGAGAAACGAATCTTGAGGTTTTATATTTTTGCTTTCCTCTGATTCCTTCAAGTTTGACAAACTGAAAAATGACGAAAGGTTCTTTTCCGACAGGCATTTCTTGAACTTGCTTCTGTTTTTTCATTGTTCTTTCGCCTCCTTCATCAAGTCTTTTTGAATTTCTTCATAGATTTGATCCACATTGGTTTCCATCGTTTTATCGATATCAAAGACTTTCTTGCTATAAATCTTATACGTCTCTTCACCAGTAATCGCAATCAAAGCCAAACCAATTTTCACAAGCATGATTCCCATCACCTGTTCCTGAGTGAGTCTTCGAAACCAGTATACAGGATTCATGATATTGAGTAATCCAATCGCTGCAGATGTGACTTTACCATATTTCTTTGCTGTTTTAACGATTGCGGATTGTTCGATTTTTGTTTTCGTGTCATTCATTTCAACTATTTTTGAAATGGTCATTCCTCTGAAAAGTCTTAAAATCTTACCTCCCATCACCTGTTCAAGACGATTGGTGATGTAATGATTGAGCATGAGGGTTTCATCAATCGTGAGTTCTAAGAATGGATACTTCGAATAGGGGTAGAATTTTTTAGCGATATCAATCGATAATTCCTTATTGATTTGAAGAAGATATGCACCATAACCGACTGAATTTCGTGTTTCCTTATCTTTAAACTGCTTTTGTGCATCTTGAATCAGCCATTTGATTTCCTCTTCATCAATGTCTGTTTCATCAGCGCCTCTCAGTTTTAATCCTTTATTCATGCTTTTAATCACTGCATAGAGATAAATCATCAAGAGAACCAAAAAGCCAAAGCTGACGCCAATCAAAAAACTGATCAGTGCTGATAAATCAAAAGTGATGGGGCCAAGCGTCAATAAAATAGGCATCTTTGAATTCCTCCTTATAGAATATTATATCATGCTTCTTGATGTTCGGTGATAGAATATCACAAGCCATATGGTAATCTCGAAGCATTCATAAGTCTTTTGGAATATATGAAAACGTACTCATGGTCAAATCCATGTAAACACGGGATGAAACACTTGAAAACAAGACGAATTGTGAGATAATGAATGGGTGACAAGATGATTTGATCGTTGTTTGAAAGGATTATAGAATTTATGAACCCGTATTTCATTGCTTTAGATTTAGATGGATCATTATTGAATAAACAAGGTGAGTTGACACCTTTGACCATCAAAGTGATTCAAACTTTAAAAAACATGGGACACCGGCTGGTGATTGCAACCGGACGTCCATTTTCAGGTGCTATTGGAAAATATATGGAGCTTGGTCTTGATACAGCACTTGTGACCGATAACGGAGGTTCGATTGAACATCCAACCGATTATTCGTTTCCAAAACAGAAAACATATATCCCGATGGATATGATGCATAAGCTTTTTGACTATGTGAAACCTTACATCATTTCATCATTCTTCAGTATTGACGAGATTGTATATGCATACAAGTATGAACCCAAACTCGAATCTTATTTCAGCGGCGTCAACAGTGGCAATGTCATTCATGGTGAACTTTCAAGTTTTAATATTGAACCTACAGGTCTCGTCTTTTTAATCCATAAAGACAAACAAGAACCTTTTGAACGTTATATTCGTGAAAACTTCGGTCATACACTTTCTCAAAGACTCTGGGGTACTGATGAAGTTGCTGCCATCTATGAGGTTTATTTAAAGCACATCTCAAAATCTTCTGCACTGAAATATTTACTGGATCATTATGGGATTGATCATTCCAAATGGATTGCCTTTGGTGATGGAATTAATGATGTGGAAATGATTCGTGATGCAGCTTTAGGCGTAGCCATGAAAAACTGTGTAGACGAACTGAAACCTGTCTGCAAAGATATGACCACATTCACACATGATGAAGAAGGCATAGCACAGTATCTCATTCAGTACTTCGATTTAAAAGAATTCTTGTAGGTCATTGACCTACTTTTTTTTATGTCTTATAAAGCATTTCAGTTGCTAATCATATACCCCCTGGGGTATCATAATAATGAAACAAAGGAGTGATCGATTTGAAATGTGACATCTCGTTAAAAAATCGTTTGAAGCGGACACAAGGTCAAATGCAAGGTGTGCTGACCATGATGGATCAGGATGCTTCCTGTATGGATATATTAACTCAGCTCAAAGCCATTAGATCCGGTATTGATACCGCCATTGGGTTACTCACGACATCCAATCTCATCCAAACGATTCAAGAAAAGAACGACATTGAACTGGCTTCTTTGGAAGATGCCATTAATCTTGTCGTCAAAGGCATCAAGTAGGAGGACATCATGTTTAGTTTTAGCATTGAAAAGACTTCAGAGGCTTCCGTATTTAAAACAGGTAGTTTCTGGGATTTGCTGGTGATTGGTGCAGGACCTGCAGGGATGAATGCGGGACTCTATGCAAAAAGAAAAGGATTAAAAGTGGGTATCATATCCGGTGAAATTGGAGGTCAACTTCATAACACTTCAACAGTGGATAACTACCTAGGATTTAAATGGATTGAAGGAAAAGACTTATCCGATCA
>JANJXB010000080.1 GCA_024709245.1 Acholeplasmataceae bacterium | reverse complement strand
CCGGATCTTTTAGAGAAATTACTCTTTGAAGACATTCCGTTTCTTAAAATTGCTCAAGAAGAACACGATATGTTTGCCCAAACTTTAAGAAATGAAGGTGTTGAGGTTTTATATCTCACCGATTTACTTGAAGAGGTTTTGATTCTTAAACCCACCCTCATCGATAATTTCATCAATCAATTCATTGAAGAATCCAAGGTGAAATCTTCATCCATTAAGTCTGCCATTTTTGGCTATTTGAAATCCCTTGAAATCAAAGATATGATTCTTAAAATGATTGAAGGGATTAGAACTCACGACTTTGTATTTAATAAAAAGAAATCGATCATGGATATGTTAGAAGATGAATATCCATTTTACACGGATCCAATGCCTAATCTATTTTTTCAAAGAGATCCTTTCTCTTGTGTTGGACATGGGGTTGCAGTCAGCCACATGTCGATGCCGGCTAGACAAAGAGAAACTTTGTTTTCAGAGTATATACTGAATCATCATCCTCAATTTAACAATCAACATCCAACATATTATCAAAGAAACAATCGATATCACATTGAAGGTGGAGATCTTTTAGTTCTATCAGAACAAGTCATTGCTGTGGGGATATCCAAGAGAACAGATCCAAGAGCTATTGAACTTTTGGCTAAGGAGTTATTCAGCCAAAAGAGTGGATTTGAAATTGTGCTTGCGTTCAACATACCCAAAACAAGAGCGTATATGCATTTGGATACCGTATTCACACAAATTGATATCGACAAGTTTACCATCCACCCAGGTATTGAAAAAACATTATCGGTCTTTGAAGTGACTCCAAGTGATGAAGGAATCTTGGTGACGAAGGTTACCGATCAACTGGAAAATATTCTATCGAAACATCTCAAGAAACCAATCACTTTAATCCGATGCGGTGGAAGTGATGCCATTACGAGTGTACGAGAACAATGGAATGATGGTGCGAACACGCTTGCGATTGCACCGGGAAAAGTCGTGGTTTATGACCGTAATCACGTCACGAATGATATTTTACGAAAAGCTGGAATTACAGTCCTTGAAGTGAAGTCATCAGAATTATCGAGGGGCCGTGGAGGTCCAAGGTGCATGAGTATGCCTCTGTACCGAATCGACTGAATCAAGAAAACAAACATCGGAGAATGGATATGAACTTAAAAGGTAGACACTTATTGACATTATTAGATTTTTCTTCAGAAGAAATTCAGTACTTGATCCATTTATCTCGTCAATTGAAGAAAGAGAAAAAAGAAGGTATTTCGCATCAACATCTTAGAGACTTGAATGTGGTTTTGCTGTTCCAAAAAGATTCCACACGTACCCGTTGTGCCTTTGAAGTTGGTGCAATGGATTTGGGTATGGGGGTTACCTATATTGGCCCTTCAGGTTCTCAAATGGGAAAGAAAGAATCCATTAAGGATACAGCGCGTGTATTGGGTAGAATGTATGATGGTATTCAGTTTAGAGGATACCTTCATGCAGATGTTGAAATGCTTGCAGAGTATGCGGGAGTACCGGTTTGGAATGGCTTAACTGACCAATTTCATCCCACACAAATACTTGCTGATTTAATGACGATTGAAGAGCATTTCGGACACTTAAAAGGGATTCAACTCACCTATTATGGTGATGCAAGAAACAACATGGGGAACTCATTGATGATTGGATGTGCCAAGATGGGTATGCATTTTGTTGCATGTGCACCTCAATCATTATGGCCCAATGCTGAACTGATCAAAAAGTGTCAAGGAATCGCTAAAGAAACTGGGGCAACTCTCACATTTACAGAAGATCCGAAAAAAGGGAGTAGGAATGCCGATGTCATTTATACAGATGTATGGGTTTCGATGGGTGAGCCTAAAGAAGTATGGCAATCCAGAATCCATGAACTTCACCCATATCAGGTCAATCGAGAGATCATGTCTCATGCAAAATCAAATGCAATCTTTATGCATTGCTTACCGGCTTTTCATGGTATCGATACCGAAATTGGCGCACAAATTGCAGCTGAGTTTGGCTCATCCTATCCAAGTGTTTCCAAAGGAGAATTGGAAGTTACCGATGATGTGATTGAATCGATGCAAAGTGTTGTTTTCCAGGAAGCAGAGAATCGCATGCATACCATTAAAGCAGTAATGCTTGCTACCTTGAGTGATATCCGTGGCTAGATATGTGATTTCTTTAGGTGGTAATGCTTTAGGTCATACACCGAGTGAACAAAAGCAATTGTTAAATCACGTTGCTGAAGCCTTGTACCCATTAATCATAGAAGATCACGATATCTTGATCGTCCATGGTAATGGACCTCAAGTGGGGATGATCAATCTAGCCTTTACAACATCAACAACCGCTCCTGAAATGCCATTTGCTGAATGTGGTGCAATGAGTCAAGGGTATATTGGATATCACATTCAAAATGCTTTTCATAATCTATTTACAAAACACCATATTCACCGGAATATTACTACAGTAGTCACTCAAGTCTTGGTTGATCAAGAAGATCAAGCATTCTTGAATCCAACCAAACCCATTGGAAAGTTCTACACCAAAGAACAAGCCCATGAAATCGAAAAAAATCATGGATACACCATGAAAGAAGATGCAGGTAGAGGATACCGAAGAGTTGTCCCTTCCCCTAAACCTTTGGATGTGATTGAGAAAGCAAGTATTTTAGCCTTGCTCGATCAGCACCATATTGTGATTGCTTCAGGTGGAGGGGGTATTCCTGTCGTGAGACAAGACCATCAGCTTTTAGGTGTAGATGCTGTGATTGATAAGGATTTTGCAAGTGCCAAGATGGCAGAAATCATTGATGCCGATGCACTCATCATACTCACCGCAGTTGATTATGTTTACTTAAACTTTAATCAAGAGAACCAAGTGACATTGAAACATGTCACTGTCCAAGAACTCGAGAATTATTTAAAAGACAGTCACTTTAAAGAAGGATCGATGAAACCCAAAATCGAAGCGTGTTTATCTTTTACCAAAAAGACAAAAAATCAATCTGTGATTGCTTCACTTGATCAAGCGGGTTTGGCCATTGAAGGTAAATCAGGAACGGTCATTTCCTATTATAAAGGTCCACATGAAACATAAACTTAATTGTCGATAAATAGGATAGAGTATGTTACCATAGATACAGTTTTATCCATGGAGGAGTCAATATGAAAAACGTGATGAAATTCAAGTTTCATGATCAAGAAGGTTTCTTAAGTTTTGTTGAGAAAGATCACATGTATTATGTGCTCGTTCAAAAGGATACGCCCAAAGTGAAGGAAGTTCAACGTACACAAAAGATGTTGATATCTTATGAACTCAAAGCCCCCGTCTATCATGAAGTTTTCGCCCAAGTGGTCTTTGAAAAAACGTTGATTGAATGGGTATATCATCAACTTGAAATTGAGAAAAATTTATATTTCAAAGAACTCAATGATCAGTTGTGCGTCATTCAGATTGCTAAAGAATCAAAATAAAGTGGAATATGAATCATTCATTTGCCCCAGTTCATTCTTGACCTGGGGCTTTTTCATATTCCCATTCTGATGAAAAATAAGCAAATCAGTGGAGTTCATCAAAATCATCAAGGTATAACCTGAAAAACCATCGTTGAATCCAATAAAAGTATTAAGATTATCTTAACTATAGTGAAATAAATGCAGTAATACGTATATAATGAAATCTATAGAGTATTGACCCAAAGACAGATTTGATGGGTTACTGATGAGAAAAAATGTTCAAGAGAGACGACTGATGAAAATCAAGAAAATGTTTACTCCAGAAATCGAAAATCAATTCATCCACTCAAAACAATTAACCAATCCCTCCTACATCCGGAGCATTTTTTTGTTTTTTATCTCTTTGTATGCCTTATTTTGTATCGTCGACCGCATTTATTTCCCGGATATGCTTTATTTGTTGATTTTAATCCGATTCGGTATCGTTATCCCGGTGCTGATGCTTACGGTTTTTCTAACATTCACAACACACTTTTTGAAGTTGAATCAATATTCGATTGCACTTGGTTTCTTGATTGGGGGTTCAGGTGTCGCTTACATGTTGATTCTTAGACCTGAAAATGTAGTCTACAGTGGGGGTTTATTCATTGTCATTTTTTCTGGATACTTGCTGGTCAAGTTAAGATATATTTTCGCGTCTGTTGCAGGTAATTTGATCATTGCTTTCTACATCATTGGTCATTTATTTGTCCATCAAGAGATTTCATCAACCATGCTTTTCGGACTTCTTTTTCTCATCTCAGCCAATATCATTGGAATGATTGGTGCATATTACATCGAAAAATCGAATCGACAGCAGTTTCTAGATACCCTAAGAATCACAGAAGTCAATACGCAATTAAAACAACACTATGAAGACATCAATCAACAATACAAGAAACTTGAAGCTTCCATTGCTGAAAATCTACTGCTTCAAGAAGCAAATCTAGCAAAAGACAGACTCACACAATCTCTTCAAGAAAGTGAATCCAAGTTCAGAAAACTGTTTGAACATGCTCCTTTTGGCTATCAATCCTTAAGTCCTACAGGTCACTTTTTGGAAGTCAATCAAAAGTGGCTTGACATCTTTGGTTATCAAAAAGAGGAAGTCATTGGAAAGTGGTTTGGTGACTTTCTAGATGCTCCATATCAAGATAAATTCATCAATCGTTTTGAACTTTTTAAGAAATTAGGATCGATACACTCCGAATTCCATATGATGACCAAACAGGGTGAATCCATTCCTGTTTCCTTTGATGGAAATATTTCATACGATGAAAACAATGCTGTCATTCAAACACACTGCACTGTAAGTAGCACCACCGAAATCAGCTTAGCCAATTTAAGACTCAAACAAAGCGAAGAACAATACCGCCTATTGACAACAGAGATGCAACTTGGTCTTGCACTTCATGAAATGATTTATGATGAACATGGAAAACCCATCGATTATAGATTCATCAGCATCAATAAAAGTTATACACGACTCACAGGGCTCAATGAAGACATCATTGGTAAAACGCTACTCGAAGTATTACCTGGAACTGAACCGTACTGGATTGAAAAATTCGGAGAAGTTGCCTCTACAGGCAAATCCTTACAATACGAAAATTATGCAAAAGCATTGGGTAAATATTTCAATACTTCAGCATACTCTCCGAAACGAGGTCAATTTGCTGTTATTGTAGAAGACATCACAGAACGTGTTTTATTAGAGAATCGTCGTGAAAAAGAACAAAAGGATTTACTCACTTCACAGAAGATTGCACGACTTGGAACATGGAGACTTGATGTGAAAACCAATGAAGTCACATGGTCAGATGAGCTTTATAAGATGTATGGCTTTGATCCGAATCAACCTGTTCCTCCGTATACAGAACATATGAAACTATTTACGAAAAAGAGCTGGGATACTTTATCAGCTGCACTTGCTCGAACGTCTTCTCAAGGCATCCCCTATGAACTAGAATTGGAAATGGTATTGCCTGAAGGTAAAAAAGGGTGGATGTGGGTGAGAGGAGAAGCAGAATACGACGAGAATGGAAAGATTGTTTCATTATCTGGAGCTGCACAGGACATCACAGAAAGAAGACAACTTGAACAGGATTTATTTAAAACCAACCAAGTGATCAATACTATTCTTGACCAATCACCGATTGCCATTGAATTCTATGATGAAAAAGGACAACATACCTATTCTAATGATTCAGCCCTTCAGTTGTTTGGAGTGATCAATCCGAGCGAATTGAAAAATGTCAATTTGTTTCAAAACCCCAATGTCGCCCAAGAATTATTTCAACAAATCAATACACGCAAAGTCCTGCATACAGAGATGGAATACGACTTTGATTTGGTGAAAAAATCAAAATTCTATCAGACCAGTAAAATAGGGAAGATCATTTTAGAAGTCATCATATCCCCTCTGTTTATGGATGGTGAATTAAATGGGTATATTGTTCACACCAAAGACATCACAGAACAGCGTATGAAGGCTGATGAAATCATCCACATCAGTAATCATGATTTCTTAACAAATATCCCCAATCGGAGATTCTTTTCGAATCAACTCGTTACATTGGATACCCCAGAGAATTATCCTTTAGGCATTTTCATGGTTGATATCAACGGATTGAAACTGATTAATGACTCTTTCGGATATGCCAGTGGAGATCAAGTCATCCGCTACGTCGCTCAAATGATTAGAGAGTCAGTGGATTCATCAGATGTGGTAGCAAGACTGGGTGGCGATGAATTTGGAATCATCATGCCCAATGCTACAACCGAAAAAATGATGACCGTTCAAGAACAAATGAAAGAAAAAATAGCTGTATTTTCCGTTCAAGAAGTTGGAATATCCATTTCTCTAGGCAACGCAATCAAGTATAACAATTCTGATACTATCGACCATGTCATCAAAGAAGCAGAAGAAAACATGTATAAACGAAAAGTGTTGGAAAGCCGAAGTATGAGAAGTGCAGCCATTAAGACCATTTTAGAGACATTGACGAATAAATACGATGTTGAAAAAATCCATTCAGAAAAGGTCAGTCAGTATTGTTACGAGATGGGAAAAGTGCTTCAACTCACAAAAGAAAATATTGAAGAACTCAAATTGGCAGGTTTACTACACGATATTGGAAAAATATCAATCCCCGACCGAATCTTGAGTAAACCGGATAAACTTGATGATGAAGAGTGGGAAATCATGAGACGTCATACCATCAACGGATACAATATCCTGCATGCTGCAGATGAATATAGCAATCTAGCATTGTATGCATTAACACATCATGAACGATACGATGGAAAAGGTTATCCAAAAGGGTTGTCTAAAGAGGAAATTCCGTTATTCTCACGCATCATTTCGGTTGCTGATGCTTATGAGGCAATGACGGCTGA
>JANJXB010000041.1 GCA_024709245.1 Acholeplasmataceae bacterium | reverse complement strand
TCCTTATATCAAGAAAAGAAGTTGCTTTCGACTTCCTTTCAAGGTTTACTAGCTTTACTTACGGTCATTCATTTCATCTGGACGTACAACATTCAAGGGATGGTCGGAGAGCGTACATTATTGGAATTCATCCCTATTTTTGTGAGATTACCCGTGTTTTCAGATATTTTACTGAGAACGCTTCTCTTCGTTCTTTTCTATTTTGTTGTGTATGCGATTGTTTCGATGGGACAGTACATGCAAGAAGAACGCAAGAAAGAATTGATCAAGCGTAGACAAGTCCAAGGAGATTTCTCACACATCGTTGGTGACTTATTCTCTGTTGTTTTTTCAAGTTCTTATACTTTAATGGATCGAAGACACGCAACTCAAGTTCAACTGATGAGTCAAAAACTTGCAGACAATTATGGTCTTTCTCAATCCAAGATGCAGGCAATGAATGAATATGCACTCATTCATCTTCAATATCAGGAAATCAAGAATTTGCTGAATGACATGAATACATTTGATGAAAAGACTTACGATGTCTTAAAAGAGAAAACGGAATTGGGTTCTAAAATTGCCAAACGCATGCAGCTCGCTCAAAAATGTGAAGATATCGCAAGAGCTCATATTGAAGATACAGCCAACGAAAAATTCTTAAAAGACATGTTGTTGATACAACCCGAAATCGAAGCTCAAATCATACTTCTTGCAGATCTTTACATCACCATGAGAGGACCCAAGTCTTACAAACGACCCATGGCACATTCTCTCGTACTCAAGAGCTTTCAGACAGAACTTGCCAATTACTTTGATTATGACCTTAAGGAAAGATTTCTTAAATTTCATGATGAATTTGCTGAAATGTATAACAACTTCTAAACATCAACAATACGCATTCGTTTCAGAGCAAGAATGCTTGACAAATGAAAGAAATTCATGTATCCTAAATGAGCAATTGAATCAAAAAATGACAATAAGAAAACTTATTCAGAGCTACCGAGGCTAGTGACCGACGACGTAGCAGCAACCTATTTGATTAGGTGCTCAGTACGAGGGGCAATGTCCCATCAATAAGGAAAATCCAATAGGGCGCTTTTCCTTGAAAAGTGCTTTTTTTAATGAAAGGAAATGATCACATGAGAAGATTATTCAGCAGTGAATCTGTAACAGAAGGGCATCCGGATAAAGTGGCGGATTTGATATCCGATGCGATTTTAGATGCAGTCCTCACACAAGATCCCAATGGAAGAGTGGCATGCGAAACTGCAGTGACAACAGATTACGCACTGCTTTTTGGTGAAATCACAGCCAAAGCAGATATTGATTTTGAATCCGTTGTGAAATCAGTGGTTCGTGAAATCGGATACAACAAAAAAGAATACGGGTATAACGCAGATGATGTTGTTGTCGATGTCAGAATCAAGCCACAATCACCCGATATTGCACTTGGTGTCGATGAAAGTGAAACCAAAGAACAAGGTGCAGGCGATCAGGGCTTGATGTTTGGTTATGCAACCAACGAAACCATCACTTTGATGCCTTTGCCCATCTATCTAGCGCATCGTTTGGCAGAGCGATTATCTTATGTGAGAAAAAATCATATTGTTCCAGGTTTGAGACCTGATGGAAAAACACAAGTCACCGTAGAGTACGATGAAAAAAATCAACCTGTCTCCATTCATACGGTTGTTTTATCAACACAACACGACCCTTCATGGACACAAGAAGATTTAAAAGAAGCCATGATGACTCATGTCTTGAAACCTGTCTTAAAATTTTACGATACAACCCATACCATTTATCAAATCAATCCGACAGGACGATTTGTCATTGGGGGTCCCCATGGCGATGCAGGACTCACAGGTCGTAAAATCATTGTTGACACCTATGGTGGATATGCAAGGCATGGTGGTGGAGCTTTCTCTGGGAAAGACGCGTCGAAGGTAGACAGAAGTGCAGCTTACATGGCGCGATACATTGCCAAAAATATCGTTGCATCTGGAATCGCTGATCAATGTGAGATTCAGATTGCTTATGCGATCGGTATCGCAAAACCTGTTTCTTTGCTCATCAATACATTTGGAACAGAGAAAGTTGATCTGAATCAAATCTACGATGCAGTCAATGCACATTTCGACTTAAGACCTAGAGAAATCATCAAAGCTTTAGACTTAAAACGTCCGATTTTTAAAAAAACTGCTGCATATGGACACTTTGGTCGAGAAGATGAATCATTCACTTGGGAAAAGACCGATAAAATTGCAATTTTCCGTAATTTATTATAAAATGATAATCAGTTAGGAACCACAAAGGTGATCTATGGACAATCTCAAACGACTTGAAGAAAAACGTGTAGGTCTTTATCAGCAATATGCAAAGGAAAATAAGTCTGCAACCCTCTTTTTGATCATTGCAGTACTCACCGGTCTTCCTGGATTTTTCTTAAATCAGATTTTCTTGATCATCCTTGGGATCATCTTCTTTGTTGTAGCCATTGTGTTTTTCGGTAGAGCCCAAAAACACAGTACAACATTTAAAGCAATCGTTAAAGCTGAAATCGTGACAGAAATCTTGAAAGAACAATTTGATGATGTTTCCTATGAACCTAAAAATCATATTTCAATTCCCCGAATCGTACAGACCGGCATGGTGAAAAGACCAGACCGGTACACAGGTGAAGATTTAATCATGGGGTCTTATAAAGGTATTAAGTTTGAAGTTTCTGACATCGATTTGAAGGAACGTGTGGAAACCAGAGACTCCAAAGGAAATGTAACAGTCTCATACCAGACCTACTTCAAAGGTAGATGGTATGTCTATACGTATGAAAGACAGTTCAAAGAGCAACTCAAGATCATTGAAGGTCGAGGATTCGGCATCAATACCAAAGGTTTAGTCAAACTGGATGTAGAATCCATCGAGTTTAATAAAAAGTTTGCCATTTATGCTTCTTCACAGGAATTTGGCTTCTATTTGATTACATCATCCATGATTGAAAAACTGATGGAACTTGAAAAGTTGCATCGCGGCTCCATTTTGTATTACTATGTAGGCAATGAACTTCACATTGGTGTCAATGATCGAAGAGATTATATGGAACTCTCAATCAAGACACCTATCAATGAAGAATCACTCAAGACCTTCATGTCAGATATTGATCTCATACCAGCAATCATCAATGAATTGCGGTTAGATAGTTCTAAATTTAAGAACACTCTTTAGAAAGGAGAGAAATGATGGGTACATTAGGATATGTATTGTTAGGTTTAGGTTTACTTTTGGTGATTGTGGTGGGGTGGCTGATCTCTACGATCAACGCATTCAGAACAATGCTTGTAAAAATTGATGAATCAGAATCCAGTATTGATGTCGCGTTAACGAAGCGCTTTGACTTGCTTTCAAAAATGTTTTCTGCAGCCAAAGGCTACATGAAACATGAAGCGGATACACTGGTCAAAGTTGTTCAAATGAGACAACCCGGTCATGGTGCTCCAATTTCTGAAAAGCAAGAATTCGCCAATGAATTGACACGTGGATTACAAGCGATTAATGTTGTTGTAGAGCAATATCCAGATTTAAAAGCTTCAGCCAATATTGGTAAATTGCAAGATGCAACTCTTGAAGTTGAAGAAAATTTACAGGCTGCACGTCGTGTATATAACTCGAATGTTTCTTACTACAACCAAAAAGTTGTTGTTTTCCCAAGCAATATCATTGCAAACTGGAAAAAATTCGAAAAACGTGCATTCTTTGAAGCAGAAGCTGTGAAAAGACAAGACGTTAAATTTGATTTTTAATAGAGCGCTTAAGCGTTCTATTTTTTTTATAATGACTTTGCACTTTCCTATTAGAGAGTGCTTTTCAATGCTCATAAGTCAATGATGATAAAAATCCCATAAAGGGTGAAATCGCTTGTAAAAGACTGGGTCTTATTATAGAATAATAAAGAACGTAAAGGATGTGTACCTATGCTAAAAAAATGGTTTGACCCGGGTAAGAGAGAACTCAAGGAAGCAAAAAAGATTGCGGATCAAGTGTTTGCACTTGAGAATTCAATGAAGCAACTCTCGGATGCCGAACTTCAAGCGAAGACGCCCTGGTTTAAGGAAAGATATCAAAAAGGTGAGTCCCTCGACAGTATCATGGTTGAGGCTTTTGCTGTTGTAAGGGAAGCATCAAGAAGAGTCACAAAGTT
Source organism: Acholeplasmataceae bacterium (assembly GCA_024709245.1). Classification (GTDB taxonomy): domain Bacteria; phylum Bacillota_I; class Bacilli_A; order Acholeplasmatales; family Acholeplasmataceae; genus Peloplasma. Next base: position 9,981 of record JANJXB010000041.1, on the reverse strand, counting down.
ATTTCCATATCATGTTCAAGTCCAAGGAGCTGTTGCTATATTTCACGGAAATATTGCTGAAATGAGAACAGGTGAAGGTAAAACACTTACAGCGGTTATGCCAGCATATTTATCTGCTTTAAATGGTGAAGGGGTTCATATTGTAACCGTTAACGAATATCTTGCCAAACGTGAAGCAGAGGGTGATATCGGAGATCTATTCCGTTTCTTAGGACTTACGGTAGGTCTCAATTTAAGAGATCTCACAAGAGATCAGAAAAAAGCAGCGTACGACTGTGATGTTTTGTATTCGACAAACTCTGAATTAGGATTTGATTATCTCAGAGATCACATGGTTTTATATGCCAAAGATATGGTCGCTCAACGGGGATTAAACTTTGCCATCATCGATGAAGTCGACTCGATTTTGATTGATGAAGCAAGAACACCTCTTATCATTTCCGGTGGAGCAAAAAACAACCACAATCTCTATCAAGCAGCAGACCGTTTTGCAAAATCACTTCGTGATGAGGACTATGAAATCGATCTTGAATCCAAATCGATTGCATTGACACCCACAGGGATCAAAAAGGCAGAACAGATTTTTCAACTTGAAAACTTATACGATTTAAAACATGTAACGCTTGTTCACCATATCAACAACGCACTTCGTGCAGTACACATCATGTCAAGAGATAAAGAATATGTTGTCGACAACGATGAAGTACTCATCGTTGACCAGTTCACAGGACGTATTTTAAGAGGACGTCAATTCTCGGAAGGCTTGCATCAAGCCCTTGAAGCCAAAGAAGGCGTTCAAGTTAAAAAAGAAACTGTGACGGTTGCTACAATCACATATCAAAATTTCTTTAGAATGTATAAAAAACTTTCTGGGATGACAGGTACAGCGAAAACGGAGGAAGAAGAATTCCGTGACATCTACAACATGGATGTCGTTGAAGTACCCACCAATGCTCCGGTCATTCGTAAAGATGAACCTGACTATATTTATGCAAATTTACAGGATAAATTCAATGCACTTTGTGATGAAGTCGAAAGAAGACATAAAACGGGTCAACCGATGCTGATTGGTACGATTGCCGTTGAAACTTCTGAAGAACTTTCCAGAATGCTTAAAGCACGCAGAATTCCTCATGAAGTATTGAATGCCAAAAACCATGAACGAGAAGCAGAAATTGTCGCAAAAGCAGGTTTACTGGGTTCAGTTACGATTGCAACCAACATGGCTGGTCGTGGTACTGATATCAAACTTGGTGCTGGTGTTGTCGAACTCGGTGGTCTTGCTGTGATCGGTAGCGAACGCCATGAGTCCAGACGTATCGACAATCAGTTAAGAGGTCGAAGTGGACGTCAAGGAGACCCAGGTTATTCTAGATTCTACTTATCCGCTGAAGACGAACTCATGATGCGATTTGGTGGAGAAACATTCAAGAAACGCATTGAAATGCTGGAAAGACTCAACACAACCGGTGAGCCATTATCCTCCAAGATTTTCAGCAGATTTGTCACCAGTGCTCAAAAACGTATTGAGGGCAATAACTACGATGCCAGAAAGAATGTCTTAAAATATGATGATGTCTTGCGTAAGCAAAGAGAAATCATTTACAAGGAAAGAAGAGACGTCTTAATCTTAGATACCATTGAAGAACAGGTACGCTCTACCATCCGTCAAGCCATCACACGTATTTTGAACCAATTTATTCATCCTGTTGCTAAAGGTCAATACAATATCGATGATGACAACATCATCGCTACCTTCAATGGCAATATATTCCAACCCAATACTCTATCCAAAGAAACCATTGAAAAACTGGATGAACAAGAGCTTGAATCCTATATCCAAGAACTTGCACAGCAGGAACTCGATCGCAAAAAATCCCTCGTACCACCTGAAGTTTTCAATGAATTCTTAAAAGTTGTCATGTTGAGAGTCATTGATACCTACTGGATGCGCCATATTGATGCAATGAGTGAATTAAGACAAGGTGTCACGTTACAAGCATACGGCCAACAAAGTCCACTTGTAATCTATCAAAAAGAAGGACTGAATATGTTCAATGAAATGATTCAAAACATTTCAACCGATGTTACACGTTATGCGATTCGTGCTCAGATTCAATACAATGTCGAACGTGAAGCTGTCGTCAAGAACACACAAACAAACGAAGGTAGAACTGACGTCAAACCTAAGAAGCCCAAGATTAAGAAGAATAGATATGCACGGAACATGCCCTGGCGCTAGTTCAAGGAGGTTCATGTGGAAACGTATGAAGTCAATAAAATCCTCGCACTTTTCAAACAAAGCATTGAGGATCTGAGCAAGGCGATTGGACCCGAAAAATTGGAACAAGAATACATCAAACTCAACGAAGTGATGCAATCTCCACAGTTTTGGAACAATACAAGTCTTGCCAAGAAGACAACCAAAGAAGCAACCGAAATTCGTCAAAAGCTTGACGAATTTTATCGTTTGGATCAAAAGTATCAAGGACTTGTAGAATGGTTTCAAATCAGTGAAGAAGGTAGTGAAGAGTGGACCATTTTGGAAGAAGATATCAAAAAAATGGAAAAAGAACTCAAAGTATTTGAAATTGAAACCATCCTCAATGGACCTTATGATCATAACAATGCCATTCTCGAATTTCATCCTGGAGCTGGTGGTACCGAGTCCCAAGACTGGGCAGATATGCTTTACCGGATGTATACACGATATGCTCAAAAAAAGCGCTACAAAGTTGAAATCTTAGACTATCAAGCGGGTGATGAAGCAGGGATAAAGAGTGTTACAATCCTTGTGAAAGGACCCTATGCTTATGGCTACTTAAAAGCTGAACGTGGTGTGCATCGATTGGTGAGAATCAGTCCATTTGACTCTAATGCCAGAAGACATACCTCATTTGCATCTTTAGATGTCATGCCAGAAATCGACGATGAAATTGAAATTGAAATCAAGGATGAAGACTTAAAAATCGACGTTTATCGTTCAGGTGGTGCAGGAGGACAGTCTGTTAATACCACGGACTCCGCTGTCCGAATTACCCATCTACCCACCAACATTGTAGTCACATGCCAAAATGAACGTAGTCAATTAAAAAACAAAGAATCGGCAATGAGTGTCTTAAAAAGTAAATTGGTTCAAGAAGAAATAAGAAAACAGGAAGAGAATTTAAAAAGCATCAAAGGTGAACAAAAAGATATTGCATGGGGCTCACAAATCCGATCGTATGTCTTTCACCCCTATCAGATGGTGAAAGACCATCGAACCAATTATGAAGTCGGACAAGTGGATCTTGTCATGGATGGAGAACTTGATGGATTTATCAATGCCTATTTGAAGGCTGGAGAAAAAACATGAACAATGCCAAAGTCAGAGAATTAACTGAGATTGCCCTTGGGGTCATCATTCTTTCACTTGGTTTTTATTTTTTCCTCTTACCCGCAGGTCTGATCATCGGGGGAGTGATGGGGATTTCAATCATCATTCAAGATCTGATTCCAGTATCACTCTTTATGTATATGGCGAATATTGTCCTTTTGATATTAGGCGGTATCTTTTTAGGAAAACAATTTTTCTTTAAAACCATTTTTGCAACACTCATGACACCGACGATCATTTGGGTTTTAGAATCGACCATTGATTCGCATTTTTTCATGGAGCACATGACCGAATCACCTCTGCTCATTGCAACCACAATCGGTGGTACCATGATTGGTGTTGGTCTGGGTATTGTCGTTAGAAATAATGCTTCCACAGGGGGTATGGATGTTGTTCAACGAATCATGAGCAGATATCTTCATATGCCGTTTTCAACAGCAATGTACATCACCGATGGTATCGTGATTTTGATTGCCATGCTGATCAATTTCCAACTAGGTTTATATGCTGTAGGTGCCATGATCATTGGTGGATTCTTAGTGGATCGACTCGCCATCGAAGGCAAGTCGGGTTATACAGTGTTTATTGTATCAGAGGTTGCTGATTTGCTTCAGAAAGCCATTTATGAGCGTTTAGATCGTGGCATGACGAAGGTGAAAGTATTGGGTGGATTCTCAAAAAAAGAAAAAGACATGATCATTTGCACTGTGGATCGTCAGCAACTTTATATGTTTAAAATGATCATTAAGGAAACCGATCCTCATGCCTTCACATTTGTGATGAAGACCAAAGAAGCATTGGGTCAAGGATTCTCTCGGGAGAGTGCAAAATGGTAGGTAAAAAACTCGGAATCTTATTTCTCTTCAGTGTGATTCTCGCTTTTTTTGCAGGTTATTTTTCATCACGTGTCCTTCCCGAATTTTCGCCTCGAAATACACAGGACATCTTTGAGTTCATCACAGATCAACTCGATGAATATTATCTTTATGATTTGGAAGAAAGCGAAAAAACGATTGCTTTTGTCCAATCGATGGAAGCGATTGTTGAGGCTTATGCAGCACTCAATAACGATCCCTATACGCGAATCGTTTCTTCGCCTTTATCAATTACACCAGGTTCAGATGAATCCTTTGTAGGGATTGGAGTTAGCTTTTTATTTGAAGACCTGAATCTTCGAATTGGGTTTGTGTATCCTGAAGGAGCTGCTTTTGGCTTAATATATCCCAATGATCTGATCACTGGTATCATCATCAATGGGAATACTGTACTTTTTCAATCACTATCTTCTGAACAAGAAGTACTCAGTTATCTTTCTGGCGCTCTTGGGGAAACTAAGTCGTTTCTCATCCAAAATCCTGATGGAGCATTGAATGTCATTGATGTCACATATCAAGCCATTGAAACGCCATCCGTTTACGCTGTCAATTTATTGGAAGAGAATATCGCATACATCAAAATTGCTCGTTTTTCTGCAGCACCGAATGCAAATACGCTGGGAACTGCGGGCTTATTTCAAGAATTGTTAAACACACTTGAAGAAACGACATTGGCAAATGGTGCATCTGAAAAAACACTCATCTTAGATTTAAGAGACAATCCTGGAGGATCTTTATCAGCACTTCATAATCAAAATGAGTCTTCACAAGTTCCAGGCATCGCTCAGCAATTGATTCAAAAAAACTTAGATCGATCCATTTTCACCATGATTCCAAAAAGTGGTGAAGTCCAACGATTTTATGGAAATTTATCACAACCCAAACCTTATCAGATTGCAATCCTTGTGAATGAAAATTCTGCATCTGCAGCAGAAGTACTGGCTGCAGCATTAATGGAAGAAGGATATACCCTTTATGGCAGTGAAACATACGGAAAAGGTGTTTATCAGAATCAGATTCGAATTACAGAGATCGAGGATGTCAGATACAGCCTGATTTATACCGAAGGTGAGTGGTTTTATGGAAATAACCTCAATGTTTCTACCACACCTCTTGAAGTCACTTCCTTGATGCAAACGGGAATCAAAGGCATATCCATGCCTGTATATCATGGACCTGTTGAAATAGATCAGGTTTCTTCATCGCTTGCTTTGTATCAGTCATTTTTCAATGTGTATTACGATCTTGTAGGACTCTCCAAATTAAGAACAGATGGTTACTTTGATCAAAAAACAGAAGACATCATCAGTCAATTTCAATTAGAGCATGAACTTCTTGTGACAGGGACTCTCAATTTACAAACGGCAAGAAAAGTGCATGATATCTATATGGCATTGTCCACGGATCTATCGAATGACCGTCAACTCATCGCACTGATTGAAATTCTAAGAGGATAAGTCATGATCAAGATCAATGATGTTCAAATCAAGGGTAAGACAATCTCTGTCTCGGTTCAATCCGAAATCTTTAAGATTGAACCTGATATCCTTTATCAGTACCATATTCATGCAGGTATGGAAATGGAAGATGAAACATTCAAACAGATGAAAAGAGAAAATCAAGAACTCTATTTTTATCGATTTGCGATAACAAAACTCAAAAAATCTCTTACATCGTTTGAAATCAAGATGAGTCTTGAACATGAAGGGGCACCTAAAGAAGTCATTGAAAGTGTGCTCAATCAATTAGTAAAACGCAAATACATCGATGATGAGGCCTATGCTCATCAGTATGTAGAGATGAAGAAAATGCAGTATGGTCCTGAAAAAATCAAAGAAGAATTGGAAAAAAAAGGGATGAATGATGAGATCATCGTTCGAGTCATCTCAAACATCAACGAAAAATCCATTTTAAATGAACTCGTCCCTTTAAAAATCAAATCCATCAAGAACAAGTCCAAGAAGGCGATGATGAATCGTGTAAAACTCTATTTTCTACAAAAAGGATTTGCATCGGATTTGATTGAATCTGTCATCATCAGTCATTTATCAGATTATTCTGGACATGAGATTGAGTTACTTAAAAAAGCATATGAGAAATTGATGCTTCATTATCAGGATAAATACACAGGTTATGAATTGAATCAAATCATCACTCAGAAGTTATATCAAAAAGGTTTCAAGCTAGAAGATATTCGAACCATCTTAAGAGAGCCACTAGACGCTTGAAATCGCCTTCGATTTTAGGCGTTTTTGAAAAAAGGAGAAGTCATGAAACTTTGGAAAAACGGTGTGTTTCACACCATGTGTCATCCAAGAGATACTCATCAATCCATGGGAACTGACCAGGGTCATATCATCGGTTTTGATGACGATTTGGTGGGTCTTACCTTTGAAGAAACCATAGACTTGAAGGGTGCTCATGTTTACCCTGGTTTTGTCGATGCACATCTGCATCTTCTCGGTTATGGTCAAATGCTTTCAAGGATTTCTCTTCAGGGAAAATCAAAAAATGAAGTGATCGATGTATTGAAACAATCCTTTCAAGGATCACTCCTTTTTGCTTTAGGATACATGGAATCTGGAATCACAAAACATGACTTAAACAAAATTTCAGAATCGGTTCCCATTTACATCCGTCATCAAGACTACCACAGTCTCACAGTCAACGATGCTGTCTTGAATCAACTCAAGTATGCATCTGAATCAGGAGTGTTAACCGAAGAGGTTGCTTTAAAAGCCATCGACTTGATTCCCAAATACAATCATGATGAACTCAAAACCATCCTTGAAGAGGCGATTCATCGCTTGTATCGCTATGGCGTCACGGGTGGTCACTCGGATGATCTTTATTATTTCAATGGTTTTCATGACACAGTCAAAGTATTTGAAGATGTCTTACAATCCATGCCATTTCGAACACATCTGCTGATCCATCATCATACCCTTCATGATTTTGAAACATCGAAAAAAACCTGGATGGACCAATCTCCATATCTGCAGCTTGGAGCAGTCAAAATGTTTTATGATGGAACCATCACTTCAAAAACAGCGTTGATGTTTCATCCTTATCAAGAAAGTGATTCTCAAGGGATCAGAGTCAATGACCCTCAAGCATTTGAATCATACATTAAGCATGCGAGATCTCTTGGACTGACCGTTGCAGTCCATGTGATTGGTGATCTAGGTCTGGATGAATTGATTGATATCCTTCAAGCTCATCCTCCAAAATCAGGACAAATAGACCGTCTCATTCATACACCCTATCTTAAGAAAGAAACACTATTAAAACTAAAAGGTATGCCTTTATCCATTGATATTCAACCTCAATTCCTATCCTCAGATTTACCATGGGCATTGAACCGATTTTCAATCGCGCCAGAACTGCTATTTCCTTGGAAATCACTCCTTCAGACAGGACTAACCATCTCTGGAAGTTCCGATGCTCCTGTAGAAATACCCAATCCTTTACTGGGCATGCATGCTGCCATTTATAGAAGATCTTATCATGATGGGAAAGTCTATGATAGGGATGAATCCTTAACACCGTATGAAGCTGTCAAACTTTACACAACAGGTGCGCAAGTCCAATCCATGAAAGACAATCGAGGTTACTTAAAACCGGGCTACATCGCGGATATGACGATGACGAAAGACAATCTATTCATGATGAAAGAAGATCAGTTTTTCGAAGAACAAATCGTCATGACTGTGATTGATGAAAAGATTGTTTTTAGGAATACGCATAAGATTTGATTTCACAGGTCTTGTCTTGTAAAATACAAGAGATGAACAAAGGAAAGATGATATGAAACTGGAATTCTGGCTCGACTATCTCAGTCCACTATGCTATAAACAGCATTTGGCACTGGAATCACTGCTCAAAAAATTCAAATTTAATGATCTAGAAATCCTCTATCGCAGCTATGAAATGTTGCCTCTTTTTGAACCGAAACCGGATTGCACATTTCATGATGTTCTTTCTAAACATCATGTTATATCGATTGAAGAAGCTCAAATGATGTTTCATGACATCCCACAAGATCTTCGACCTGTCAAAGTTAAGGATGCACATAGGTTATCCCATTTGGCTAAAAAGACAGAGAAAGCTTTTGAATACAATTCGCATCTTTTTCACGCTTATTATGAAGGTAAACTCGATATCAGCAAGCATGAGCATTTGATTGAAATTGCAACTGAGGCAGGACTCTCTGAATCACAGGTTAAAGATGTTTTATCATCAACGAAATACGCTGATGCAGTTGAACTCAATCGCGAAAATGCACTGGTCAAGGGTATTTTTGAAGTCCCTCACATCCGAATTGATGGCAAGTACAGATTATCAGGTTTTCATGACGAAGAGCAATTGCTTGAAGCACTGATCTTATCATCTGCCAAGTTTTCGAAGACAGACTACTGTGAAGGTGAAAATTGTGCAAGAAAGAAGACTCGATGAGTCTTTTTTTGATGATTTGATGGTATTATTGATGAATGTATGGTATAGTATGTAAGGTTTAAAAAGAATTGAGGAAAAAGATGAATATTTTATTTAACGAATTAAACATTTTACAAGAAACAAAGACCGCAATTGAGGCATTGGGGCTCGTGGAAACCACGGCTATTCAGCATCAGGCGATCCCAAGAATGCTCGCAGGAAAAGACATCATCGGGCAAGCACAAACGGGCACAGGAAAAACTTTCGCCTTTGCAATCCCGATTTTAGAGAGAATTGACTTATCAGATCCTTCTGTTCAGGCACTGATCATTTGCCCAACACGAGAACTGACACTTCAAGTCTATAAAGAATTTTTGAAACTCGTCAAATTCAACAAAGGTGTCAAAATTACATCCATCTATGGTGGTGAATCTTACAACAAACAGTTTAAAGCACTTTCTGAACATCCCCAGATTGTGGTAGCAACTCCAGGAAGAGCCATTGACCACCAAGAACGTAAGACCGTTGACTTCTCAAACTTGAAAGTTCTCGTCATGGATGAAGCTGATGAAATGCTCAAGATGGGATTTCAAGAAGATTTGGAAAAGCTGTTAAAAGATACTCCAGAAACCAGACAAACGGCACTGTTTTCTGCAACGATTCCACCGTTCATTCGGAAAGTTGCTGAAAAATATCAAAAGCATCCAGAAATCATCACTGTCCAAACACCAACAATGACAGTTGCGAAAATTGATCAATTTTACTACATGGTCAAAAAATCAGATCGCGATCAACTCTTGCTCAGAGTCTTAGATTATTATGATCCACAATCATCGATTATATTTGCAAATACCAAACTGGATGTTGATGCTCTAGCTGCATTCTTACAAAAACATAATTATGAGGCAGATGCCCTCCATGGAGATCTCAAGCAAAGTCAAAGAGATTATGTCATGGGCCGATTCAGAGCTAAAAAACTCAAGTATTTGATTGCTACGGATGTTGCTGCGAGAGGTTTAGACATTTCTCATGTCGATGTCATCATCAATTATGAAATTCCATTTGAAGATGAAATCTATGTCCACCGAATTGGACGTACAGGTCGTGCTGGCAAATCGGGAGTTTCTGTTTCTTTAGTCTATCCATCCATGCGTGGGAAACTACAAATGATTGAGCGTTTCATTAAAACAAAAATTACTGAACTCGAAATGCCAACCCCAGAAGAAATCCACATCAGAAGAGAACAACGTAATTATAAGAATATTGTTGAGTTGATCAGTACCAATGAAAAATCGC
>JANJXB010000018.1 GCA_024709245.1 Acholeplasmataceae bacterium | reverse complement strand
GCATCATGGTTGATGTGAAATAGATGAAAAGGAAAATAAAGCTTGCCATGAAGTACCTCTAGGTGAAACTTATTTATGTCCATCTTATCATAATTGCTTTCAAAGAGCACGTCACATGAAAAGAAAAAGACCTATGATAGGTCTTAGTGCTTTAGATTTTTAAAACCTTTTCGATTGCTGATGCAATCAATTCATGGCCCAATGGTTTGGGATGGACACCATCCCAAGTTAAATCCTCTGCAGAATATGTTTGATTGGCTAGCTTAAAAAGATCGGATAATGATAGATAAAGCGTCTTGTTTCGCTTTGATAGTGTCTTTACCGCTTCAATGATATCATCAATGTCTTTTTGCCATACGTCTTTGTAGTGGCCTATTTTAAGAACAAATGGACTGATCAGGCAAATCGTTGTCGATGGATCCTGCTTTTTGATTTGATCAATCAATTGTTGATACATTTCAACAAACGATTCAATGGCGTAAGGCTTACCCCATTCATGATGATGCCATACGTCATTGATACCGATGTATATCGATATGACGCTTGGTTTTAAGTTTAATGCATCGATTTGCCATCTCTCTAGAAGTTCATTGACTCTATCACCACTGATACCACGATTGATGATCTTGAGTTCTGGGTGTCTTGATTGCAAAATGCTCACATAGCCATCACCTAAACTGTCTTGTTGACTGCGATCGCGATTGCAATCTGTGATTGAATCGCCTTGAAATAGATAAACTCTTTTTTTCATAATGTGTCCTTCATGTCCTGATAGAGGAATATTTGTGTTTCAAAACTGCCATCTTCTTCGATGGTGATTAACCGAATGCCTTTGGGGAAACCTTGAGGACCGTAATCATAATGACCACTCACTCGTCCATAGGCAAGTTGAATGCCCTCTTTTTCAATCAAGTAGTCATTGTAATGATCGTGTCCTGCAAAGATGATTTCTGTGTGATGATGCTGAAGAATCGAATCAAAGAAACCTGAATCATAAGGTGGTGTCGATGGTTTTTCTAAACATTCTCCTTGGAGAGGTTTGATTTGACCCAAATGGTATTCTGGAATCGGGATGTGTAGAAAAACAAAGCTTTTCGTTAGTGGATCACATGCAATCATCTGTTCATACCATTTTTTTTGATTCTCGGATATGGAACCATATCCCCACTTCATTTCATTTTCAATCGGATAAAACTGATCAATATGGGTATCCATGAAGATGAGTTTTTTAATGACTCTGTTTTCATGATTCTTCAAATCAATCACAAAATTCGAACATCCCAGGTCTTCAGGACCTGGAACAAACATCAAATGCTTTGATCCCTTGAGGCTTTGGATTAAACTTTGATGAGAAATTCCATGATCTGTATCATGATTTCCAAAGACAAGTGTCCATGGTAATTCGAATGAATCCATCCATTTGACCAATCTTTGATAAAGCATCACTGAATGTTCTGACATGGTTTGATCTCCAGTCAGTACAATGAAATCTGGTTTGAGTGTATTGACTGCCTTCAAAATACCTTGGAAGGTGAGATCATCAGCAGGTTCGTTCATTAAATGAAGATCAGTCAGTTGCATGATTGTTATGGATGGTTTATGAAATGTTATGGATAACGCATTCATACCTTTTTCCAAATAACTCAATAAAGATTCATAATCATCAAAGACACCATGAAACAATGAGCTAAATTGCTTCACATTTTCATGATTGAATCCCATCATGACAGTTTGAATGTGAGCTCCATGTCCAGCCAAAGCATCAGACTTTTGATCACCGATGAATATACAATCCTGTGGATATAAATCATATCGATTCATTAATTTCAACAATCCTTCAGGGTCAGGTTTTTGATGTGTGAGATCACTTGCGGTGATGATATCATCAAACATATCGATGATCGACATCATCCTGAGTTCTTCAATGGCAATCTCCCTTAATTCGGAAGTGACAAGAAAAAGATAAACAGGGTATTTTTTCAATGAATCCAGTGTCTCTTTCACATGGGGAAATAACTTTAAATGCTTTTCCTTCAATGAATCATGCAAATGATAGATATAATTCAAGTATTCCTTTTTGGGATTACGGTATAATCGTTGTAAGATCTCAACATATGATTTTGCATATAAATCATTCAAAGAAATGGTAGATAAGGGCGTGTCCGGTGGATAAGTTTCGACAAGATTTGAATAAATCATGAAAACGAGTTGATCACTATCCAGTAATGTTCCGTCCATATCAAAAAAGATTGCCTTATACATGTTGTCTCCTACTTACTGATTTCAATGGATAATATATAAATCCAAGAGGGTACTTGATGATTGGACAAGACTTTGAATTGATACTTTTGATTTGCTTCAATCAAACCTTGTTCAAAATGGCAGATTGCGATACCCATATCAAGTGCTTGCATATCAAAAGGCATCATTGTGGCATAATTCGGAGTTTTATCTAAATAAAAATGAACGATTCCATCATCAATGATGATTCTCCAAGGTTGTTTGTTAGATGCCGAAGGACCTACTTGAACAACCTCCAGACAACGTTTCATGAAGCCATCGATGGATTCATGATTGATCGGGTGGTTTCGATCATGAAGAAATAACATTTCATCAAACTTTTTTCTACGGTCTGCTTTAGCGACATATCGGATGGCCTTTTCAAAAAAACGTCGATCAGCTTCATAACCTATGGGTGTAATGGCTGGAATGATTTCATTAGACTTCGTATACGATGAGAAAGCACTTCGATCAAATGTTCCTCCCAACCATACGGTTCCAAATCCTTCTTCAGTTGCAGACAATATCATATGTTCAAATAAATAACCATAATCCACGATGGCTTCAAATGAATTTTCAATCACACCTCCCACAAAGGAAGGTGCATTTTTGATAAAGCCGTAAGTGCCAATCTTTTTCGCTTCATCATCAAGTAATGTGTCCTGATGATAAAAAAAATAACGGATTTGATGCCCAAAAGGACCTTTTTTGGGTTCAAGATTATGAATGATATCGCCAATCAATTCTAAATCATGGGCATCCAATGGTTTCTTGACATACGTTCTAACGGATTTACGATCTAAAATTGCATCCATCATAAAAATCATCTTCTTTCTATTTCATTTCTATTGTATCAAAATCTATTGAAATAGTCGAATGCTTTCAAGTTGGTACTTCATTTGACGAATTCTCATGAATACACTACAATGATGCTATGGAGGAACTCTCATGACAACACATATAACCCATATCAAACAACTCTTTATCCCTGTTCATGATTTAAAAAGAGCCATTGATTTCTACACTCAAAAACTTTGCATTCCATTTCTCTTTCAAGCAGGTCAATTGGCTTTTTTAAACCTTGGTGATG
>JANJXB010000052.1 GCA_024709245.1 Acholeplasmataceae bacterium | reverse complement strand
GTCTGTAAAACTGGAGTGACAGACACATTTCCAACAGTGTAGTTTCCTTTAACAGTGTAGAATGCTGAAAACTTATAATATCCACCAGTCCAACCCACAGGGTCTGTCGTTTCTGATGGATTCTTCAGTTCAGTCCAATCCAAGGTTAAAGTGATTGCTTCTAGTTCGTCTGGATCAACAAATGATTTCACATAGGATGTTGCTTCCGTGACTTCAGCATCAAAATGAACTTTATTATTGTTTGCATAAGCACCGACATATACTGCAATGACAAATGCAACCGGTAGAATGACAATGAAGAGAAATCCTGCAATCTTGATACGATTTTGATGAACCCATGACCAAAAACTGATCTTCTTAGGTTGTCCTTTAATGTTTTTATTCATCGATCTAAACTCCTTAATGTGAAGTACTAATATCATTATACATATTTTACAAAAAAAAGAAAGAACAATCCTTAAAGTCGGTCTGTTTCTTGATTGACTTTTAAGACAAAATTAAGGTATAATGATGGGGTGCATTATGCATCAGACAATTTGATTGAATCAATTGTTAAAAATAAAATACATGGAGGTGTTTAGAATGCTATTACCAGTAGCACTCAATGCTGTAGAAGCAGTCATCTCCGGTTTGCTGATCGCCATCGCAGCGGTTCTTGGGTATTTTCTACGTGTTTGGCAACACGAAAAAAATCTTAAGGCTAGCCGTGCATTGGCTGAAAAAATTGTTGAAGACGGAAAAAAAGAAGCCGAAAAGGCAAAAAGAGAAAGTGTTTTAGAAGCTAAACAGGATATCTTTGCTTTACGCAAGGAGTTTGACAATGACATGCGCGAACGCAGACAAGTCGTTGTAACTCTTGAAAATAAAGTATCCCAGCGCGAAGACACATTAAATCGTCGTGCCCTGCACTTAGACAAGCGTGAAGAAACGCTTGCTTTGCGTGAAGAAAAACTAGACGAAAAGAAAGAACAACTTGAACAATTGAATAGCAAAGCGGAAGAAGTCTTAAAGCAACAAGAAGAGAAACTGATGGAGATCTCTGGACTTTCTGTCGAACAGGCAAGAGAGATCATCATGGCAGGTGTCAGAGCAAGTATTTCTGATGAAATTGCCAGTTACATCAAAGATGAAGAAGAAAAGGCTAAAAATGAAGTTCAGCAACGCTCTAAGCAATTGCTGTCACTTGCAATTCAGAAGTATGCAAGTGAAACAACAACCGAAAGAACCGTATCTGTTGTTGATTTGCCAAATGACGAAATGAAAGGCCGCATCATTGGTCGTGAAGGACGTAATATTCGCACCATTGAAGCATTAACAGGTGTTGACCTGATCATTGATGATACCCCGGAAGCGGTCGTACTCAGTGGTTTTGATCCTATCCGAAGAGAAATTGCCAAGCGTGCATTAACCACGTTAGTCTCTGACGGTCGTATTCATCCAGGTCGTATTGAAGAAGTTGTTGAAAAAGCACGCGTTGAAGTGGATATGTTTATCCGTGAAGCGGGTGAAGATGCAGTCTTTAAGACAGGCATTGGACGTATCCATCCTGATCTTGTGAAACTCTTGGGTCGTCTCAGTTTTAGAACCAGTTATGGTCAAAACGTACTCAAACATTCGATCGAAACTGCATTCCTCTGCGGCAAATTAGCCGTTGAAATTGGTGAAGATGAAATCATGGCACGTCGTGCGGGTTTATTGCATGATATTGGTAAGGCAGTCGACCATGAAGTCGAAGGCGGTCACGTATCGATTGGTGTCAACATCGTGAACAAGTATAAAGAACCTAAAGAAGTTGTTGATGGCATTGCATCTCACCATGGTGATCAAGAAGCTGAAACCATCATTGGTGTTCTAGTTGCTGCAGCCGATGCACTTTCGGCAGCACGCCCTGGTGCACGTTCCGAATCCATGGAAAACTACATCAAACGTCTTGAACAACTGGAAGCCATTTCCAATGAAATTCCGGGTGTTGAAAAATCATTTGCCATTCAGGCTGGTCGTGAGATCAGAGTGCTTGTGAAAGCAGAACAGGTCGATGACTTATCGACATTCAAGGTTGCTCGTCTCATCAAGGAACAAATTGAAGAGAAGATGACATATCCTGGTACCATCAAGGTCACTGTCATTCGTGAAACACGAGCTACAGACATCGCAAAATAAGAGGCTTCGGCCTCTTTTCGCTAGAAAGAAGGAACATCCATGAAAGTACTGTTTATTGGTGATATTTATGGCAAACCCGGACTCGATATGCTTTCGACCTATCTTCCGGAACTTAAAAACACGCACCGTCCCAACATCATCATCGTCAATGCTGAAAATGCATCTCATGGTCGTGGGATATCTTTAAAAATCTATAAAGAACTCATGAGCATGGGAATCCATGCCATCACCATGGGAAATTGGGTTTGGGGTAACAAAGAATTGTTTGAATTCATTGAAGGCTCAAATGTGATTCGACCCTTCAATTTCCATGAAGCACCTGGCAAAGGTTATCTCACACTCAATTACAATGGTACGAAACTGCTCGTGATCAATGCACTGGGTCGCACCTTCATGAATGCGAATATGGATTGTCCTTTCATCGGAATTGATCAAATATTGGAGAACGAGAAGACAGATTATGTTTTAGTGGATATGCATGCAGAAGCAACTTCAGAAAAAGTAGCACTTGGTCATTATTTAGATGGTCGTGTCTCTGCTGTCATCGGGACACATACACATGTGCCTACAGCAGATGAAAGAGTATTACCAAGTGGTACATTATACATCACGGATGTTGGCATGACGGGTCCACTGAATGGAGTGATTGGTGTCACAAAGGAAATCGTTCTCGACCGTTTCATCAATGGTTTCTCCATTCCCAATGAAGTAGCCCCAGGTCCAAAGCAATTGAATGCAGTCATCATGGACTTCCAAAAAAAGACAATTTCAAGAATACACATCGAAAGCGAAACAGTATAGACCATACTGTTTTTTGCTGTATAATAGGACTAGGTGATTTTTAGATGAATAAGATAGATGTCGAGAAATATTTCAAGCCAGATCTCAATCAGGCTAGAAAACGTGGCAAAACAGCCATCGAAGAACTCAGATTCCAACTCAGTGATGCCCATCAAAAGATTGGCGTCCATAAACGATACAAGATTTATACATACGGTTGCCAAGGCAACGAAGCAGACAGTGAAACCATGGCAGGTATTTTGGAGCTCATGGGTTTTTCAGCGACTGAACACGACCAAGATGCTGATGTCATCATCATCAATACATGCGCGATACGTGAAAATGCAGAAAATCGTATTTGGGGTGAACTCGGTAGACTCAAAGCATACAAAAGAGAACATCCTAATCTCATCTTAGGACTTGCTGGATGCATGTCACAAGAAGAAAATGTGGTTGAACGTGTGCTCAAGAAGTATCAGCATGTCGATCTCATTTTTGGTACACACAACATTCATCAATTACCTCAGTATATTGAAACCGCAATGTTTTCCAAAGAAAGAGTCGTTGAAGTTTATTCGCAAGAAGGCGACATCATTGAAAATCTGCCCAAGGTCAGAACCCACAAATTTAAGGCTTGGGTCAACATCATGTTTGGATGTGATGAATTTTGTACCTATTGCATTGTTCCGTATACCCGAGGAAAAGAGCGTTCAAGATCCAAAGCAGAGATCATTGCTGAAGTCAAAGAATTAGCAGCTCTCGGATACAAAGAAGTGACACTTCTTGGACAAAATGTGAATGCCTATGGCAAGGATTTTGAAGATATTGATTATACCTTTGGTGATTTATTAAGAGATTTGGATACTCTTGGAATTGAACGAATCCGTTTTACAACCTCACATCCCCATGACCTTGATCAAAAGACAATGGAAGCGATGAGAGACTGCAGTCATGTCATGCCATTCTTCCATTTGCCAGTTCAATCAGGTTCAGATCGCA
>JANJXB010000105.1 GCA_024709245.1 Acholeplasmataceae bacterium | reverse complement strand
GTAAAGCTTATGCCATTCAAGAACTCATCCGATGCAAGAACACACAATTTGATCCACAGGTTGTTGATCTATTTATTTCGAAGGTCATTCAAAACGAATAAGGAAGAAAACGTGATTTAGGGAGCTGAAAATGCTCCCTTTTTATTGAACGTTTGATTCATCGATTTACTTTTAATCTTTATTCATCAGTCTATAGATTCAAGTATGGAAACTATTGATATAATGAAGTCAATAAGCAAAGGGGTTCATGATATGATCAAGAAAACTGTGCATGGGATTCTCATGGTTTCTGTTTTATCTTTTTTAATACTACTATGGGGTTGTCAATCCAAGGAAGAGAAGATAAGTTATCACATTTTTGGTGAAGAACAATTGATAGCTGCTCGCTTCGATGGACTATGGGGATATATTGATCAAGATGGAGATGTCATTATCGATTTCCAATATGAGTCTGCAAGTTCGTTTCATCACGGATTTGCAATCGTGATGAAAGAGAATCTTTATCATTTGATTGATGTGAACAATCAATATGTCAATGAGGAAGGCTATCCATATTTAAAACAAGATCAAGATCAGTATTTTTTTGTTTACAATGAACGCATGGGCTTATTAGATCAAGATGGATCCGTACTTGCAAATCCGGTTTACGATGTTGTCGTGAATGAAAATGTGCTAGATGCACAATTTTATGATGATTTGGCAAGAGTGAGTGTGAATGGGAAGTTCAGTTTTATCAGTCGTGATGGAAATGTCAAAATGAGCGCAACTGAGTATCAAGAAGTCCGTCATTTTAACAAAGGGTATGCAATGGTTAGTAAAAACGGTTTATATGGCATGATGAACAAAGAGGGTGATTTAATCATCCCATGCATATACAAAGAATTATCAAATATCGATCCCAATGGATTCTTCATTGGAAAAACAGCTGAGGATTACTATGTTTTATTGAATGAAGATCATGATGTGGTGGTCGAAGCTGTTGAGATTCAAAATGTTTTCAATCAACTTTATCTGGTCAAACCCGATTTGATCAGTGATGATGAATTCATCCTTTATGATCAACAAGGCGTCTTGATGGATGTTGAGTTAACAGAATCTTTTGTTGAACACCTGTTTGAGGAGTTGCGCATCCCTTTGAACAAGCAATATGCCATCAATTTCCAAATCAACTTAGATGAGATCATTACAATCCATATCTACGATGCAAAAGATCAACTCGTATTTACGATATTTGAAGGGGATTATGATGGGTCATTGCATTTCATATATGACGAAAAAAACACTCTATATGTCATGAGACAAGTCAGCAATTGGAACGACTTTCTCAAAGAGATCTATGTAGACGACGGGAAAGAAATCATCAAAGTGACGCATGACGATGTTAAGCAATTGTTTTTAGACATGGTGGTTGCGGCTAATGATGGGAAATATGGTGTTGTGAATCGCCAAAGAGAGACTGTGATTCCATTTGAATATGAAGACCTCCTGATTTTCTCAGATGGCATCATCGCGATGAAAGATGGAAAATATGGCGTCATCAGTCATAAAGGTGAAATCATCATTCCTTTCCTGTATGAGTCATTAATTCCAAGTCATTTGATTCCTCCACACGATAAGTTCAGTCCCTATGATTTTATGGACTATATTGACGATAATATTAGCTGAAACAAAAAAAATCCGAGAAATCGGATTTTTGCTTTGTAAGTTATTTCTGTTCGATTTGATGGATGATTGTTTTGGTAAATGCAGGTAAATCTAATGGTGTTCTCGATGTGATGTAATTTCCATCCACGACAACTTCCTGATCTACATACAGTGCACCAGCATTTTCAATATCGATGCGAACGGAATGGAATCCCGTTAATTTTTTACCCTTCAACTGACAACTTGAAATCATCAGCCAAGGCCCATGACAAATCGCAGCGATCGTCTTTGTCTGTAAATCCATCGCTTTCACAAAGTCTACAGTCGCTTGGGTTCTTCGCATATAATCGGGTGAAAAACCACCTGGAATGATAACGGCATCATAGTCATTTGCTGATACATCTTGGCTTGCATAGTCGCTTTTCATGAGCAAACCATGCTTACTCTTGTAGTTCACATGGGCTAATGATCCAATCAAATCAACACGATATCCTGCTTCAAGCATTCGGTAATAAGGATAAATCAATTCTTTATCATCAAATAAATCCTCAACTAAGATTGCGATTCTTTTCATGTTAGGTATCTCCTTTTTGAATCCCGGATATGGAATCATTCTACTTTGATTATATCATCATCACGAAGATGGCATGAGTTCATTGCTTCATGTAAAGAACTTCGTTAAGCTTGATGTGATGATCCTTGGCTAACAAAAGTCATACCCATACGAACCCAAGCAATCAAAGTGGTATAATGAAAGAAACCGAAAAGAGTGTGAGGTCTTTATGAAAACGCTGAAGTGGTATCACTTATTGATCCCTTTTTTGGGGTTTTTCGGATTCATTGTATTGGTATTACCGAAAGAATCCCGAGAAAGTGCTGAACTTGGACTTGAGATGAGTCCAGATACTTCCTTTTTCTATACAGAAGAAGAACTCTATGAAATTGCTTTATCTTATGGAGAGGAAGGAAGAAGAATATACATTGAAAAAAGATTTTCTTTCGATGTCATCTGGCCTTTAGCATATGGTTTTTTCCTGGTTGTCTTCATACAGTATGGCATTGAAAAGGGGAAAATGAACAGACTCAAATATGCCTATTTGATACCCATCGGTGCGGTCATGCTAGACTATCTAGAGAATATGATGACTTCAATTGTGATGTATCGTTATCCCAATCAAACGATCATCATTGGTGATTTGGCTGGAGTCATGACATCACTCAAATGGATTACACTGTCATTTGCATTTTTAATGCTAGTTGCACTCTTCGTTCGCTTGGCAATCCAATCATTTTCTAAAAGGAGAATTGAAATATGAATCAACGTGTGATCGTCGGTATCATCATAGGTGCTTTGCTTGGAGTTGTTTGTATCGTTGGGGCATCACTGAGAATGCCGGGTGAGTTAAGCAATGTCTATCTTTTCTCATTTTGGTTGAATAGACTATTGATGGGGCTTGTGATTGGACTCTTCCCAAGACTTACCTCACTCAAGATCAGTATCATTCGCGGCATTTTATTAGGAGCACTCGTTTCATTTGCCTTCTACAGTGCCACTGAGTTTTTTGATTTCACAGGATTTATAGCAGGCATAGTTTACGGCATCATCATTGAATCTGTACTATACTTAAAAATCAAGAAGCATTAGATATCGTTAATCATCAATCAAAAGGAGTCTCATATGAAAGCACTCTTCACAGGTATGAACGGTACGGTTGCACCAGCGGTTGCGTCTTATTTCAAGGAAAAAGGTCATGAGATTGTCATCTATGACCGA
>JANJXB010000035.1 GCA_024709245.1 Acholeplasmataceae bacterium | reverse complement strand
CGACCTCTCGGTAAGGGAAGAAGTTCGAAGTGGCAACGCATTGTTTCAGGAAATCGTAAATATGGCATGGAACAATTATCGTTGTTTAATGATTGAGGCGACAGCCTCTTTTGTTTATTAATTGTATCATTTGAAGTATTTTAAATGATTTCATGTATAATCATCCTGTGTGGAGGTGTCCAATGACAGAACTTATTAAACAACTCAGAGCTGAAACAGGTGCGGGTATGATGGAGTGCAAAAAAGCACTCGTTGAGCACCAGGGAAATTATCAAGAAGCGAAAAAAGCATTATTAAATCAAGTGGAATTCAAAAGTAATAATCAGCGCATCGCATCCAAGGGACTGTGTGGAATCCGGATTCTTCGTGATGAGGCAATCCTATACGAAGTGAATGCAGAAACCGACTTTGTCGTCAAAAACGAACATTTTATTCAATTGGTCAAGCTTTTGGGTGATTCACTCATCGATACAGATGTCACGAATCCAAAATCAGCCCAGCAGTATACAATCGGCGAGATGACTGTATCCCAAAGAATCGCACTGACTTCAGGAATCATCGGTGAGCAGGTATCCTTAAGACGATTTTATCGTGTTTCAAAATCAAAACATCACACTTTTGGTTCCTACATTCATCAAGGTGGTAAAGTGGTGACTTTGTTGATTCTCGATCAAGACAATCCATCTCTTGCCCAGGATCTTGCCTTTCAGGTTGCTGCGAACAGCCCTACTTATTTATCGCTTGGTAACATCGATGAAAACACGAAAAACTATGAACGATTCATGCTTGAAAAATCAAACGGGGTTGTGGATGATACTTCGTTGATAAAGCATTTAAAATCCTTAACGCTCTACGATCAGCCTTCTATCAAACATCCTGAATACACCATTGAACAATTACTCAATCAAAATCATGCACATGTTGTCGATTTTTTCCGATTTGAACTTGGTCAAGGCATCGAAAATAAGCTCAATTGTCGCTTAGATATTCCCTGTGATGGTTCAAAAATAACAGTAACACCCATCTTTTAGTCCATTTTAATCACAAATATGCTCTTTCGTCATATAATAAAGGTGAAAAGGAGTGATGTTATGAATTATAAGAAAAATGTCGGACGCCTTGACCAAATGATTCGTTACGGTCTGGCCATTGTCTTTCTGTTCTTGTCCTTTTGGGTCAACCTCTGGTTTTTCATCGGCACCATTGTCTTTTTCATCTCAGCATATTTTGAATTTTGTCCGATCTACAAGATTTTTGGATTCAGTACGTATAAGATTAAGGACAAATGATCTCTAAGGACTAAAAAAGCCTGAACTTCAGGCTTTTTTCTATGGATGATAAGTGATTTATGATTCAGATTGATGATTATCCGTTAAACATACCCGATTTTAATACTTTCATGACTTGATCGGTGATTCGATCCAAATCTTTATCGGTGAGTGTATCGCGAAAAAGCACTTGTAATCCGACGAAGTTGGAGATACCCATGAGCACATACGATAAAGTCTCTAAATCGATATCATTTCTGACTTCACCTTTTTTAACTGCGCTATCCAATTGTCTTACATAGTCATGCGAGAATGTTTCATAATATTCTCTAAACAATTCCTTATCGGCAAACATGGATTCCCAAATGATTCGGTAAGCCAGAGGGTCTTGCCATGCGAACTTCAAGAATGCTCTGAGACCCAGACGTTCTTTTTCATATCTTGAATCAGCATGTTGAATGCCTTCAGAGATCGCTTTTCGAATGGACTTGCGATACTTTGAAAGAACATACGAATAAAGTGCAAACTTATCATCAAAATACAGGTAAAAGGTGCCGGTTGCAATACCCGATTTTTCGATGATTTCATTGATGGAAGTCGCTTGATAACCATTTTTAGAAAACAGTTTTTTGCCAGTCTCAATGATGTTGTCAAATGTTTTTTGCCCATCTTTACGTTTTGGTAGGCGGAAGTTTGATTGATCCATGGTATCACCTACATTTAGTGTATCTTAAATCCAATAAAATTACAAACACATTTTTTGAGAGTTCAATCTTGACACACTCTCAAAAAGGACATATAATGAAATTAGTATGAACATTTATTCATATTTAAGGTAACGTCAGTTCATGCAATCCGAGTAACATTGTCTGGATGAAGTTATCTCAACCGTGAAGAGGGCTTTCTCCTAGCCCTCTTTTGCATTTTGTGTAAACGCTTTTATGAAATAAAGGAAAGACAGTGCAACTTATTGACAAAGGTTCATACGTATGATAAAATATAGGCGTATTATGAATAACTATTCACATTACAAAATAATGATACATTTTGAATCGACACGTTCACAAAGCCAAAAAGTGTGCATTCATGATTGTAACACTCATTTTTTTATGAAAAGATGAAAACGCTTTTAAAAATATAAAGGAGATTGACTATGAACAAAGTTTACATCGTAGGTGCCAAACGCAGTGCCATTGGATCATTTTTAGGGACCCTTTCGCCCCTTCATCCTGCTGAGTTTGGATCACAAGTCTTGAAAGCATTATTAAAAGAGACAGCCATTGATCCATCAAAAATTGATGAAGTACTCGTCGGCAACATTTTACCTGCAGGTTTAAAACAAGGTGTTGCACGCCAAACTGCAATCCTTGCAGGTATTCCATCCTCTGTTCCTGCATATGGAGTCAATATGGTATGTGGATCAGGAATGAAGAGTGTGATGAATGGCTATACCAATATCGCACTCGGTCTTCATCACTTGGTTGTTGCAGGTGGTGTTGAATCGATGAGTGGCACACCTTATCTTGTACCTGGTGTCGTTCGTACTGGAACCAAAATGGGTGAACAACCTTTACGAGACCATATGCTCTATGATGCCCTTACAGATGCATTTGATGGACAACATATGGGAATGACAGCTGAAAGAATCGTCGAAAAATATGGGATTACCCGTCAGGAACAAGATGAGTTTGCAATCCATTCACAACAAAAGGCGATCAAAGCACAAGATTCAGGACGTTTCAAGGATGAAATTGTTCCTGTCGTGATTCAAAGCAGAAAAGGCGATATTGTCTTTGAACAGGATGAATACATCAACCGTTCAACGTCTCTTGAAAAACTCTCACAACTGAAGCCAGCATTCAAAAAAGATGGCACCGTCACCGCGGGTAGTTCATCAGGAATCAATGATGGTGCAAGTTTTGTCATGTTGGCTTCCGAAGAAGCGGTCAAGGCTTATCATCTTCATCCGATTGCTGAAGTCATCGGTATCGGTCAGGGTGGTGTCGATCCGACCATCATGGGTTTAGGACCTACGCCTGCCATCAAGCAAGCATTGAAGCATGCACAATTGGACATTCGTGACATCGACTTGTTTGAACTCAATGAAGCATTTGCTGCACAATCACTCGGTGTTATCAAAGAATTAACAGATGCATTTCACATCACGAAAGCAGAGATTCTTGAAAAAACCAATTTGAATGGCGGAGCGATAGCACTCGGTCATCCTGTCGGAGCATCTGGAAACAGAATCATTGTCACGCTTGTGCATGAGATGTTGAAACAAGCCAATGTTAAGATTGGTCTCGCAAGTCTTTGTATCGGTGGCGGTATGGGTACTGCCATCATCATCAAAAAAATCGTATAGGAGCTTATCATGGGAAGATTAAATCAGAAAGTCGCTGTCGTTACCGGTGGTGCAAAAGGATTGGGACAGGCGATTGCCGAAGTCTATGCTAGAGAAGGTGCAATTGTCATTGCAGCAGATATGGGACCCCTCACTTACACATGTGAGAA
>JANJXB010000005.1 GCA_024709245.1 Acholeplasmataceae bacterium | reverse complement strand
CCTTATGCAAGATGAGTCCATAAATGAAAATCAGTGATGCGACGCTTGCTGTGAAAATGAAAAGGATCTTTGTATTCTGATCATTGGTCATCACATAGGAATAGAGTGACAGCAAGGCAAGTGAAATGAATAATCCGGTATATGCAAAATGACCAGGGAACGTAAATAATGATACTCCACCGCCAATCAACATATCACCGACCATGTATGGCATAAAGATAGCGAGTAAGAATAATCCAAATGCACCAGCATACAAAACAAAAAATAAAAACTTCATCTTGTCATGATTCATCATGTTCAAAAACGATTGTTTCAGTTTTTCCATAAACATTACTCCTTGTAAAGTGTGGGTTTACCCACATGATAGCAAAGAATATTTCTCTTGTGATATTTTGATCCCATTTTTCTTACAATTGGATGAAGAAAAAAGAAAAATCCGTGAATCTTCACGGATTTAAGCTATTTTCCAATTGTTTCTTTAAGCATGGTTAGTCCAACTTTACCACGATTTAAATCAATATTGAGGACGTACACCTTCACGATATCACCGACATTTAAGACATCTTTTGGATGTTTAATGTAGGCTTTACTGATCTTAGAAATATGAAGAAGTCCATCTTCTTTCAAACCCACATCGATGAATGCTCCAAAGTCTACAACGTTTCTGACGGTGCCTTCAAGTTCCATACCAATGGATAAATCTTCAAGTTTTAAGATATCACTTCTCAAAAGTGGCTGAGCAAATTGTTCTCTTGGGTCTCTAAGCGGTGCTACAAATGCATCCAAAATATCATCTAAAGTATACTTATCCACCTTCAACTCTTCTTGAAGTTTCTTTCGATCGATGGATTTCACAGCATCCTTGACGATGTCTTTTCCAAACATCGGTCCAGTGATATTGAATCTCTTCATGATTTCTTTGGCAATCCCATAAGACTCCGGATGCACCGCAGTCATATCGAGTGCTTCATCGCCATCTGGAATTCTTAAGAATCCAACCGACTGTTCGAAGGATTTCGCACCTAATTTTGGAACATTGAGGATATCATTTCGATTTCTGAATTTGCCCGATTTATCACGATACTTCACAATGTTTTCGGCACTAGATTTATTCAAACCAGAGACATACATCAATAGTGCTTTCGATGCTGTATTGATATTGACACCAACCTGGTTAACCGCTTGAGTCACGACAAAGTTGAGCTGATCGTTTAATTTCTTGGGTGTAACATCATGCTGATATTGACCAACACCAATACTTTTTGGATCAATTTTCACAAGTTCTGATAGTGGATCTTGAAGTCGTCTTGCAATGGATGCTGCTGATCGTTCTTCGACTGAAAAATCAGGGAATTCTTCTCTTGCAAGTTCAGATGCAGAGTAAACAGATGCTCCAGCTTCATTGACAATGACGTATTGAACTTTTAATCCAACAGACTTAATTAAATTCGCTACAAAACTTTCTGTTTCTCTGGATGCAGTACCATTACCAATGGCAATGATTTCAACTTTGTATTTTTTAATCAATAGAAGTAAATCTCTTTGTGAATCCATGATTTGTTTATCAGAGATGTGTCCACCCAATGTCTTTTCATGTGGATAGATCACTCCTTTTTCAAGTACTGTACCCTGTTCATTGACAACTGATAGTTTACAACCTGTTCTAAAGGCTGGGTCTACACCTAAAACAACTTTGCCTTTCATGGGCGGTTGTAAGAGTAATTTTTGGAGATTGACTGAGAAGATTTCAATGGCTTGTTCTTCGCCTTTATCCGTGAGTTCAGTTCTCACTTCACGTTCGAGTGAAGGATAAATCAAACGCTTCAGTGAATCTTCAATCGCTTCTTTGATATGAGGAACAACGACAGAATGATCTCTTTTGATGATCTTCTTTTCCAAATAAGATAACATCCGTTCACGGTCGAGTTCTATCTTAACGGTGATGATCTTTTCATTTTCAGCACGATTGATTGCAAGAATCCGGTGAGGTTTAATCTTACTCACTTGTTCTGTATAGTCATAATACATTTCATAGACTTTTCTTTCATCAACTGCATTCTTTTTGAGTGATGTCACAATCGTTCCATGATTGACGAGTTCTTGGCGTAATGCTTTACGATAATTTGCATCATCAGAGATGTATTCTGCAATGATGTATTTCGCACCTTCTAAGGCTTCAAGAGGCGTTTTTACGTCGCCTTTGACAAACTGTAGGACTTCTTTGTCTAAGCCGTCATTGGGGAAAAGCAACATCCATTTTGCCAGTGGCTCCAACCCCTTGGCAATCGCTTCGGTTGCCTTCGTCTTTTTCTTTTCTTTAAAAGGACGATACAAATCTTCGACTTCCACCAGTTTTTGAGCTTTCATGATTTCAGCTTTCAATTCGGGTGTTAACATACCTTTTTCTTCAATCAAACGAATGACTGCATCTTTACGCTCTAAAAGGTTGTTTGCGTATTCCCAAGACTTATAAATTTCATTGATTTGTTCTTCATCCAAACCACCGGTTGCTTCTTTACGGTATCTTGCGATGAAGGGAATGGTGTTGCCTTCATCGAGTAAACCGAGGACCGTTGTAATCTGTTTTTCGGATATTGATAAAGCTTTTTTGATTTCTAAAATAATGTTTTCGTTCATAATATCTCCCTGTGATAACACAAAAGGGCAGTGCCCTTTTGCTTATGCTCGATTAGAGCTTGTTGATTTCGATGATGATATGGCTGGTGAGTACCCAGAGATCAAAGGGTTCATCTGCATAGATGTCATAGATTAAGAACATGCTTTGTCTTCCTTCGTCTAGGTTGAGGTGAGTGAGCCAGCTATTGGTAAACAGTTCTGCATTTTGTGCATCATCCATATCGACGAAAAGTACGGGTTTATCGGATAAATCTTCAACTTCTTGCAAAGCAGCTGTGATATCTTCATTGATGTTGGATGAACGATAGAAATAGAAATAGAGTTTGTCTTGACCATCGATCAGTGCTCTTAAATCATCGTATTCGGAATATCCATCAAATTCAGAAAAATCACCATAAGAATTGGTTTCTGGATAATATCTCATAAAATATCCAAGTTCTCTTACTGTGACATGGGTATAATCATCATAAACCCCTGCTTCTTCATTTTGATCCATGAAATAGCGAATGGTGAAAATGATTGCTGTTGTAACAAGTGTTAAAGCAATCAATGAAATTCCAATTCGAAAGAATAAAATTTCATTCTTGGATGGCTCGCGCTTTGGATTAGTCTTTGCTAGACTTTCCTTGCTCTTTGCATTTTGGTTCTGCACCTTAGGTGCATCTTTTTTAGTTTGTGGTACCTGTTGGACTCTTGCCATAATGTCACTTCCTATTCATTCAAATTATACGATAAGTCGGGGTGTTTTACAACTATATGGATAAATATGTTAAAGTTTCTCAATCATCACATAAGCCATAGCATACTCATCGGTATGCGTAATGGAAATATGGACTTTTGATGCTTCTTCAATGTGTTTCGAAATGACATAAGGTGCACCATATTCATCATTCAATACTGAAAAATCAGTATAGTTTGCACGCCCATCACCCTTTGAAAACGCCTTAAACAATGCTTCCTTGGCAGCAAACCTGCCACCCACAAAGGATAGCTTTGTGTTTTCAGCAGCAATATTATAATACAGCTTCTGCTCTTCTTTCGAGAGAATCCGATCAATGAATCGGTCACTCATGAGTTCTCTCATTCGATTCAAATTGACTAAATCAATACCTATACCCAAAATCATGATCTTCCCTCTCTGATTTCTTGAGCCATCTGTTTGATTTTGATCAGGCGATGATTCATACCTGATTTACTGATGATATCATGAAAGAGTTCTTCATAGTGTTCAATCAATTCTTTCAAACTTGCATCAGGATGATTTTTTCTAAGTGTCATGATTTGTCTAATCTTGACATCAATCTGCGTTTCTGGAATATATTTTTCAATCAATTCAATGTCTTTAAGTTGTTGGTTGGCTGCAACAATTGCTTTTTTTTCATTGGCAATTTCACAGTTCATCACGCGATTGATGGAGTTGTTGAAATCACGCTTGATTCTGATGTCTTCGAACTGAAACTGAGAATTCTGAGCACCCATGATTTGTAAGCAATCGCTGATGCCTTCAGCATCTTTCAGGTAAACAATGAATCCGTTTCTTCTTTTCGTAATCTTCGCATTGAGTTCAAAAGAGTTGATCAAAGATTGCATGAAAACAATCTGACTTGCATCACGAGCAAAGATTTCTAAATGATATTCAGCCGTTTTTGGATGATTGATTGAACCACCACATAAGAATGCTGCACGCAAGTAAGCTCGTTTGGCTTCAGGTGTTTCTGTGGTAAGTTCCTGATTTTCAATCGGATTTTCGAGAATACCGTGTTCATTGATGATATCCTCAACCTTCGATAAAATTCGAATGATGATAGATTGACGTTGGTTCAGTTTGTTTAATTTTTGGGTGATCAGCGATGTCTCCGCTTGGTAAAGTGAACGTGTCAACTGTAAAAACCGTTTAGCAACGGTTGGATTATTGGTTTTGAAATCGAGCATCTTTTTCTTATCCAGAATGTGAAACTCCGTTGATAAATTCAAGAATGCTGAAAACTCTGCCAGTTGTTCGTGACTGTCGGCAGGGACACTCACCAGTTCTTCTTTGACCGTACGTGCAAAACTCATCTTATTTCCACGTTTCTAAATATTTCAAAGCATTTTGTGCCGCAATTGCACCATCCGCAGCTGCTGTAATGACTTGACGAATCTGTTTGACATTGACGTCGCCTGCTGAATAAACTCCTGGAACTCGCGTTTCCATTTTTTCATTGGCTTCGACATATCCCCATTTGTTGGTAATTCCTAAATTCTGTAGAAAATCCGTGACTGGAATGAGTCCGATGTATTCAAAACAGCCATCTGCAGGGATGGTTTCAAATTCACCTTTGGTATTTTTAATGGTGACGCCTGTCATGCCCTTGTCATCCATTTCAAAACGGTCTACGACTGAATTATATCTGAAATCGACATTTGGCATCGCACGTAAAATATCTTGTGCTTTCTTATCTGCAGTAAGATCTGCTAGGTTTTGAACAATCGTGACATGTGTCGCTAGGGTTGCAAGATATGCTGCTTCTTCAACAGCAGAGTTACCGCCACCAATGACAACAAGCTTTCTATCTTTATAGAGGGGTCCATCACAAATCGCACACCAGCTGATGCCATTCATCGCGAGTTTGTCTTCATTGGGTACACCGAGTCGTCTTGGAACGTTACCGGTTGCAACAATGACCGCTTTGGATTCATAGACAGCAGAAGGTGTTTTCAGTATCTTCTTATTTCCATCAAGTTCTACACCTATCACTTCATCATAAATGACTTCGATATCAAGTTCATACGCGTGATCAATCATCATCGTTGCCAGTTCATAACCCGCGACCTTTTTTGCCCCTGTGTAGTTTTCAATCTCATTGTATTTGGATAGCTGACCCCCTGGGGTGTCTCTTTCAAACATGGCAACTTTCAAGTTGGCGCGTTTTGCGTAAATCGCAGCTGTAATACCCGCTGGACCCGATCCAATAATCAATACATCATAAAGCATAAGTGATTTCTCCTTTATTAAATAAAATCTTTGATATTTTCAAGTTCATCAATGACATACTCCGGTTGATAGGAAAGCATCTCCTCAAGTCTAGCACTGTAAGTGACTGCACATGCAAAAACGCCAGCTTTTTTTGCTGCAATGATGTCATTCTCATGATCTCCAACATAGACGGTTGTCTTTGCCCTTGCATTCATTTCTGTCAATGCTTTCAAAATGGGTTCAGGTGAAGGTTTGTGAAGGTTAACATCTTCATATCCGATGATGTGATCAATGTAGGGCAATAGTCCAGTGAGTTCAAGATGATAGGTAGCAATCTTTCTCATCTTTGATGTGACAACACCGACTTTGCATCCCTTCTTTTTCAAATATTGAAGCATTTCGACTGCACCAGGATATGCATGTAATCCCTCTTCAATCTTTTGATTGGATAGCATTCGATAATACTGAACGACTTCATCAATATTTGTGGTCTCATCTGCATAAAATTCAAATGTTTTCCATAACGTCTGTCCGAGTAGATTCGAATATTCTGATTCGGAAAGTTTTAATTGTGGGAAGAACTTCTCAAATGTGATCTTGAATGTATCAATGATGATTTCAGTCGTTTGAATCAATGTCCCATCTAAGTCAAATAAAAACGTCTTGATCATGCTTCAGTGACCAACATGTCCACATAGTATTTCTGGTCTTTGATGACAAAATGCTTAACCACGATGATGGCAATACCACCCAACATAAAGAGTGTTAATGAGAATAAAATATTCGCGGGTAATCCAAAGACTCTTAAGGCATCGGTTGGATGTCCTTGTGTTCTTAAAGGTTCGATGATTGCACCTCTACCCAGTCCATACCAGAACAGATAAAGACCCATCATGTCGCCAACTTTAAACCAGCGCTTGCGTCTTGCGATGAGTAAAAAGATGAGTCCTGCAAAATTCCAGAAACCTTCGTAAAGGAATGTGGGATGTCTAAATTCACCAGCAATATACATTTGGTCTTTGATGAATGCAGGTAAAATATCAAAAATAAAACTATTTTGAACAATTGGGCCGTAAGCTTCAGCATTCATGAAATTACCCCATCTGCCAATGATCTGTCCGACTAAGAATCCGACAGCTAATATGTCTGCAAGTATCCAAAAACTCTTCTTTTTTACTTTCGTCCATACAATGATGAACAAGAATGCTGTAATGACTGCACCATGAATGGATAAACCACCATTGGTGAGATTAATCACATCTAAAAAACTGCTGTAATTCGGGTCTGGATCGAATGCAACATAATAAAGTCTTGAGCCAACAATTGAAAGAGGTACAGCAATGAGGAGTGCATCCAAGAGTTCATCTGGATTCCATCCAACTCTCTTAAACTCAAGATATGCTAAGATAGCTGCAAGCGTAATCCCTGTCAAAATGAAGACAGCATACCATGCAACTTGAGCAAATCCTAAATCCAGTGCAATCGACTCATAAGGTGTACCATCTTGCACCAAAACTGCTATGGCAATCAGTAGAAAGAATGCCAGGAGTAGCAATCCATATATTGCCCATTCATTTTTTTGATTTTTCAAAAACTTAATCATCTTCTTCATCCTTTCCCATACCAGATGCCTTCTTAGCAACTGCAGATGTTAATGCCTGTGCTGCATTGTATCCTAAATATTTGAGTTTCTGATTCATTGCTGCACTTTCAACGAGTGTTGCTACGTTACGTCCAGGTAGGACGGGAATCGTGATTTTCGCAATTTCAGTATTGAAAATTTTGATGGTCTCGGTTTCAATGCCGAGACGATCATAGACTTTCCCTTTTTTCCAATGTTCAAGTTCAACCACAAGTCTTATCTTCTTATTTTCACGATAAGCACCTGCACCAAACATGTGCACGACATCGACAATCCCAATACCTCGAACTTCAATATAGCGCTCTAAGATTTTGGGTGCAGACCCCACCAAAACACCGGGAGCTGCTTCAAAGATATCGACTCTGTCATCACTAATTAAAATATGCCCACGCTTAATCAATTCCAGTGCTGTTTCACTCTTACCAATGCCGCTTTTTCCAGTAATGAGCGTACCCATGCCATGGATATCCAAAAGGACACCATGAAGTGATGTTCTTGGAGCAAGTTTGCTGTGTAGATATTGGTAAAGTGATCCTGAAAGTGGGGTAGTTCTTGAATCACTTTTCATCACTGCTACACCATACGTATTGCCGAGTTCAATCAATGATTTTTCCACTTCAACATTCACTGAAAAGATGACCCCTGGGGGATTCTTTTTAAAGATATCTTCCACACGTTCAATTTGAATGAGTTGTGGCAAGAGTTGCATGAAATGAGCTTCTTTTGATCCGATTAAAATGAGACGATCTGCATCGAAGAAATCCAAGAATCCAGCAAGTTCAACACCAGGTCTTGATAACATTTCACTTTTGATCTCGTTTTCGAGAGTCTTTGCATCATTTAAAAGTACTAGGTTCAAATCCCTAATGAGATGTTTAATTTTGAGTACCATACTTACCTCCAGAAAACGATTTTTTCATTTGAGAACCATAATCTAATGTATACCGATAAAACGAGTCTGAGCAATGTAAACATGAATGCAAATAAAATAAGTCCTTCAACCGTAATGAAATGGAATCCTTCAATCAAAAGAAGATCAACAGCATAGAAAATGATGATTTGAACCATGATGGAAAGGAGACCCATGCTGTATAACATGATTTTGAGTAAGTACTTAAACAGGAGAATTTTCACAAAGTTTTCAGCTAAAGTGAATAATAGAATAGCAAGCACATACCCTACGAATGACATATCAAGCACATTCATCCCGAGTCCTATGAGTAGTCCAAAGACTCCGGCAGAGAGTAGATAATTCACAGCGAAGGAGAGTGCCATATGCACCATGAAATTACGATGCAATAAAAATCCGAGTGGAATGGCAACACGCTTGGGTCCTTGTTTGTTTTTTAAAGCTTCTAACAGTGCCTTGATTTCTTCCTCATCAAACTGATTCGGATCTTTATCAGGCTTTTGATCTTGATTCATATGATCGCCCCCAATCATTTATTATATCAACAAACTGAACAATCACTTCAAAGATAAAACTTTTTTCAAGTATTGTCCTGTATAACTTCTATCCACTAAAGCAATTTCTTCAGGTGTACCGATGGCTACAATCTCGCCACCAGCATCGCCACCTTCCGGTCCAAGATCAATGACATGATCTGCATTCTTGATGACATCTAAGTTGTGTTCAATCACAACCATGGTTGCTCCTTCATCGACGATTTTATGTAAAACCTTAAGTAAACGTTTCACATCATCGGTGTGAAGACCCGTGGTGGGTTCATCTAAAATGTAGATGGATGAAGATGTGATGCGTCTGTAAAGTTCTGAAGCAAGTTTAACACGTTGTGCTTCACCACCTGAAAGTGTGGTGGCAGACTGACCGAGAGTGATGTAATCGAGACCCACATCATGAAGTGTCTGCAGTTTCTGATAAATTTTAGGATGATTCTCAAAAAATGATAATCCTTCATCGATGGTCATCTCAAGGACATCTGCGATATGTTTACCCTTATATTTAATTTGTAAGGTTTCATGGTTATATCTCGTTCCACCGCACACTTCACAAGGTACGTAAACATCCGGTAAGAAATGCATCGAAATCTTCTTTAACCCATCTCCACCGCACGCTTCACAGCGACCACCTTTAACGTTGAATGAGAATCTTCCTTTTTGGTAGCCTCTCGCTTTCGCTTCATTGGTTTGAGCATATAAGTCTCTAATGTCATCAAAGACACCAGTGTAGGTTGCTGGGTTACTTCTTGGTGTTCGACCAATCGGTGACTGAGAAATGTCGATGACCCTGTCAATCAAGCGGTGATCGACAATTGCTGTATGAAGTCCGGGTTTTTCCTTACTCTTATAATACTTCTGTTGAAGTCCTTTGAGTAATATTTCATTGACCAGTGTTGATTTACCAGAACCCGATACACCTGTGACCACGGTGAATTTCCCAATGGGGAAGGATACTGAGATATCTTTCAAATTATTGGCTCTTGCTCCCATCACCATGATGTCTTTGCCTGTACCCTCACGTCGTTTTGAAGGAACATCAACTTTTTCAAGTCCTTTTAAATATCGACCTGTGATCGAATCTGGGTTTGCCATGACCTCTTCAGGTGTGCCTGCAGCAACCACACGACCCCCATGTTTACCTGCCTTAGGACCGATATCAATTAAATAATCACTGGCAAGCATGGTTTCATGGTCATGTTCAACAACAACGAGTGTGTTTCCTAAATCTCTCATTTTCTTTAAGGTATCAATCAATTTCTGATTATCCCTTTGATGAAGTCCAATCGAGGGTTCATCCAAAACGTAAAGGACTCCCGTTAGTTTTGATCCAATTTGAGTGGCAAGTCTAATCCGTTGAGCTTCACCACCAGATAGCGAACCAGCACTTCTACCGAGTGTTAAATATCCAAGTCCAACATCCTGTAAAAAGGAAAGTCTCGAAATGATTTCTTGCAGAGCGAGTTTCGCAATTTGAGCTTGTTCACCTTGTAAATTAAGTTTTGATAGGAAACTGATGGTATCATCTATTGAGATTTTTGTGAGTTCATGCATGTTCTTTCCGCCAATTTTAACAGAAAGTGCTTGAGCATTGAGACGTGCACCGTGACAAGTCGGACATTCGGATTCTGTCATGAATGCTTCAATCCATGTTCTGATCCAATCGGATGTTGTCTCTCTATAGCGTCTGGTCAAGTTGGTGATGACACCTTCATAGTAATCCACTTTTTCGTGAATACGTCCAGATGATGATTTCATTCGATAATGAATTTGATCGGGTGATCCGTATAAAATGACGTTTAAAGCATCTCTTGATAATTCGGATGTGGGTAAGTTCATATCGATTCCATAATGCTTGCAAACTTCTCCAAGCATTAGAGAGTATAAGTTTTCGGATTCATTATTCTTATAGGGTAGAAGTCCACCGTCATTTAAACTCTTATTCGGATCAAGAACTAAGTCTTCGGATAATTCAAGTTTGACACCTAATCCGTTGCAATAAGGACAAGCCCCAATCGGTGTATTGAATGAGAAGAGTCTGGGTTCTAAATCAGGTATGGTGAAATCGGAGTCAGCACAACTATAATTCTGTGAGAAGTGAAGCATGATTTCATCATCGACAAGCACTTTTGTTTTACCCCCTGCTAGTTTCGCGGCAAGTTCAAGTGCATCGTAGAGTCTGCTTCTCAATCCATCTTTTTTAATGATTAAACGGTCAATGATCAAATAAAAATCATGTTTCTTATTTTTATCAAGTTCAGGCATGTCCTCTAATGTGTAAGATTCACCATTGATGTATGCTCTCGTGAATCCTTCCTTCATGTATTGTTCCTGAAGTTTTTTATGTGTGCCTTTTTGTTGCTCAACAACGGGTGACATGATTAAAACTCTTGAACCTTCTTTCAAATTCAAGACTCTTAACGTCATTTCCTCGATGGATTGTTTGGATAAGGGTTCATCACTACCTGGACAATAAGGGATACCCACTCTTGCATAAAGAAGTCTTAAATAATCATAGATTTCAGTGACAGTTCCCACTGTGGATCTCGGATTATTTGAAGTGGTTTTTTGATCGATGGAAATGGAGGGTGATAACCCATCAATTCGATCGACATCGGGTTTTTCAAAGTTTCCTAAGAATTGTCTTGCATAGGCCGAAAGTGATTCCATATATCTTCTTTGTCCTTCTTGATAAAGTGTATCAAAGGCTAAAGATGATTTACCAGAACCTGAAATACCCGTCATAACGACGAGTTTATTTTTAGGAATGTCAATATCGATATTTTGCAAGTTATTTTCTCTTGCTCCGTGTACCTTAATATAATCCATCAATCATCACCTTGAATGTCTGTTCATCAATCACTGGAATGCCGAGTTCGTTTGCTTTCTTCAATTTCGATCCTGCATCTTCTCCACAAACAAGAAAATCCGTTTTAGGAGAAACGGAAGATGAAACTTTACCCCCGAGTTTTTCGATGATTTCCGTAGCCTGTTCTCTTGAGAATATCGATAATTTGCCGGTTAAGACAATCGTCTTGTTGTTAAAAACATGAGCAATCGCTTCAGCTTTCTGATATTCCATGTTTAATCCTAAATCCATCAATTCCTGGATCATTTCAAGATTCTTTGTGTTCTTAAAATATTCGGTGATGGACAGTGCAATCATTTCACCAATATCAGAGATCAATAGTAAATCTTCATACTGAGCATTCATCAGTGCTGTCATTGATGGATAATGTTTCAATAGTGTTTTAGCGACTTTCGCACCTACATGTTTAATACCCAAACCAAAAATCAACCGATCTAAAGTCTGTGATTTACTTGCTTCGATTGCAGATAATAAGTTGTCAATTTTCTTATCACCGAAGCCTGGTAATGTCTTGAGCTCATCCTTAAAATGAATAAGCTTGTAAATATCTGGAATTTAATTTAAATACCC
>JANJXB010000002.1 GCA_024709245.1 Acholeplasmataceae bacterium | reverse complement strand
TCCATCACTAGGAAACATCAATATTTTTGCGTTTGTTTTTATTTTGTTATTCTATATTTCAATTCTCCCTGTTTTGCTTTCGGGATTGAGTTTTTTGAAGAAGAATCATTTTGGATTTATGATTGCATTCCTTTATATGATTGCCTTTCAAACAACACTGGTCGTATTTCAATCGATATTTCAAAGTTTATCGGTTTTCTCAATCGTTCTCATCGTTTTCAATATTATTCTACTCATTGGTGTATTTGTCCTTTCAATCTTAAGAATGAAAGAGCTTAAAAATTCCAGTGAAATTCAAAAAAGCGAGATCGAAATGAAACTCAGTCAGACTAAGATTCCATTGGCTGTTCTTTTCATTGACATCCTATCCATTCTTGTATTCTTAACGACATTTTTCATTCCAATTTATTCAACCAATGAGAATGGAACCGTATTTAACGCGATTATCATTCGAGTTCTTTTGATGGGGGAAACGAAAATCGATGTTATTGCTTATTTTTTAGCTAATTTTGTCATCTTCCTAGGGATATTCCTCTATTTTGCAAAATGCATATCTGATTATTTTTTCAATCAGGAGAAGTTCATTCGCGATTCAAAAACCCTTGTTGCATTTTCTTTCATTGCCACATTGATTTTCTTTATTATGGGTTTAGTGATGTATATGCTTAATACCATTGGAGGTATTCTATCCGAAACCTATGCATTCATTCCACTTTTCTTGATGCTTCTAGTGATTATTACCTATGCCATTTTCAATGGAAAATTTAACGCATATCAACAGATTGTTGAACACGAAAAAACATTAAGATACGCCAAAATAGAACCCTTGCTCTATGTATTTGGACTTACAACCGTTTCAGTGTTGATGTTACTCCTTAAAATTATCAAAATAGATATCACATCAGGTGCGCTAGATTACTTTGTACATTTGACAGGATTTACCATTTTAAGAGATTATGCGAGTCTTGATCCAGGTTATCGAATCATTGCCTATATTTTGGTTGTGATGTTGATTTCCATTGGATTATGTCTAGTGATTGTCTTAACAAGTTATCTATCAAAATATCGTCAGTTCAATTCAATGGTCAAATTAGCTGCATCAGTGAATGTATTCTTTGTTTTCATCATTGCGATATCCGGTTACTATTTCCAAATTGCACAAGAGATTAATGAAGTCGTTATTTTAGACATCCTTAGTTTGTATGGTATTAATTTGCCTAGTTTTATTGATTTTGAGTATACCATCAGCACAGATGCGATTTATGCACTCTTTGCCTCTACCTTTGTCTTGATTTTGATGTTTGCTCGAAAAGCATTTGAAAGAGATGATATGAATCTTCTCGATGCTGAATTGAGTCTTTCCAATCCTGCTTTAGACACAGTTCAAGATGCTTCCTCGGGTGAGGTAGCAGAAGAATCGATGCAATCGTTTGATCCATGTCCTGCTTTTACCGATCTTGATGCACAAATTTCTCTATTTCAATCGGATGTTGAAAAACGCAAGTCATTGAAAACCAATGCAACAACATTGAATGAACTCGTCAATTTCGTTGTTGAATATGCCAGAAATTCAAGACTTCATCTCTCATATACCCCAGAAGATATTGCTACCTTTGTTGCAGGTCTAGGTGCAAGCAAACTCTCCATTTTACAAGGAATGTCAGGAACAGGGAAAACCAGTTTACCCAAGATATTTTCAGAAGCGATATTTGGAAATTGTGACATCATCGAAGTAGAATCATCTTGGAAAGATAAGAATGAGTTACTTGGATATTATAATGAGTTTTCCATGAAATATACACCAAAGAAATTCACATTAGCACTGTACAAAGCAGCTTTGAATCCGGAAATCATGACATTTATCTTATTGGATGAAATGAACTTATCGAGAATTGAGTACTATTTCTCGGACTTCTTATCATTGATGGAAAATGAAGAACATCAAAGAGAAATCAAACTGATCAACATCCGATTAAATCGAAGAGAACAAGAAAATGAAGTGGATTATGTGGCCCTTCATCACGGGAATACTCTAAAAGTATCACCCAATATCTGGTTTATTGGAACAGCCAATCGTGATGAGTCGACTTTTGTCATTTCAGATAAAGTGTATGACCGTTCTCACACCATGAATTTTACAAAACGTGCGCCCAAAGTCAGAAATTATTCCAATCCAATGTCGAAACAATACTACGATTATCAGACCATCAATCAACTATTCCTTGCTGCTAAGCAAAAAGGTCGTTTTGATGCTGAAAACAGTGAACTCATCAAAAATGTTGAAACATTATTAGCCCCTTATAACATTTCATTTGGAAATCGTATTTTAAAACAAATCGAGGATTTCGTAAACATTTATAAAGAATGTTTTGCCAAAGAAGATGTTGAAAATGAAGCAATCGAAAAGATTCTACTCAGCAAAGTAGTTGCCAAACTTGAAGTGAAGACCATCGACGACAAAGAAAAACTTGAGATGGAGTTTGAAAAATTGAATCTGAAGCAATGTGCTCAATTTGTCAGACGTCTGGATAACGAATAATTCGATGAAAAACATCAATCCTATCCAGATGGAGGAATACATTCGTCTATCTTCACTCTTAGAAGGCATTCAAAAGTTTGTCAAAAAACATCAAGTCATGACGTACATCGAGTTTGACTATTATGTTGTCCATGATATGACTTTGTTTTCGATTGAACCTGATTTTGATTTCGATCTACTGGATAAAACCATACAGCAAGTCAAAAAATCAACGCCTGCTATCAAGCGTATTTTCAGTAAACCCATCATTGTCTTGAAAGATTCAGATGATGTTTTACCTGTCGAAAATACAAGAATCATCAATCAAGGAACATTGTTGCACTTGGCCAATCATGGACAATATGTCTCTAACATCACAAGCAAAGGTATCAAACCAAGAAAACTATTGACAAGAATCTATGAAGATGATTATAGCATCTATGAAAACATCATTTTCTGTAATTTCATAGATGATGTTTTATCCATGATCAAAAGAAACAGACGTACACTCAATAGTTTGCTTTATGCGAGCAATGTGATGAAGTTCAATTTGCTTGAGAAAGTCAACCATGTCAATTATTTCTTAGCACTTGGAAAACTACACACAGGATACATCAGAGACTTCAGTCAATATTTCAACTTATCCAAAACGATGCTCCATGAATTGTCACTCATTAGTCATGCGATTCATCCGAGATTGAACAAACCGATTTATCAAAAGAATTTAACGAGAAATAAACATCTGTCGTTAAAGAAAACGAACATTTTTCTCATGCAAAAAGACTATCGTCAAATCTTTAAGACGTATAAGTTCATTTTAGGAAATCAAATCAAATATGATGAACAAAAAGAGATACTTGATCTTGATCTTTTGAAAGATAACTACATGATGTATGTTCAAATCCTCACCATATTTTCAGTGGGTCATTTTCATTTTGAAATCAATCCACAGGTTAAAATCAATTTGCACTCCCTAGACATCACATTTACTTATAAAGACTGGAAACTTGATCTGTTCAACAATAATCATAAAGAGATCATCCTTCATTTTACAAAAGATAAAACCTATAAAATCATCATGACAGGCAATGTCTTTGATCGCAAGCCATTTCATTATTATAAGAAGAACTATGATGTGGATGAAGTGATTGTCGTCAGTCAATTTGATCAGGATCAAGATCATGAGCGTGATGAAGTCTACATCAGCATGGAAGATATTGATTCATTTCGTAGAATTCAACAAATCATTTTAAGAGGAATGATCTATTCAGATACCAGTAGGGATATCTGTCCTTTTTGTGGGGGGAAACTGCATAAGGATCCTTACTTGGGATTTTATCAATGCCATGATTGTATGATTCAGATCAAAGAAAAGAAATGCAAAGAAACTAAAAAAGCATTTTTCTATACCGAAAATGCGCATCAAAAAAAATACTTGATTCACAAATCTGATTTCAAACAGGACGAATATTTGACGTTTGATAAACAAGTGGAATCGATGCTTTATTTT
>JANJXB010000001.1 GCA_024709245.1 Acholeplasmataceae bacterium | reverse complement strand
TATAAAGCCCGATGAGTAGTGACGCCATGTTTGCAATGAATACCAACAGTGTGCGTTGCCACCATTTCTTTTCTTTGATGAAAATTCCTACAATAAACATCTCGGCGACAAACACGTAGAACTCACTGATGAGAAAGATTGTAAAGGCATGATAGCTACCCAATCCTTCAAATAAAGCTTGGACCAGTATAAATGACAAGATGAACTGTGTAACCGTATTGAGACCAATCAGTAAAATGTATGAAGATTTCTTTCGGAATCCGAAAAAGAAGAAGATTCCAAGTTCAATCAAAAGCGATACACAAAGGCGAATCAAAAAATTCAGATATTGCTTGTAATCAAACCATGGATTTGTCATGAGTCCAGAGATTTCTCCGACACCATATTGGATGGTTTCTAGAAATGAGATACCTTCTATGTTCCAATCAATCTTATAATCATAGCTCTCCATCGTAATAATATCTGATATGATCATGTGACCTTGATCATTGATTAGGACAATTTTAAATACGCGTGGCACATGTAGCATCATGACATATGAACCAAAAGAGGATGATGCACCATGATCCCCCCAAAAATAGGATACCGAACCGTAGAGTGTGTTTGAGACGTATCCATCTTGATCCTGGAACTCAATCAATTGTTCAGGATATTCATCTTTATAATATAAATCTTGCATTGTCATTGGGATGGTTAAATTGGATCTCGCAAGTGAGATTTGATCTGAAGACAATGGCGTGTCTTGATAGATCAGTATATCCAAATCATATTCGTGCGATTCATAAAAAACCCTGAGATTCAGATTTGCTGGAGGTCCTGAGTTACCTAAGATTTGAAATGATGGTACCCACATGGAAAGCAAAATGATGAGAATGATTGAGATTATGATGCCTAATCTTTTTGTCATATAGCGCTCCTTTAGGAATAGTGGAAAATAAAACATTTTTGATGAGTAGCATGAAGAGAAGAGATTTATACATCTTCATGATTTGATCAATCACAATATGGAAGAAAAAAATGATGGCTATAACAGCAAATTTATCCAAATATATATCATAGGGTCCCTCCCATATGTCATTCTTTGCCTTCATTTTATCATAAGAAGCAATAATCACAAAACTGATAATTTTGTGGGAGCATTCGTGTTTCATTGATGACCAGTAAAAAAAATAACTATCGGAAGGTAGTTTAAAGTAACAAACGTAAATAGTATAATAAAGACAGACTAAGCAATGGAGGGATATGAATGTCTTCTACAAAAATAAGTATGGATGAGATTATGTCAGCAGGATATGAAATTAAAGCTGCAGAAAAGGGAAGCTGGAGAGTATATGATGAGAATAATCCAATTCCCGGTTATTTTGAATTTGATTGGTTGAGTAGCCGGTTTCCTGATTTATACCATGAGTTTGCTTTATCGTCAATTGGACTAATCACAAAATTGCATACTTTAATCGATTTCTCTGAGATGAATGTATTGGATGTTGGGGCTGGAACAGGAAGATCATCTATTGAGTTATCCAAAAAAGCAAAAAAGGTCTATAGTACAGATGTCTATAGTTCAGTGATCCATTTTGGGAAAAATGAAATACAAAGATTGGGTATTCAGAATATTGAATATACGTATGGTGATCGTGACAATTTGCCTTTTAAGGATAGCACTTTTGATGCAGTCGTTTTTTCATGGGCAGAACCAAATCATATAGAAGCATATCGTGTATTAAAGAACAATGGTCACCTTATCCAAATGGCTTCAATACCCGGAGCTCTTTGTGGTGAAATCACAGATTATTTACATGGAACGAATCATCATGATCAGAAAATATTCTTACCCAATTATCCTGATGCATTTGAACTACAAGATCACTCAGTCTTTTCAGGTATTCCTCTAGTTGATTCTATTAGTGTTCATAAATTTACATGTTTAACAAAGTACGAGTCATATGAAGAATTAGCAGCCATTGTTGGGCGGCTTTATGGACCCAAAGCAAAGAAATATTTCATTGAAAAGAAGCAAGATACTTTTTCGTGGAGATTGGAAATCAAAATCGGTCAAGTCAAAAAATAAGATACTATAGGCTAATGTATAACAGTAATAATGATATTCAAAAGGATAGGATTTAAGGAATATGATATGGAATGTCTCATTATTGATTCCATGAACTCATATTTAGAGTTTAAAACTGCAGATTTATGCATGAAAAAAGGTCTGACACTTGAGGTGATAAGTTAATCACTTAAGTATTTGACCTTTACTTTTTTAGATGGTGGAGATGAGGGGATTTGAACCCCTGTGCAAGACACTTCGCA
Organism: Acholeplasmataceae bacterium; assembly: GCA_024709245.1. Lineage (GTDB taxonomy): Bacteria > Bacillota_I > Bacilli_A > Acholeplasmatales > Acholeplasmataceae > Peloplasma. The sequence goes on along the minus strand of JANJXB010000001.1, from coordinate 13,427 downwards.
TAACACTTTCTACATGTTTATTCCGTTTATGAGTTCGCACCGTATACGAAACGAACAAATGTCCACGGTGCTATCCTATGGTTTTCTTCTATTGGTCTAGGTTCAACAATAGATATAACTTACTGAGTTGGCCGCATCAGAACCGTAAGTAAATTCAGAATTGGCACGCACCTTTTCTTAGGCAGCGAAAGAGTAAGACTGGTTTCCGGTTATTATAACCTCGGCTTTTTTACATGAGCAACCATGACATGCTTATGCGATACTCCATGCCGTGACGAATCCATAACATCCCCAGCGCATCTATCTTACATCAAATGAATGCCTTTGTAAAGACTTATTTTCAAAATCATAGTCATCAAAATGGTATAATATAAACATCAATCATCTTTCACATCAAAATTACTTTATCTTTAGATAGACTTGAATAACTTGCACAAAACATCACGTATCATGCAAACAAATCATGATATAATAGACAAAACACAACAAAGGGGAAACAACATGATCAAAGGCATCATCTTCGATATGGATGGCACCATTTTAGATACGCTCACGGATATCACCATCAGTGTCAATCATGCACTCAAAACATTTCATTTACCCATCAAAACAGAAGAAGAAATCAAGATGGCTGTTGGCAATGGAGCGATCAAATTGATTGAACGTGTCACACCAGAAACCTATTCAAAAGAACAAATTGAATCGGTATGGAAAGTATATCAAGCCTATTATGATCTGCATTCCAATGACCATACTGGACCCTATGCAGGTATATTAGATTTATTATCCTATTTGAAATCAAAAGGTTATAAGCTTGCTGTAGTTTCGAATAAGTTTGAACATCTTGTTAAAGCCTTAAACATTCAAATCTTTAAAGGATATTTTGATGCATCGGTTGGGGAAACCGAAGGTATGCCCATCAAACCAAATCCTCAAATGGTATACAAAGCACTTGATATTCTCAATCTAAAACCAAATGAGGTTCTCTATGTAGGAGATTCCGAAGTGGATATCATCACTGCACATAATGCACATCTTCAAAGTGTTGGTGTTACATGGGGGTTCCGCCCAGAAGCACTTCTCGTCAATCACGGTGCTCATCATATCATCCATCATCCCAATCAATTAATCAAGATTCTTAATGGAGGTCAATCATCATGAGTTTGATCAAACTCGACAAAGTCGCAAAATATTATAAATCCGAAGAAACGGTATCTGTTGGGATGAAAAACATCTCGCTTGAGTTTGACTTAGGCGAGTTTGTTGCTGTCACAGGGGAATCTGGTTCTGGTAAATCGACGATGTTAAACGTCATTTCTGGTCTTGATGGTTATGAAGATGGGGAACTCTATCTCTTTGGAGAAGAAACTTCTCATTACACCATCACCGATTGGGAAAAATATCGTGGCACATACATCGGATTTGTTTTCCAGAATTACAACATCATCGATTCCTATACAGTATTACAAAATGTCATGCTTGCTCTTGAAATCCAAGGGTATCCAGTTAAAGATCGAAAAGCAAGAGCACTCGAATTGATTGAAAAAGTGGGTTTGACAAGCCATAAGAATCATAAGGCATCTAAACTATCGGGAGGACAGAAACAGCGCACTGTCATTGCACGAGCACTGGCTAAGGATTGTCCTATCATCGTCGCCGATGAGCCGACAGGAAACCTGGATTCTACATCAGGTGCCCAAGTTATGAAGTTGCTTCATGATATTGCAAAAGATAAACTGATTATCGTTGTCACCCATGATTATGATCAAGTTGCTGAATATGCAACACGTAAGATTAAAATGATGGACGGAGAAGTCGTCGAAGATAAAAAGATTAAACCCGTAGAACCACAATTCTTAACCGAAGTTCCTAAGATTAAGCGCATGACATTTCCAACTTTGCTCAAATTTGGCCTGAGAAACTTATTGGCCACACCACGTAAAATGATTTTCATGCTCCTACTGCAAATTGTTGTCATGGGTGTCTTCACGGTCATCTATACCAATCAGATGCAAAGTGTCAGAGAAGCAGATTTGGGATCATCTCAACTATTTCCAAGCGTACCTGAAACGAGACTTCTCGTTGAAAAACGAGATGGATCAGTCTTTACCAATGAAGAAGTATTACAAATCGAAAGCATGCGCTATGTTAGACATGTCTATACGCAAGCCGACTTGTTTTATAATGATGTTCAAGTCAATGTCAGATCAGTGAATCAGTTTGAGTACGCCAATCTCTATGCAGATGGTACCGATACTGCAGAAATGCTTTCTGCACGGGATATTGATGGTACCATTCCTCTTGCGATGAATGAAATCGTCATCACAACCAACAATTGGTCACAGTTCTATATTGGACAAGAAGTGATTGTTTATGTCTATGATTATAGTTCAGGTGGCGAAATGACTTTAGGTACATTTGTCATTTCAGGTTTTGATAATTTACAGAGAAACACTATCTATTTTTCAAAAGCATGGCTTGAACAGGAACGAACTGGTGGTCGTATCGTTATTTCAAGATATCAACAGATTTCTGGTCAAATCGCTTCTAATTTAAGTTATGAATTGAATGGAACCGAATATTATGCTGGAAAGGGTTGGCAAAACAATCCTCAAAATATTACCATCTACGGAGATGGGACTCAAACGATTTTGTCGAATCAGACAGTTGTTTTTACATCAAACTATAATGGTACAGATTATGAAGTGACCATGACAGGAGTATCCATATCTCAATTTTCAAATAATTATGGATTTTCTGAGTTATCCATTGGGTTCTATGAGTCAATCATTCAGCAATTTATGGCTAACTTTGAATCACTTTATCTCGAAGACATTGGGGATGTGATGTTATCGGTGAGTGTCGATGGCATTTTTGCAGGCCGACAATTCATTGATCAGATAGATTCAGAGATTTATAAGGTTTATTACCCATCCAACATCAATGATCCCATGCAAGCATTCAATAAATTCATGCAAGGTATCCTCGCCTTCATTTCTCTCACGGTCATTGGTCTATTCTTATACACCATTGTTCATGCTGTTACTCGAAATGTCATGAATTCCAGAAAGAAGGATTTCGCCATCTACCGATCGATTGGAGCGAATCAAACTTTACTTGCGAAGCTCGTGGTCCTAGAACAAGTGATTTTATCATTGGTTGGTTTTGCCATCACATTTGCGATACTCACAGCGCTGAGAACATATATTACCATCATTCGTTCCTCATTAATTTACATGCGTTTTCAAGACTATTTCATCTTAGTCTTTGCTTTCATGGCATTTGGAGCGTGGTTAGGATTAAGATTCAATAAGAAAGTATTCAAGCAGTCAGTGATTGAGACCTTGAGTGCTAGTAAGGGGGAATAAGTCATGATTAAAGTTGATCATTTAGAGAAATATTTCAATCGATATCAAAAAAATGAGATTCATGTCTTAAACGATGTCACTGTCGAATTCCCAAATAAAGGTCTCGTCATTTTATTGGGTGCATCAGGATCTGGTAAAACCACATTACTCAATGTGATTGGTGGTTTGGATAAAGTTCAAAGTGGTACGATCGATTTTGGTGGTAAAGTCATCAAAGACTATGATGCAAACACTTGGGATCAAATCCGAAATGAATCGATTGGATACATTTTCCAAAATTACAATCTATTGCCAGAATTATCTGTATTTGATAATGTTGCCTTTGTACTCAAAATGATTGGAATCAATCATCCTGAAATCATTGAAAAACGCGTCAATTATATCCTTTCAGCGGTTGGAATGTACCCCTTTAGAAAGAAAAAGGCTTTACAGCTTTCAGGGGGGCAGCAACAGCGTGTTGCGATTGCACGTGCACTGGTCAAAAATCCCAAAGTGATTATTGCGGATGAACCTACAGGAAACTTAGACAGTAAAAATACCATCGATGTCATGAACATCATCAAAGAGATTTCAAAAGAAAAACTCGTGGTGCTGGTCACACATGAAAAAGATATCGCCAAATTCTATGGGGATCGTATCATCGAAATCAAAGATGGAGTCATTATTGATGACTATATGAATGAACAAGGTGAACAACATTCGATTGATAAAGACGACACCATCTATTTGAAAGATTTAAATCAGATATCTGTTTTATCTGATGGTAAAGTAGAAACTTCATTTTACACCGACCATAATGAAGGAGAAGAACCGATATCCATCCGATTGATTGTGAAAAATAAGACCCTTTACATCGATATGGATACAGCTTATCAGAAGATTAAGATGGTTGATAAATCATCCAATGTCATCATTAAAGATGAACATTATCAAAAGAAGACTCGAGAAGAGATAACTCAAACGACATTTGATTTATCGATTTTAGATAATAAAGACGTCAAACGTGATTCAGCACTCGTTGTCAATTTAAAGCAGACACTTAAAATGGCGCTTCTCAAGGTGCTAAAATCCTCAGTCAAAGCAAGATTGATGCTTGCATCGTTCTTGATAGCAGGTGTGGTCATCGCCATTTCAATAGCAACACTTGCTGCAGTGGTCATCGTTCGTCCAGAGATTTATATGTCATTACCTAAAGGGTATGTCCAAGTCCAGCAAACAGGTATATTATGGACGTATGATCAAGTGATGGCATTGAATGAGGAGGATGATCCTAAATTTTATGTCAATCCCTATGGTAGCGTGACTTTCGAGTTTGATCGAGCTTCCAATGACTCTCCGATTGCCACATTCAATGCACCGATTGAAACTGTTACTCATGTTTCTGAAAACCAATTGGTTTTAGGAAGAATGCCTTCGAATCGCTATGAAATTCTCATTTCTGAAGCACTCGCGGATCTTTTGGTTGAAACCAAAGCAGGTCAAGATGCAGGTATTTGGTCCTATGACGATATCTTCTTTGAAAGATTCCAGTTTGGTGGTGTGAGATTTAAGATCGTTGGAGTCGTCGAATCCGAAGTGAAACTCACTTACATGAGAGAAGACACAGCTTTATTCATTTACAATATCGCGACCAGCGGTTTTAATGGTTCAATCCCTTATCATTTTGTGGATCAGTCATTTTTAACCCATGGTGTCATGCCCACTCAAGAGGGTGAAGTGGTTGTATCACGACAAACCTATATTCAACTCTTTGGTGCTGTTCCTTCTGGAACATTCCCAAAAGCGTGGAATGCATACAATTTCCAAATCACAGGTGTTTATGACATGGCAACACCGATCGCTAATGTCTTGATGTCAGTGAATGACAACAAGAAGATGACCATCGCTGCATCACCGAATTTAAACATCTTTGTTTCAAATTCAAAAGAGTTTGCAGCAAATCTTGATGATCTTCCCAATATTGAAGCCTTTGATATTTATCAACAAGCCTATGATGCCATCACGAGAGATCAAACTGTTGTCTTACTTTCAACGTTAACAGCTTCAGGAATTTTACTCGGTTTAGCGACACTTGGATTCTATTTTGTTATCCGTTCAAGTTTATTCCAACGCATCTATGAAGTGAGTGTGTATCGTGCATTAGGTGTCAGAAAAGTCGATGTATTTAGATCATTCATCGTTGAAATCTTTGTGTTGACAACGATGACGACCTTAATTGGATTTGTCCTAGCCAATATTGCACTCGGTCGATTACAAGAAGGTTTATTAGGTCAGCTTAATTATTTCTATGTCAATCCGCTAACTTTCATTATAGGTCTTATCTTACTCTATCTCATCAATTTAGGTGCAGGCTTATTCCCTGTAGCAATGTTACTCAAAAAGACACCTGCACAAATTCTATCGCAATACGATATTTAAGAGAAAAACGTGGATTACAAACCAGTTCGATTGGACTGGTTTTTATTTTGAGAGGTTAGAGCGAACCGCTGATGTCTAGTTAAGAGGAAATGAAGGCCATCATCAAGACAAAATAGAAGCAGAGAAGCAAATGAATTTGAGAAAAAATGAAAAAGATTGACAAAGTATGAAAAAGTCGTATAATCAAAGTGAATCATTCGTTTTGGAGGTTTTCATGCAAAAAAGTAAACGGCAATCTGTGGTGCTAGAGTTTGTCAAAAAGAATCGAGATGTTCAAATATCTGAGATCGCACTCCATGCAAATTGCAGTCAATCAACCATCCGAAGAGACATCAAGGAATTCGTGAAACATGGACTGATGAAAGAAGTGTATGGTTCTGTCATCTACCTGGATTCGCATGAAGCCGATATTGAACGCAACATGAGATCCGATGTTCACTTGGAAGCAAAATCCTGGATCGGAGAAAAAGCTGCTCAATTGATTTCTGAGGGTCAGTTTGTCTTTATCGATGCAGGATCAACCACATTTCAAATCATTCAACACATCAAGGCGATGGGATGCACATTTGTCACCAATGGATTGGATATTGCTTCTGAACTCTTGAAAAAAGGGTTTAATGTGATGATATTGGGTGGACCCATTAAACCGGTGACTGAAGCAGTTGTGGGTGAAGAAGCTGTTGTCTTTCTCAAAAGCCTTTATTTTGACATTGCGTTCCTTGGAACCAATGGTATTTCTGAATTTGGATATTCAACACCAGATTCAAGAGAAGGTATCATCAAAAAGACTGTCATTGAGCGCTCAAGGCATGCATATGTAGTTGCTGATCAATCGAAAAAAGATAAGACAACTTCGTACCTCTTTGCCAAACTGAATGAAGTTACTTTAATTTCTGAGAAATGAGGTGTGAAAATGATTTACACATGTACACCGAACCCTGCCATCGACTATAAAATAGAACTTGAATCCATCACCTATGGAGGACTGAATCGCTTTTCAAATAGTAGATTTCTAGCGGGTGGAAAAGGCATCAATGTTTCCATCGCATTAAAAAAACTGGGCATTGAAAGTGTATGCACTGGATTTATCGGTGGCTTCACTGGGTCATTTATCCAATCAGAACTCGCAAACAAGTATGCGATTGTCGAGGATTTTGTTCACGTGAAACAGGATACACGGTTGAATATTAAAATCACTGGAAATCCCACAGAAACTGAACTTAATCATGATGGAAATCAAATATCGAATGTTGAAAAGGAATTATTGCTTGCAAAAATCAAAAGACTCAAACCAGAGGATATCTTGATCTGTGGTGGGAGTACTGCCAAAGGACAACCCCTTTTATATCAAGAGATCGCCCGTCTATGTCAACAACACCAGATTCGTTTCGTCATGGATACCCCCGGAAATTATATGTCACAATTCCTTGAATATCATCCCTTTCTCATCAAGCCTAATCTGGTTGAACTCAAAGAATTTTTTGGTCAAGAAATCAAAGAAATGTCTGAATTCATCCACTATGGTCAGAAACTCATCGAAAGCGGAGCAGAGCATGTCCTCATTTCCATGGGGGCAGAAGGATCGATCCTATTGACAAAAAACCATATTTATCGTGCATCAACTTTAGACTACCCTGTAAAAAATACAGTCGGTGCAGGGGATAGCATGGTTGCTGGATTTGTTCTTGGATATCAAAAAACAAACGATATCATCGAAGCTTATCGATCTGCGGTTGCATTAGCTTCTGCAACCACATTTGGAAATGAACTTGCAGATCCAAATCTCTATCGACACTTTTTAGATTCAATTCGAATACAAGAGATTCATGGATCAATATGAGTAACTGACCTGAATACCATCAAATCATCGATCGATTGAATGTTATCCCAAAGGAGGAAATCAATGTGTTAAAAATCGTTGCTGTTACCGCATGTCCTACGGGTATTGCGCACACCTACATGGCTGCAGAAATGCTTGAAAAAGCAGGTAAAAAGTTAGGTGTTAAAGTCATTGTAGAAACCAATGGAGCCATTGGTGTTGAAAATAGACTGAAATCTCACGATATTGAAGAAGCAGTAGCTGTCATCGTGGCAGCAGATGCAAAAGTGGAAATGAAACGATTCCAAGGTAAACCACTGATTGAAGTGAGTGTCACACAAGGGATTAAAAATGCGAACCAACTCATTGAAGATGCGATTCAAAATAAATATAAGATCTACTCAGATCCATCAAAATAGGAGAAACATATGAAAAACAATGTGTATAAGAATCTCATGAGTGGAGTTTCTCAAATGATTCCATTTGTCGTTGCAGGTGGAATTCTCATTGCTCTAGCCTTTGTTTTTGATGCAGCGAATGCAGGTGCAGCAAATTATGGATGGGGTAATGAGATATCTGCTTGGCTTGGAGATACTGGAAAAGTAGCTTTTGGATTCATGTTACCCATATTAGCTGGATTCATTGCCTATGCGATTGGTGACCGACCTGGTTTTGTTCCAGGTTTTGTTGCAGGAGCACTCTCATCTACGGGTGGATCCGGATTTCTTGGTGCGCTCATCGGTGGTTTTGCTGCTGGGTATATTGTTTTGCTTCTTAAGCAAGTCTTCTCGAAATTACCACGTTCCATGAATGGTATCAAACCTGTGTTATTATTCCCATTACTAGGAACTTTACTCATCGGCTTAGTCATGCTGATTGTCAATTTAGTCGTGACTCCGGTCACAAATGGATTGCAATCATTCTTACAAGGTTTAGATGGAACCAGTGCCATACTCGTCGGTCTCATAGCGGGTGCCATGATGGCAATCGACATGGGAGGTCCCATCAATAAAGCGGCTTATGTTGTCGGTGTTGCATCGATAGCAGGGGGTGTGTCTTCAACACTGATGGCGGCTGTCATGGCCGGTGGAATGACACCTCCTCTAGGAATAGCGCTTGCAACAGTCTTATTCAAGAATAAATTCAATGAACAGCAAATTGAAGCCGGTAAGACGAACTGGATCATGGGAGCATCATTCATCACCGAAGGTGCGATACCTTTTGCAGCATCCAATCCTAAGGCTGTATTACCTGCCATCATTGCCGGAAGTGCACTGGCAGGTGCTTTGGTAGGATTATTTGGCACCTCAGTTCCTGCGCCTCATGGCGGGTTGTTTGTGATTCTCATCATGCAAAATTGGTGGGGGTTCTTGATTGCCCTTTCGGCAGGAGCAACATTAACAGCATTGATTCTTAAAATCTTATTACCAGAATCTGCTGGAACTATAGAAGAGTAAACCATGATCAAAATCAACTATACAGTCAAGAGTCCTGAAGGTATTCATGCGAGACCCGCATCCAATCTTGTGAGAGCAGCAGCAAAATCACAAGGCAAGGTAGACATCATCTATCAAAATAAGCAAGTCACATTAAAATCCATGTTGATGGTACTCTCACTCGGAATTCCTTGTGGTGCTGAGTTTTGTATTGTCATCGATGGCGGTCAAGAAGAAGTGATTAAGCAAAGTCTTGAACATATCCTAATCGAAGAAAATATCATTTAAAACAAAAAGGCCTTAGGGCCTTTTATTTATAACCAAGTTGTTATATCTTCAATATCAAGTCTTACCGATGGGTAGCCTTCTTCAGCTGCTTTGCCAATCGAAACAATCATCACGGGTTTATAGCGATCGGAATCAATACCCAGTGCTTTTGCAATTTGATCGTGACGGAAGCCACCGATTGAACAGGTATCATAACCATGTTCTTTGGCAATGTGCATCAGTTGCATTGCAACCAGTCCACTGTCAATCAAGCCACCTTTTTCGACACCTTCAGGAGAGAGAGTGTGAATCATATTTGAGATGTTTCTCAATTGTTTTTCACGAACCTCTTCGGGCATGAGTCCTGCTTCAACTGCCTTATTGTAAATCTTTTCTGCATATTCGAATTTTTTCAAATCTGTGAAGATGACAATCATAGCAGATGATGTATCCAATTGGAGTTGGTTACCATAGAGCACAGGTCTCAGTTTTTCTTTAGCATCGATGCTTTCAACAACGATGAAGCGCCAGGGTTGCATGTTCATCGATGAGGGAGCACGTGTGGCTTCTTCCAAGATTTGCTTCATTTCAGTTCTAGATATTTTAACGTTTGTATCGTATTTTCTTATCGATCGTCTTTCTAAAATCTTTGACATATAATTCCTCCTCAACACGCAAAAATTATATCATAGATGAGAGATCATGTGAAGTGAAGGGACTTATGTGATTTATGCTATAATTGGTATGAGAGGAATGAACATATGAAGACAACCATCATTTTAGTTCGACACGGTGAACCCCGTTATGACGAAGTTTTAGAACGCCATTATTTTGGGATGGGTTTTGATTTAGGTAAACTCACGGATCGGGGTGTCATGCAAGCAGAAGCACGTGCAAAAGATCCAATCTTAAAAGGTGCAACACTCATTTTATCATCGCCCTATACTCGAGCTTTGCAAACAGCAGCTATCCTTTCCCGATTGACACAAATTCCTTTAGCAGTCGAAAACGATTTGCATGAGTGGATGCCCGATACAGCCTTCAAATTTGACTTTGACATGTCGAAATCCTATGAGGAATATATGAGTGCCAAAGGTGTGAGAAAGCCTGAACATCTCTATCGTTGGGAATCCTATGAAGACTTGAGTAAACGCGTCTATGAGGCGATTAAAAAGTACAAGCACCATGAAAAAATCATCGTTGTTTGTCACGGAATCGTGATGTCAACCCTCACGCGATTTGATGACATCATCGAACATTGTGGAATCCGCGAAAAGGAAATCACATGGACATCCGAAAACTAGAAGATTGGTATCAAAAACATCATCGGAAATTATCTTTCCGTATGACTCAGAACCCTTATCATATCTGGGTCAGTGAAGTCATGCTTCAACAAACTCAAGTCGATACAGTATTACCCTACTTTGAACGTTTTATCCAAAAATATCCTACCATCGATGAACTTGCAATCGCTGATGAAGAGACACTTCATAAAGATGTTGAAGGTCTTGGATATTATAGACGATTCAAGAATATGCATTTGGCAGCAAAGTACATCAAGGATCATCATCAAGGAATCTTTCCAAAGACTTATGAAGAAGTGATTGCATTACCAGGTATCGGAAAATACACAGCTGGTGCAATCATGTCGATTGCATACAACAAGCCTTATAGTGCTTTAGATGGCAATGTCATCAGGGTGCTTTCAAGATATTTAGGCAATCCTCATGACATGCGAGAAGAGAAAAACAAAAAAGTACTTGATCAGTATAACCAACAACAAATCGAGCGTTCCACTCCAGAGGTCTATACACAGGCCATGATGGAACTTGGAGCAATCCTTTGCAGACCGAAGAATCCTAAATGTGAAGAGTGCCCACTCAATACTTCTTGCTTTGCCTATCAAAGAAATGAAATGCAATCATATCCTTATTTATCAAGACTTAAGGAAAAAAAGAATGAGTTTTACATCACACTCATCATTCATCACAATGAAGGTGTCTATGTCAGAAAAAGAACAGAAACACTTCTCAACGGGATGTATGAATACCCTCAATTTGAATTTGAAAGTATTGCTTCAGTGGTACAATTCTTAGAAGAAAAGGGAATCACGTTAGTTTTCCACGGTGAATCTAGCACATATCAGCATATTTTTACACACAAGATTTGGCATATGATTGTATGTCATGTCTCACTGGTTGGAAAGCCAGATTCAGATTGGATATGGATCACAATAAAAGATTTAGATAACATTCCCATGTCAATAGCTCATCGAAAAATCAGTATCTTCAAATAGGAGCATCGAAATCCTCATTTCATCTTGATTTCCCATATAAATAAGCGTAATATAAATGTAATATTTCTATTTTAGAAACGAGGGGAATCATCTTGAAACGCATCTTTGCTCTTTTTTTTGTCGTTTTATTGTCTATGTTCATTCTCATGGCTTGTGAGAATGAAGAGAATCCTTTAAATGAAATCGATATTGAAGCTGTCGATCAGATCAATGTGCCAGCTGGAATCTACGTCATTCCATATACCATCGAAGACATCAGCCAATTGATTAAAACTTACGGTGCATTGGTAACACTATCTGTGACGGATCATCAAGGCAATCCTGTGACAGTCACCGGAAATACCATTGAAATAGTTGAAGGCGAAGTTTATACTGTCGATATCAAAATCATGATTGGTGAAGAGTTTAAACAAAAAACCATCACGATTACTGCTGTTTTACCTTCACAACCCATCTATCATGAAGTCAGTTTTGAACTCAATGGCGGTCAAGGTCATTTCGACACACAATCCATTCTTTCAGGTCAGCATGCTGTCATTCCAAGTATTGATCCAGTGAAAGAGGGATATCTATTTGATGGTTGGTTTAAAGATTCATCATTTCAGATGCCATTTATACCTTCAGAAATGATCACAGAAGACATCATTCTTTATGCAAAGTGGATCCTCGATACCACACCTATCTATGTTACGTTGACTTTTGATTTACAAGGGGGAAGTGGATCCTTTCCAAATCAAACGATTGAGATAGGAACTTATGGCATTAGACCGATTACCGAACCTGTGCGAGAAGGGTTTGTTTTTACAGGTTGGGGAGTATCTCTGGATTCATCGCAACCATTTGACTTTGAAACCATGAATCTTTATCAGAATACCATCGTGTATGCGAAATGGATGGAAGAGACACCAGACGTTCAGTATTTAGTAACATATGACTTAAATGGAGCTTTCTCACCGAATCCAATCACAGAATGGGTGTATGAAGGTGATTACGCACATGGAGTCGATATGACAATCGTCTATGAAGATCATATATTCATGGGTTGGTCTATCGATATGAATGGAAATGATTTATGGATATTCGATGAATATGTTGTCATATCCAACATGACGCTTTATGCAATTTGGCATTATGACTATACTTATATCAACGCTTCATCTTTTTTCACTGAACCTAGTCATTTTGACGATTCAACACTGATGGATGAAATTGTTCATCAAATTCACAGTTTTTCAATCTGGTTTGATGCTCATGATTTTGAGTTGGATCAATCTATTACTGAACCTATGATAGCTTACGGACTGATTTATTCCAAACAATCAGAAACCCCTGGATTTTATGACAGAGACAGTATCAAAGTTGAAATGACCTTTGAAGAGCTGCAAATTGAACAAATGTATTCATTCATTATGCAATTGAGTACCTTGCCCTTAGAAAGTGATACGACTTATCATGTTGTTCATTATGTTCGCTATGAATCTTTGATAGTCTACAGTGAGATACAAACTTTTCAATCATATATACAAGTCTCAACCGGTACAGCTATCGGTGTATTGAATATCGGCGTTGTCGGCGGTTCGGTGTCCGATGGCGCCAAGTTCGTTGCCTGCGCTGCGCTCTATGACGGCGATGGTTGGGACATCGTCAGCGGCCAGCATGTCCCCCGGCTGGCGCTGCCGGTTGGCATCGTGCTGACCTTGCCGGCGACCGGCTCGGAGTCGAATGTTGGAGCCGTGGTGACCAAGCGGGCGACGCAGCAGAAAAAGGTCTTCTACGTGCCGCCGGCCCGGCCGCGCTTCGCCATCCTCAATCCGCAAGTCATG
>JANJXB010000097.1 GCA_024709245.1 Acholeplasmataceae bacterium | reverse complement strand
ATTTATCCAAACGGTGTCCAGGCAGTCTTTGATTTCAATCTGGATATTCGTGACAAAGAATTTATCGTTTTCGTTGGACCTTCTGGTTGTGGTAAATCGACAACACTCAGAATGATTGCAGGTCTTGAAGAAATCTCTTCTGGAGAACTCTACATCGACGAAGAACTCGTCAATGACAAAGCACCTAAAGACAGAAACATCGCGATGGTGTTCCAATCGTATGCGCTTTATCCTCACATGACTGTTTATGATAACATGGCATTTGGTTTGAAACTTAGAAAAATGCCCAAAGATGTCATCAATGACAAAGTACAGGAAGCTGCTGAAATTCTTGGTTTGACTCCTTATTTGAAGCGTAAGCCAAAAGCACTTTCCGGTGGTCAAAGACAACGTGTCGCACTCGGTAGAGCCATCGTTCGTAATGCCAAGGTATTCCTCATGGACGAACCACTATCCAACCTTGATGCGAAACTTCGCGTTCAAATGAGAGGCGAATTGATTAAATTACACAATAAGATTGAAACAACAACCATTTACGTTACCCATGACCAAATCGAAGCCATGACCATGGCAAGCCGAATTGTTGTCATGAAAGATGGTTATATCATGCAAGTTGGCGCACCTAAAGATATTTATGATTATCCGAACAATTTATTCGTTGCTGGATTCATTGGAACTCCACCCATGAACTTCATTCGCGGTAAAGTGGATAGCAAAGGTTTATTTACTGCAGGTGATCACAAACTTCAAATTCCAGCCGATAAGTTTGAGATTGTAAGATCCAATAATTTCCAAAACAAAGAAATCATTCTAGGCATTCGTCCAGAAGATATTCATGATGAAGCAGTTGTTATGGAAACTTACCCAAATGCTGTCCTTGATATCGTTGTTGACGTTGCAGAACTACTAGGTTCTGAGACAAACCTATACACCAGTGTCAATGGATCAAACGTATGCGCTAGCATCAATGCAAGAGCAGGCGTACGTATCGGAGATAAGATGAAGCTTGCTCTCGATATGAACAAATGTCATTTCTTTGATCCAGAAAGCGAACAACGTCTAGTCTTAGTCGAAGGTCAAGCACCTGTCGTTAAGAAAGCACCTAAGAAAGAAACTGAACCTAAGGTGGAACAAGCATAATTGAAAAGGCCTCTTGGCCTTTTTTTTATGATTTGTATCAAGAATATGATCGAATACATCATGCAACAAAGAGAAGGACTTGCAGTATATCAAACAGACGATATCCATTACTACAAGATGTCAGCTTTGAGATTCATCAAAAACAAGTGTATAGATGCATTCTTTACTTATGAAGGATACATCAAGTCATGCCAAAAACACTTGAAAAGCCGTTATAAGATTCCGGTCATCATTTGTGATGAAATGATGTTTATACCCCTTGGAAATACGAGAACCTATGAAACCATTTGGATTAATTATCCTGCTCTTAGGAGTATTTGTGAACTCACAAATGGGATTGAATTCACGTTTCTCAGCGGAAGAGTTTTAAATGTGAACATCAATAGAACATCATGGCAACGACAGACCGAAGATTTGATTCGGATTAGAAATACTAAAGTAAAACACTTTCATGGCCATTGATATAGAAAATGTTTAGAATAAGTGTTATAATAAGAACGGCTAAAAATCAAATCGATAACAATCAAATAAGGAGGAATTCACATGGCTAAAAAGACCATTAGAGACATTCAGGTCAAGGGTAAGAAGGTTTTGATTCGCGTTGACTTCAACGTTCCACTTAAGAACGGCGTCATCACCGATGAAAACAGAATCGTTGAAGCACTACCCACCATCAAGTATGTATTGGATCAAGGGGGTAGAGCAATTGTATTTTCACATCTAGGACGTGTCAAGGATGAAGCTGACAAAGCGAAGAACAGTTTAGAAGTTGTTGCAAAACGTCTCTCTGAACATTTGAAGAAACCAGTCATCTTCGTACCAGTTACACGGGGTAAGGTATTAGAAGATGCAGTGGCACAACTTAAAAACGGAGAAGTTCTCATGTTTGAGAATACACGTTTTGAAGATTTAGATGGTAATAAAGAAAGCAAGAATCATCCAGAACTCGGTAAGTATTGGGCATCTTTAGGCGATGTTTTTGTCAATGATGCATTCGGCACTGCGCATCGCGATGCAGCATCGAATGTGGGGATTGCAGCAAACATTCCTGTCACAGTTGCAGGATTCCTACTTGAAAAAGAAATTAATTTCATTGGCGGTACACTCGAAAATCCAAAACGTCCTTTCGTTGCGATTTTAGGGGGAGCCAAAGTATCAGATAAAATTGAAGTGATTCAAAATCTTCTGAAGATTGCAGATAAGGTGTTGATTGGTGGCGGTATGGCCTTCACATTCTTTAAAGCAATGGGTTATGAAGTGGGTAAGAGTTTACTTGAAGTCGACAAAGTTGAACTTGCAAAAGAATTACTCATCCAAGCCAACGGCAAAATCGAACTCGGTGATGATGTTTACACAGGTAAGGCATTCGATGCTGAAACCGAAAAGAATGTCAGACACATCAACGCCATTCCTCATGATGAAATGGGCTTAGATATTGGACCCAGAACAGTTGCTATTTTCGAAAAATACATTCAAGAAGCTAAAACTGTCGTTTGGAACGGACCTCTTGGAGTCTTCGAATTCCCAAGATTCTCAGAAGGTACGAAGAGCATCGCTCTCTCGATTGCAGGCATTAAGAATCAAGCAACCACAATCATTGGTGGTGGTGATTCCGCTGCTGCAGTCATCCAATTCGGATTATCCGATGGATTCACTCATATTTCCACCGGTGGTGGAGCATCACTTGAATATTTGGAAGGCAAGGTACTTCCAGGTATCCAATGTGTTGACGACAAATAATGGATATCGGTAAAAAAATCAGAGCACTACGCCTTGGAAATGGATTAACACAGGAAGAACTGGCCAATCGGTTGGAACTGACCAAAGGTTACATTTCCCAGCTGGAAAATAACCTCACATCTCCGTCTATGCAAACACTGTTTTCCATCCTTGAAGTGCTCGGAACGGACATACATGAATTCTTCAGCAAAGAAGAAGAACAAACTGCCGTTTTCAAGAAAGAAGATTTCTACATCAAGGAAAATACTGATTTGAAGCATATGATCAGTTGGATAGTTCCAAATGCGCTAAAATATGAAATGGAACCCATTATTATTGATCTTGAACCGGGTGGACAATCGGAAATCGATGATCCCCATGCCGGTGAGGAATTCGGATATGTGCTCGAAGGTCAAGTGACATTGGTCTTAAACAAAAAAAGACATGTCATCAGAAAAGGCGAAACATTCTACTATCTCGCCAATAAGGAGCATTATCTGACCAATAACAGTCTTCAACACGCCAAGGTGCTGTGGATTTCCACACCACCCATGTTCTAACGGAGGAAAAAGAAATGATTGAAAAAGAAATTGTTATCAAAAGTACACAGGGTCTGCACGCAAGTCTCGCAGCCAAAGTCGTTCAAACTGCTTCCAAGTATGCAGTTGAAATTGAATTACACTATCACAACAAAGTGGTTGATTTGAAATCAATCCTTGCACTCATGTCACTTGCTGTGCCACATGGTGAAAACGTACGTATCGTAGCGAGAGGTTCTCGCGCAGAAGAAGCCATCAAAGACGTATCGACTATTTTGGGTTAGTCCTATGAAAAGAAGACCGTTGATTGCCGGAAATTGGAAGATGTATAAGACCAAAGATGATGCACTTGCATTCATCTACGCGGTCAATCTTGAAGTTCCTGATAAGGATATCGTTGAATCGGTGATTTGTGCGCCAGCTATTTTTCTACGTGATCTTGTCAAACGCGAAGGAGAAAACTTAAGAATTGGTGCTCAAAACATGCACTATGCTTCTGAAGGAGCCTTTACAGGTGAAATATCTGCTGCCATGCTGAAAAGTTATGGTGTCGATTATGTGGTGATTGGCCATAGTGAACGTCGTGCCTATTTCAATGAGACCGATGAATCGGTCAATTTGAAACTCATTGCTGCAGTTCACGCAGATCTCACACCGATTGTCTGTGTGGGTGAATCTTTAGAGATTAGAGAAAAAGGTACAACCGATCAAGTTGTCCGTAAACAGGTTGAAAAAGCCTATCTCAATGTGAGTGCCGAAGATGCACTGAAAACTGTCATTGCTTATGAACCCATATGGGCAATTGGTACAGGTGTGACTGCAACACCAGAACAAGCCAATGATACCATCATCGCCATTCGAAAAGTCATTGCAAAACTATATTCAGAAAGCGTTGCTGATCAACTGAGAATTCTTTATGGTGGTTCTGTGAATGTGAAAAATGTGGATAGTCTACTCGGTATGTCCGATATTGATGGTGCACTCGTCGGAGGCGCATCCTTAGATCCAAATTCTTTCCTGACCCTGGTCAGAGCAGCACTCAAAAAATAAATCAAGGCTCTCATCGAGCCTTTTTTGTTTGGAACTTCAGAATAAAAAAACGACTTCCGTTTGGAAGTCATTTTCTTGGTTATCTGTTGTAGAATTCGACGATCAACTGTTCGTTGATTTCAGTCAAGATTTCCTTGCGTTCTGGGAAACGAACGAATGTACCGACGCCTGTAGCCTTGTCAAAGGATACGAAGTCAACGGATGCATATTGTCCTTCAAGTGCTTCCTGAACAACCTTGAGTCCTTTAGAAGTTTCTTTGAGAGCAATCTTCTGACCTGGAACCAAACGGTATGAAGGAATATCGACCTTCTTGCCATCGACTAGGAAATGACCGTGATTGACGAGCTGGCGTGCCTGTGCTCTTGTCTTGGCCAAACCGAGACGATAAACGACGTTGTCGAGTCTTGACTCGAGCAACTTCAAGAAGTTTTCACCGTGCTTACCTTCTCTTAAGTTTGCTTCTTCAAATGTCTTTCTGAATTGTTTTTCAGAGACACCGTAAGTGAAACGAACCTTTTGTTTTTCATGAAGCTGAGTACCATAATCCGAAATTTTTGCTCTGCGTTGACCATGTTGGCCAGGTGCATAAGGGCGTTTCTTCAGTTCGATACCAGTTTCAGAAATCGAGTAACCTAAACGGCGGGAAATCTTCCATGATGGTCCTGTGTAACGTGACATAATTTTTACCTCCTCTTTCTATTTTTGGTAGGCAAAAATGCAAATTTCTCGAATCAAGGTATCCCGATATTCTGTTCGCCTTCAAGCAGAAGAAGGGTACTAAGGGCTCCAAAGGGTAGGGATCGCACATGTTTCAATCAATTGCCTGCTTTTCACCGACGCTTTCAATTTTACCCTAGAGGGTATCATTTGTCAATTGTTTTTACCAATAACCGGACGAAATCCTCTAAGAAAGAGACGATTTCCGGATCGAATCTATTTTCGACTGGACTATCAACATCAAGAACACCAAAAAGCTTGTTTTTGATGAAGATGGGGACTACAACTTCTGATCTTGAATTGGCATCGCAAGCAATGTGATTCGGATGCTGATGCACATCCTTAACCACCATTGTCTTTCGAGTTTCAGCTGCTTCTCCACATACACCTTTTCCTAAGGGAATGACAGAACAAGCAACCTTACCTTGGAATGGACCAACGGTTAAAACCTTTGAATCAAAGAGGTAGAAACCGACCCAATTGATTCGATCAAAGGTCTCATAAAGAAAGGCTGAAGCGTTGGACAGCATTGCAAGTTGATTGGGTTGGGATTCAAGTAAAGCCTTTGCAGTTTCTAGAATATCTGATTTTTTCATATGTTCACCACCGAAGTTATTATATCATATATGATAGAATAGAGATAAAGATGAAACATTGTGAAAAAAGCATCGAATCTTGGTATCATAACTTGATGATGAATGCGGTGAAAAATGATGGATGAATCTTCAAAAGGTAGAATAAAAAGAGTGAAGTCAATCGAAGTGAGTGATGTAAAACATGATGATATCAAAGCAAAATAAAAATTTCAAATTATGGAAAAGCCTCATGCTCAAGAAGTATCGCGATGTGCATGGACTTTTTCTCGTCTATGGTTCGCATCAGATCGAGAAAGCAAAACAGGCAAACGCTATTCATGAAATCATCACAAGCGACCCCAATCTCGAAGGCACATGGATTGATGAAGCATTGATGGATGAATTGCAGCAAGCAGAAACACGATTCAATCAGATTGCTGTGTGTAAAAAGACGAATCCTATCCAAGTATCAAACAAAGTATTGATGCTGGATGATGTGCAAGACCCAGATAATGTAGGTGCTTTGATCAGAAGTGCATCAGCATTTGGATTTATGCATGTGATTCTCTCCAATCGAAGTGCTGATTTATACAATGAGAAAACCATAAGAGCATCCAAAGGATCTATCTTCGATGTGTATGTAGAACGGAGATCATTGAAAGAAGCCATCAGCGAACTCAAAGAGAAACGTTACACCATTCTTTGTGCTGATGCACATGAAGAAGGTCAACTTGTCAAGGTGGATCACATTGTCATCATTCTTGGCAATGAAGGACATGGAGTTTCTGAAGAGATTAAGAGTCTTGCTGATGCATCTGTAACGATACCCACAAAGAATGTTGAAAGCCTCAATGTCAGTGTAGCAGGAGGCATCTTAATGTACGAATGGAGAAATATATGAAACCAACCATCACTGGATATTTAGATGCAGAAGGGCATTCCACCTTTGAAGATCAAATGTTATTTGCTCAAAGGCATGGATTGGATACGATTTGTTTAAGAACATATAACGGACAACCCATCATCGAAATATCGGATAATGAACTCAAAAAAATCACCAATGATCTAAAACTGAATAAAATGAAAATCGGAATATTGGACTCTAATATTCAGTCATTTAACTTAAGTGATTCTAGAAAACAGACCGATGCACTCGATGAGTTTAAGTACATGATAAAAGTTGCTGATCGGTTAAAAATCAGTCATGTTTATTTTCGATTGCCAAAATTTGATGATGTGATCAATCAATATCCCGAGATTGAAAAAGTATTGACACCCTTTTTTGAGTATGCATACAAAAATAGCAAAAAAATCATATTACTGCCTGTGCATGGTTATAAGTCATCGACGTATGCTTATATCCTCAAAAAAATGAAGACCAATCATGTCACGGTTGCATTTGATCCAGTCTTGATCATGAACCAAGGAGAATCGACAACTACTGCGTATCGTACCCTAAGATCATGCATCGGAGCATTCTTTTGTATCGATTCTGATCACGATGGTCAACCGAAATTAATGGGTCATGGTAAAACCAATGTACTTGATCTCATGAAAAAGCTCGATCGTGATCGGTTCGATGGATTTATGATCATGGATAATAAAGTGTATCAGACCCACTTTCCTGATCAACCGGTGAAAGAAGGATTTTTCCAGAAATTATTTGGAAATGCTGAGAAAAAGAAAGCATCAGCGAGAACAGCTTTATCCAAAATCATATTTCCCAATGAAGAAACAAAAAATGTCACCTATGATGACATTTTAGACAATCAGATTAAAGTGGTAAGAACATTCATGAAGTAGATTCAGGTGCTTCCACAAACTCAAAAGCAGGTTTTGCCATCGGAAGTTCTTTGAATAATTTCGTTGTGTACATGATGCCGTTGATATGATCAAATTCATGCTGAAACACAATCCCAACATATCCTTCAACTCGAAGTTCAATCGGAATGAGTTTTCCAGTCTGGACATCATAGCTTAATGCCTCAAACACAACCCAAGCATATCGGGGAGTGAGTCCTTCTGTCTCACGATCCACGGAAAGACACCCTTCTCCACCAGGCACATAGATGAGTTCAGTACTTTTATCTTTTAAAACAGGATTGACGATGGCATACGAATAAAGAGTACCATCAAAATCAGTCACATGGACTGCAAACATGCGTTTGGATACATTGACTTGAGGAGCAGCAATTCCTACTGCAGGTCTCAAATCGTATTTCTCAACCATCTCGTCATCTTGTGAATGTTTGACATAATTGAGCAAATCTTTCAGCAATTTCTGATCACCTTGTGTCAGTGGTAATTTCACTGGTTTTGCAACAGTCACTAAAGTGGGATGACCTTCCTTGATTACATTTTTCATGGTTATCATAACACATACACCTCATTCATATTATATCACAAAGGGGAGTGCCCATGCGTATCGATAAATTTCTTGGCAATCTCAAATATGGTTCCAGGAGTGAAGTCAAGCGTTTGATAAAAAATAAACATGTCATGATTGATGGTTTACAGGTCACGCGACCTGAACACACGTTGGATCCACTCAAAGAAACCGTCACAATCGACGGTTTAAGCGTTTTTTATCAAGACCCTGTTCATATTGCTCTCTATAAGCCAAAGGGCTTTCTCTCGGCCCATCACGACCCTATGCATCCGGTTGCTCTCTCATGGATTCAAGAACCATACAGTCGATTTGATTTATCCATTGCGGGTAGACTGGATTTGGATGCTGAAGGATTATTGATCCTAACGACAGATGGTGATTTGCTCCACCAAATCACCCATCCGAATCATCACTTGCCCAAAACATATGAAGTCACTTTAAACAAGCCATTGATGCATTCCGAATCATTACTCACCGGTGTCACCATCCATGATGGACATGGAAATCCATATCTTGCTAAAGCATTGTCTGTTGAACATCAGGGTATTCATGTTAAAATTGCGATTGATGAAGGCAAATTTCATCAAGTTAAGCGAATGTTTAAAGCCGTTGGATATGAGGTCGAAAACCTAAAAAGAATATCGATAGGTTCATTAACTCTCGGGGATTTACAACCCGGTGAATATAGATTATTCAGAAAGGAAGAACTTTGATGACAGATATTATCATGCAAGCCTATCACGTCCTAGATGAAATCAGACGTGATCCGGTTTATCAATCCATCAAAAAACTTGATCAAACGATAGCAGTCTTATACAAGAATGAAATCGAACAATTTCAAAAAGCTAAACTGGCCTATGAATCCATCATGTCTTCAGGAGGCTCATACCATCCTGATTTCAAAGAAGCTGTGAAAAAATTCAGTGAAGCCAAAACAATGCTTTATGGAAAACCTGAAGTCAAGTCATATTTTGAATCCGAAAAAGTGTTTCAAGATGACCTGAATCAGTTTTTGTTTGACATGACGCAGGCGGTTTCAAGTCATATTAAAACACCTGATCAAATGGGAATTGTCAAAAAAGGAGGTAGCTGTCATGTACGCTAACCGTATGTCGTATGTTGTTTTTTACCAAGGTAAGCAAGTACTGGATAAACTCAAATCTTTACCTGTCGATATCACTTACATTTCAGAAAAACAAGGGTATGCCGTTGTTTATGGCGACAAGGATATCGAGGCTAACCTGAAAAAACAGCTCAAGGATGTCAAAGGGTTTAAATTCGTAGGACCTTCTCAGATGTTCGATGCCAATCTAAATTTTTAATGTGTTAAGTAAAAGTACTTGACACTGTGTTTGAATCGTGTATAATAATCATGGAATAGTTCAAGAAAGAGAGTGAAAGATATGGCAGTAAGATTAAGATTACAAAGATTTGGTTCAAATAAGAGACCTTTTTACAGAGTGGTTGCAAGTGAGTCCAGCAGATCGAGAGACGGAAAATTCTTAGAAGTCATCGGAACATATGATCCTTTGGTGGGTCAAGTCAATGTCGATTCCGCTAAAGTTCAACAATGGATTAGCAATGGTGCACAACCCACAGACACTGTAAAAAGCTTATTTAAGAAGTATAACGTACTCAGCAAATAACAAAAGGGGGAACAAACCATGGCGGTAGATTTTGAAAAACTCATCAAAAATATGATAGTGCCATTAGTCGTTAACCCAGATGATGTATTAGTCAAGATTCTTTCCACTGATGATGAGACCATCACCATCCAGCTTCTTGTCAATGAAGCAGATTTGGGTCGTGTCATCGGTAAAGGCGGAAAAATAGCAAGTGCGATGCGTACAATCGTATATGCGGGTGCTTCAAAAGAAGGCAAACGTGTGCAGATTGACATCGACTCATTTTAAGGATGAGTGACATGTATTTGATTGGAAACATCACCAATTCGCATGGCATCAGAGGAGAGGTTAAAATCTACAATTACAGTGATTTTAACCGCTTTTTCATTGGTGCGACTTTGTTTGTGATGATCAAAGGTGTCAAAAAAACGTTCGAGATTGAACGTGTCCGTCCCCAAGGAAACCTGTTCATCGTGAAATTCAAAGGTTACGACAATATCAACGACATTCTCCCCTACAAAGGTATGGATGTTTTTTCGGATCATGATGTCAATGACCAACTGGAAGAAGATGATTTTCATTACCAGGATCTTGTGGATAAAAAAGTATTTGATACTGAAGGAAATCAGATTGGAATGGTCATAAGTATCATTCCAGTGCCACAAGGGCATTTGCTTGAAATACAAAAACCTGACGGTAAGAAAGCGATGGTTCCTTTTGTGGAAGCTTTCGTTGTTTCCGTTGAAAACGATAAAATCATCATTCAAACCATTGAGGGATTAATATGATTATCGATATTGTGACGATATTCCCAGAATTTTTTGATGCTTTTTTGAACACATCGATTATCAAACGTGCGATTGAAGCCAAATTGATTGCTATTCGATTACACCAACTCAGAGATTACAGCCACAACAAGCATAAAAAAATCGATGACACACCTTATGGGGGTGGAGCAGGCATGTTGATGCAGTTTCCACCATTTTATGATGTGATTCACAAGTTGAGAACTGAAGAATCTATCGTCATCTTGCTCAGTCCTCAAGGTCAACTTTTCAATCAACAAAAAGCCATCGAATTGTCGAATCGAAAACATATCATTTTGTTATGTGGACATTATGAAGGCATTGATGCGCGAGTGGAACAACTCATTGATATGGAACTGTCCATTGGAGATTATGTACTCACAGGTGGAGAGATTCCAGCCATGATTGTTGCAGATACAGTTGCTAGGCTTATCAAGGGTGTCATCCATGAAGAATCGGCAGAAGAAGATAGCCTTCAAAAAGGATGGCTCAAATACCCTCAATATACCAAACCGGAATCCTATAAGGGCGTTAAAGTCCCCGAGGTTTTGATTTCTGGCAATCATGCATTGATCGAAAATTGGCGGAAAGAAGCCTCGATTGAACGCACATTTCAGAAAAGACCGGATCTCATTAAGAACATCAAACTCACAGAAAACGAAAGAAAAATCTTAAATAAAGTAGGCTTCAAGTCAAAGGAATAGGTCAAATTCTTGATTTATTCATGTAAAGAGATTAAGATATTATCGTAAGAAGTGTTGTTTAATTGTAAATTATACGTAAAGTGAGCACATCATGAAACAATTCATCCAGAAACTATCACAAAAAAATCAGCTCGTAGAACTCATGATCATGGTCGTGATTGTTTTCATGCTTGATTTTATTTTCATCATCAAATATGGTTTTGATATCAGCATTGAACACTGGATTATCGCATTTTTCAATGTTGCCTTAGTTGTATCGACCTTAAGTTTTATCAAAAATACGAAACATCGTTACATAGCCTATGTGCTTTTTATCTTGATTATGTTTACATTCTTTGTCACAGATAGTACTCTTTACTATTTCAAGCAAGATGTCACATCGATTGCAATGCTCCTTGAATCGGGTAAAAATACAATGAAAATTGGGCTGAAGTACAATCCACTCAAAGCATACAACATTTTTGTGTGGCTCATCATTGCGTTTATGGTGTTCATCGGTTCTAAAGTACTCTACCGTGTGATGAAGAGTCAACCCATCATCAAAAAAGGAAATGTCATACGTAAGACTCTCTATTTGACAATCTCGATGCTCGGTTTAGTCGTTTCACCCATCATTATTGAAGAAACTGATCGGTTGTTGTTCAACACCCCATCCGATAAAGCACTCTTTGTCCAACGTTTTGGTTCAATCACTTATCATGCGAAAGATATTGCAACATATACAGCCAATGCACTGAGACCCATCTTTTTCCAAGATGACTATGTTTCTGAAATCAACGCGAGCGTTACAGATACCTTAGGAACAGAGTCCCCTTTATTTGGGTCACTCGCATCGAAGAATCTCATCATGATCATGTGTGAAACATGTGAAGAGTATGGATTCACGAGAGAACACACTCCAAATTATTACAGACTCTACGATCAAAGTATTGTATTTGATCGATTCTATTCAGCAGCCAAGAGTAATTATACGTATGATGCTGAGTTTAAATCGCTGACTTCAATGATGTATTTCCAAGCCGACAATTTCATGTATACATACGGTGAAAATGTCTATCCGAATGCTTTACCTTATGTCCTTAGAAATCAGGGATATACAGCAAATTCATTTCATGATTTCAATGCTGATTTCTTCAACAGAGATGTCATTCATCCCAACATGGGATTTGAACGTTATCGTGGTATCGAAGAATTGGTTGTTGACGAAGGTGATTTCTGGACGTTAGATTCCTTGATGTTTGACCAGTTTAAAGATCTCATCGTACCCATCCAAGATGAACCATTCTTCTCATTTGTCATGACTGTTACACCTCATGGACCCCATAATGATTATCGTGATGAACTGGAAGTTTATTATCAGATTCTTGATCAAGATCCTTTATATGTCAATGAAT
>JANJXB010000032.1 GCA_024709245.1 Acholeplasmataceae bacterium | reverse complement strand
TAAGCTGCTTGATCAAATGTTGTGAAACGATCAAAACTAGTTGCTGCGGTTGGAATGCCAACTGCATTTTCAGCTGCACCGAGGTTGAGTGAATAACCACCAACAAATGCTGATGCATAGATGTCTGCGAGTGCTGATTGGACAGCAACACCAAGACCTTTTAATGCTGAAGTAATGACTCTAGTGCTTTGGTTGGATTGGTCGATATCGACACCAACAACCCATTTATTCGTTAATTCAGAAGCTGCAAGCATGACTGAGTTTCCAGCACCACCTGCTGCGGCATGAATGGCTTGAACACCTGAGTTGTACCAAGAAGCTGCCTTAGTCTTTGTTTCATCACTTGGAGCAAAGCTGCCAAGATAATCATAATATGCTGCAGAGAATTCGAAATCATCGAGTCCTTCTTCAGCAGCTGCATAATATGCGCCTGCAACGAAACCAACACCGAATCTAACGACTGCGGGAACTGCCATACCACCGATGAATCCAAGTTCAGTCAAACCATCTTTGACAACGGAATAACCTGCAAGCCATCCTGATTCATGTTCTTTAAACAGAATCGATAATGTGTTGGAAGCAGTTTTGAATTCTGAGTAGTCTGCATTGTGAGGTGTACCATCAATGAGAATGAAATAAACTTCAGGATATTCGTCTTGAACTAAGAAGATTGCTTCTTCGAATAAGAACCCTGGAGTAACAATGATTCTAGCGCCATCAGCAATTGCTAACTCAATGGTATCTACATAGTCAGCTGTGCTTTGTGCAGCAGGTCTGTAGTAGTCATGAGTCTTGTTGTTTGCTTCTGCATATTCAACAATACCTTCCCAAGTGCCTTGGTTAAACGACTTGTCATCAATATCACCAACGTCAGTAATCATGGCAATCTTGAAATTCGATGGATCTTCTGGAGTTGGTGTACCTTCTTCTGGAGTACAAGCTAATAGCCCGAACGTCAGAAGTGCTAATACAAATAACAGATAAAATCTCTTCATTTCTTCTTCTCCTTTTGTGATGAAATTGTAAAGGTTTTCTTTACCTAACAAATATAGTTTACCCATAAAGGTCATCTTTTGCAAGACTTAAATATTAATATTTAGGAAAATCATGTAAAAAATAAAAAGTGCCTTTCAGCACTTAGTTATCTAAATCGTTTTCTTTATCAGTTTCTGGCTTTTTGAATAGAGATGCAATCTTCTTAGGTAGTATCATCAAACCTTCTGCAAATACGGCTGGCATCATCTTCGCAGCTTCGAGGAGTGCACCACGTCTGA
Organism: Acholeplasmataceae bacterium; assembly: GCA_024709245.1. Taxonomy (GTDB): domain Bacteria; phylum Bacillota_I; class Bacilli_A; order Acholeplasmatales; family Acholeplasmataceae; genus Peloplasma. Next base: position 8,697 of record JANJXB010000032.1, on the reverse strand, counting down.
TCTGTTCTTTCGTGATTTCCTTGGCATCAGAGAATAAGAATTTTCGGGTGACAACACCTATTCTTAATGTGAGTAATGCGTTAGATACACCTTGCATCACTGAGGATAAGACAGGTTTAACAAATGGCATTTCTCCTAAAGTATTCACGGTTGATGTTGGTAGTAAATCATTGATATCCATATTTTCCAAACCTTCAGCGATGAGTGCCGTTGTAAATACGTTGACCGTTAACTTCGCTAAATTCGCATAACTTGGGCGGAATCCGCACATCGTGACAAGTTCTTTGATCATCCGCAAGTTTACAACGATAACCGTAAAGAAATCGAGTCTGCCATTTTGGGAAATGGCAGTGGAGATCATCACTGTTTTCGCATGTTTCTTAATGACTTGATTCATCTTCTTCTTAATATGATGAGAAAATGCATGATTGAGTACTTTTCTGAGTTCCTCAGGATCTTTCATGGCATCCTCAAGATTGATTCTTTCTTCTTCAGGTAAATCCTCAAAGGTCATCAAGCGTTTCGCAACTCTTTTATAGACATGAAAATTCTTTCTTGAAGCATCATCCAATGTTGTTTCAACTGAAAATGTTGGAGAAAACAGAATGATATGCACAGGTCTTAAGATTAAGAAATAAATGAGTAAAACGGCTAAACCGTAGAAGCCATACTCCACATAGGGATGAATCGTTCTTAATCGATCACCGACATCTAAAACCGATGAGAGTAAGATGAGCATGAACAAGGTGATGAATCCAATCGAGATGGCGTACCAGAATAGTTTGGTAGAGTCTTTGTTTTTCATATGATCACTTCCTTAATGAGATTATATCATTATTTCGAACGCACAAAAACAAATGAGACAAAGTTTGATGTAAAATTGTGTTTTCATCGAATCTTTTGTATAATCTTTTATATAAGCACTCTTGGGAGGGAAATCATGGGATGCATTCACTGCAACAAAGAAATACCTGAAGGTTCTATTTATTGTAACCACTGTGGCAAACAACAGGTTTTTAAGACAGATAAGATTTATAAAGACCGTATCAGACCCTATTTAAGAACATTAAACAACAGAGATGCTTATCTTTTCGTACATCTCATTTTTTTCATCGTGCTCTTCCTAGCTTCTTTTTCAAGCATGGGTCGTGTCCCCCTCACGCATCTTGTCGATCACTATCCTGATCAAATCGAAATCACATTCAATCAAACGGATTTATTATCATCAATCCCCTATCTTTTTGAAGATACTTCAATGAATTCTATCAAAGAGATGATCGACGACCACGCGAATCGACTCAATCATCTATACCCTTCTTATTTAGAATTGGGATATTCATGGTTTGAGAATCAATCGTATACTGATCGACAAACGATTGAATCCAATATGAATCAAATGAATCCGTTCATCATCTATCAATCCAGCCAGTACCGAGGTGAGAACCTTCTCCCCCTCATTCTATTTCTTATAACTACCTTCTACATCACAATCTTTCTAGGCTTTATCCTATATATGATTTATGTCACGATTAAAGCATTTACACAATCAGGTCCGGTTCATTTCAGGAAGTTACTCTTGACGTATGTGATGATGACACTTTTTGGCATGGTTCTCTTCAGACTCTTTGGATATGTCTCAGGTTATGATTTGACAAACTATCCTCAAAACATGTTTTCCATCGCTTTATCTGCCTATTTGATATCACTGATCTATGATTGGGCACGCTCTACTCAAAAATTCAAGATGGGGTTTGTCATCAGAAAAGTGTTGCTCTTCTTCATACTGATGGTTTCATTGAGCAGTATTTTTGAAGTTCGACTCGATACACGTTATGAGACATCTCAACCCTTCGGTGTGAATCTAATCACAGACCGTGAACCACTCTTAAGGTATCTACCCAGTTATATTGGGCATTTACAACTTGAAGAACCGATTGACTCTGTCTTTGCGATTCAATCCATCCTTGATACCTTTGCGAGTCAAGTCGATGAAAGCCAACCTTTCTTGATTGCAAGACAAAAAATCAATAGTTTTGATCACTATCTGTCCTCGTATATCTTACGTAATCAGGATATCCTCAATACATTGATGCTAAGTGCAGCCATCATTCAAATCCTATGCATTCTCATGGTTTCATCCATGATGGTCAATCTCATCAAGAGTCTGGACTCCAAAGACCCACAAAATGAGGAATCATCACTTCCAGGCATGAACTTGTTTCTTCTGATTCTGATGGTTGCCTTTCTTGTTTATGTCAAATTCTCCATCGATCAAGTGTATGTCACGTTATTGATGCCTGTGAAGACATCCTTATCATTTTCAAGTTTCCTGATGATTGTCTTGATGATGGTGATGATCAATCTCGAAAACATCCTCAAAAAATTGAAACTCTAAAGCGGGCAACCGCTTTTTGTTTCAGAGGAAGTATTTCTTTCGTTCACGAATGCTATAATATTCCTTTTTACCCATCACGACATGGTCAATCAGATCAATGCCCACTAGTTTTGATGCACTCATCAGTCCTTCTGTAGCCTCGATATCGGCTTTACTCGGTGTTGAGTCTCCTGTGGGATGATTGTGTACAAAGATGATTGCAGCAGCTGAGAGTTTAATGGCAGTCTTAAAGAGTTCTCTGGGATGGATGAGCGTTTGGTGAATCGTTCCGATGAAGATGGTTTCATGGGTGATGACTTCAGACTTGATGTTCAAAAAGATAGCGATGAAATGCTCTTGTTCAAGGTGACTCAGTTCTGGACTGAGAAGCTCATAGACATCTTTAACGGTCTTGATGACTTCTTTTTTTGTTCGTTTTGTTTGGGACAATCTTCTCCCCAGTTCAATGGCAGCAATCAATGTCGACGCCTTTGCAGTTTTAATCCCATCGACTTTCATGAGTTCAAAGATAGAAAGTTTTTTCAAATCTTCAAACGATTCCAAATGATAAAGGACTTTCTTTGAAAGTTCTAAGACGGATTGATCTTTCATTCCAGTACGCAGTATAATGGCAATCAGTTCTTCATTCGAGAGTGCACTAGGACCCAACTGCTTGAGTCTTTCACGAGGTCTTTCCTCTTCTGGCATTTCTTTGACTAAATACACAATAAAACCTCCCTTTACCTAAAGTAGTAGGGAGGTTGTTCATTTACTTGATTATTCCCATTCAATCGTTCCTGGGGGTTTGGATGTGATGTCATACACAACACGGTTGATGCCTTTGACTTCATTGGTCATCCGGTTAGAAATCTTTTGGAGAATCGGATAAGGAATGTGCGCGACATCCGCGGTCATACCATCGATTGAAGTGACTGCACGAATGACTAAGACATGATCATAGGTTCTTGAATCCCCCATGACACCGACGGTTTTAAGAGGTGTGAGGACTGTGAAATATTGCCAAATCGTCTGATCTAAACCGTAATTCGCGATTTCTTCACGCAAGATCGCATCGGATTCCTGTACGATTCTAATCTTTTCTTCTGTGACATCCCCTAAGATGCGAATGGCAAGACCAGGGCCTGGGAAGGGTTGTCGATTGACGATGGGTTTAGGGAGTCCAAGGAGGAGACCGAGCTCTCTGACTTCATCTTTGAAGAGCGTATTTAAAGGTTCAATCAGTTTTAATTTCATATCTTTCGGTAATCCACCGACATTATGATGACTCTTGATGGTTTGTGCGGTTTTAGTCCCTGATTCGATGACATCGGTGTAAAGTGTGCCTTGTGCAAGGAACTTTGCATCCTTGTGCTTTTTGATTTCATCTTCAAAGACTCTGATGAATTCAGTCCCGATGATTTTTCGCTTCGTTTCAGGATCAGTAATGCCTGCAAGTTTGTCTAAAAACCTTTTTTTCGCATCGATGGTGACTAAATTCATCTTAAATTCATCTTTAAATGTCTTTTCGACTTGTTCTCTTTCGCCTTTTCTTAAGAGTCCGTGATCGACAAAGATCGGTGTGAATTGATCCTTTAAGATGTGATTGAGGAGTGCAGCAACAACCGATGAATCAACACCTCCAGATAACCCGCATATGACATGACCATCACCGACCATCGATGTGATCTCTTTGGCTTTTTCATCAATGAAAAGAGGCATTGACCAACTTCTTTCATTGACACATAAAGAGATAAAATGATCGATCATCTTGAGTCCATGTTCAGTGTGTCTCACTTCAGGATGAAACTGGATACCATAAATCGGTTTCGTTTCGTGCATCATCATCACATGCTCTGTGGAAGCGGATGAAGCAAGAGACTTAAATGCCTTAGGAAGCTTTTTCACTTGATCGCCATGACTCATAAAGACTTTCAAGTCATTGGGTAAACCATGGGTTAAAGGATTGTCTTCATGAATCTGAATCTCGGTGGTTCCGTATTCTTTTTTCTCATGACTTTCAACCAAACCCCCGAAGTGATGGGCAAGGAGTTGCATCCCGTAACAAATCCCTAATACAGGAAGATTCATCTCAAGTACTTTTTCATGCAATTGAGGTGCATTTTTTTCATACACTGAATTGGGTCCACCCGATAAGACAAAACCTTTCGTCTTCGTCAAATCCACTTGATGGAGGTCTTCGGGATGCACGAGTGCTGCAAAAACACCCAAATCACGGATGCGTCTGACAATCAGCTGGTTATATTGAGATCCGTAGTCAATGACAATGATCTGTTCATTCATGATAATTCGGTGCCTCCTTGATGTTATCGACATCGTGAGGATGCGATTCCTTCAAGCCGGCATTTGAGATTTTGACAAATTGTGCGCGTTCTTTCATATCGAGGATGGTTTCACAGCCGCAATACCCCATACCGCTTCTAAGTCCACCCATCAATTGATAAATCACATCACCGATGGTGCCTTTATATGAGACGGTGGCTTCAATGCCCTCCGGAACAAGTTTTTTCAGTTCTTTCACGCCACCTTGGAAATAACGATCGGATGATCCTTTCTTCATGGCGGTCAAAGAACCCATGCCCACATAACTTTTCACGAGTTTTCCATCGACTTCAAAGACATCTCCTGGTGTTTCTTTCGTTCCAGCGAGTAAACCTCCCAGCATCACACAGTCTGCTCCAGCAGCGAGTGCCTTTGGAATATCCCCGGATAACTTAATCCCACCATCAGCAATGATCCCTATTTCGTATTGTTTCGTGACCTGATAAACATCATTGACGGCAGTCAGTTGCGGCACACCGACACCGGAAACCACACGCGTTGTACAAATGGAACCAGGTCCAACACCTACTTTGATGGCGGATGCTCCAGCATAAATCAAATCGATTGCAGCTTGTGCGGTAACGACATTACCTCCAATGATATCCAAATTCGGGAATAATCCACGAATTGTTTTCACGGTATCTAAAACACCTTTAGAATGTCCATGGGCAGAGTCCACAGCAATGATGTCCACCCCTGCTTCATAAAGTGCATTGACTCTGTCGTACACATCTTTTCCAACGCCAACTGCAGCACCAACTCTGAGTTTACCTGCTTCATCTTTGCACGCATCCTTGTCATCCATCGATATTTCTGCAGATTTGACAGATTTCACCATTTGAGCTTGTTCTGCAATTGATAAATTCTTATGCAAAATCCCCATGCCCCCGAGTTTAGCGAGAGCAATCGCCATCTCTGCCTCAGTGACGGTATCCATCGCTGCAGAAAGGACTGGAATATTCAATTTAATCTTCTTGGTGAGCTTGGTCTCGAGTTTGACGTCGATCGGAACGACCTTTGAATAGGCTGGCACCAATAAGAGATCATCGAATGTGTAGGCTTCTTTTGTTACTTTACCATTCATCATATGTTTATACCCCTATTTCTTTTGTTTTAGTTTATCACTTTTCAATCATGATTGAAAGAAAGTATGTCGTTTTGTTGTGTAAAAAAGAAAGGACATCCGTGTTTCATGCCCTTTGGTGTTTGTTATAAAAGTGGATGGGTAAATAAATCAAGTGAAACAGCAAGAAGATGGAAAAAACAAACCCCAATACCCAAAAATCGCCTAAGAAACTGTAAAGGGGTGCTGCTTCAGCAGGAACTGCTCTTAAAAAGAGATGGTTGTCATCGATGAGGAAATTGATGGGATAGATGACAATCGCATATGCGAGTAACGATAAACCAGATTTGAGCAGATGCTTGTAGGTGAATTTGAACCGATGGATGAAAAAGAGGTAGAGATTCGATACCAAGAAGAAACCATGATTGCCAAAGTAATGGAAATATCTAAAATGAGGTAGATCGTAGTGAAGATTCGCAACAACCAACGAGATTAAAGCACCTGTGATTGCCCAAGGAAAGATGAACTGAAAGACTTTCTCGCTTTTTGTCCATAAGGCAATTGCTGTGGTATACATGCTAATCGCACAGAGTCCTAAAGGGAGTAATGAAGTGTCAAAACCGCCTAAAGCAATCGACCATCCATAAAATGTCCATTCCATCAAGACCATAAAAATAGCAATACCTCTTCTTAAATACAGATCATGGTCAGGATTCAATCGCTTTTTGAATACAAGAATCAAGACAATGAGGATGATGAAAAAGAGTACAGCCAAAAGATGTGTTAACCCAAACATTTCAAAGTGGTGATAGCGTTCATCAAAGAAAAACATAAGGACCTCCAAGTAGCATCTAGGTCAATTATAAAGGAAAAATTCGTGAAAATAAAGAAAAGGTGAAACGATTTCCACCTTTTTTTGTCAAGTCAATCCACGAGTTTTAAACCACGGAAACGGGCGACCTGTTTGACATCTTTATCACCACGTCCAGATAGGTTAATCACGATGATTTTATCTTTAGAAAGTGTCGGTGCAAGCTTGATGGCTTCAGCAACCGCATGCGAGGATTCAATGGCTGGAATGATCCCTTCCGTTCGTGCTAAGTATTCAAAAGCATGCACGGCTTCATCGTCCGTGATGGCTGTATACTCCACACGACCGATTTCCTTCAGGTAAGCATGTTCAGGACCGACTCCAGGATAATCCAGACCTGCAGAGATTGAATACACAGGGGATATTTCTCCATCTTCTTCCAATAAAACGAGTGTATTCATCCCGTGAATGACACCTTCCTTTCCGAGCATCATGGTTGCAGCATGGTCTTTCGTCTTGAGTCCTTTTCCTGCAGCTTCGGATCCAATCAGTCGAACAGAAGGATCATCAAGGAATGCATAAAACGCACCGATTGCATTCGATCCACCCCCAATGCATGCCATGACGACATCCGGCAATCGGCCTTCTTTTTCAAGAAGTTCAGATCTAATTTCATCGCCAATGACTCTTTGAAAATCTCTGACCATCGTTGGATAGGGATGAGGTCCCACAGCGGAACCAATCAAGTAAAATGTATCATCTAATTCCTGACTCCATGTCATTAAAGCACTATCGACAGCTTCTTTCAAAGTCTTCAAACCAAATTCGACAGAAACAACCTTCGCACCGAGCAACTCCATCCGATACACATTCAAGCTTTGCTTAATCACATCGACAGCACCCATATGGATTTCACATTCCATGCCCAGGAGTGCAGCGGCGGTTGCAGTCGCAACCCCGTGTTGCCCAGCACCAGTCTCTGCAATCAGTTTCTTCTTCCCCATTCGTTTAGCAAGGAGCGCTTGTCCGAGCACATTATTGATTTTATGTGCTCCTGTGTGATTCAAATCTTCTCTCTTCAAGAAAATTCTTGCTCCTCCTAAAGCTTTCGTCATGTTCTTCGCTTCATACAATAGCGAAGGACGATTTGCATAGGTGTTCAGTAAATGTTTGAATTCTTTCATGAATTCCGGATCATGCTTATATCTGTCATAAGCTTCTTCAACTTCTTTGACCGCCTTGAGAATCGGTCCTGGGACAAATTGTCCTCCAAACTTGCCAAACTCCATGATTCTTCTCCTTTTTGTCTCATGGGAGTTTTGTAGGAACTTTAAGTAACAAAAAAAGCGATACGTCATTGGGACGAATCGCTCGTGGTGCCACCCAAGTTCGAGAAATAAATTTCTCCTTTTTACAAAATACTCCATCATTCAAGACTTTCATATTTTTGTCTGATAACGGAGACATCCGTCCTAGGCTACTGTCTTCACCCGGCTTCTCATGAGGCCATTCGCTTGAGTCATCACATGCTCTTCTTCCACCGCCAAGAGCTCGCTTTAAGGAATCATTCAAACTACTTTTCTCAATCTTTGAATTTACTTAAGATTATACACACTTTCGTATGCTAATGCAATAGAGAATTCATTAATCACACGTTTTTTTATAATGGGTTTTGATGTATCCGATGAAATGAAGACTACCTGTGATGATTAAGATGGTGTCTTCTGTCATATGACGTCTCAGTTTATAGATGGCATTGAAAGGATTTTCAATGTATTCAAATCCTTGAGCCATTTCTTTTAAGTCGATGAAGCGAGGATCGGGAAAGGATGTGACGACGACTTTTTGTGCAAACGTCGAAATCTGCTTGAGCATTCCAGGAATATCTTTATCCCCTAAGGCTGAAAACAAGATCCAAACCGGATGACCTTTAAACGTTGTTTTTGCAGATTCCATGAGTGCATCGATGGCATGTGTGTTATGAGCCCCATCAATATACACATGATGATCGATTTCTTCGAGTCTACCATTCCATGTCGTTTTTTTGAGACCTTTTTGAATGGTCTCGATGGAAATTTCAGGGAAAAGGTAACGAATTGCTCGGTAGGA
>JANJXB010000042.1 GCA_024709245.1 Acholeplasmataceae bacterium | reverse complement strand
CGATATGACACATGGTACTTAGAAAATCTATATGGCATCCATCGAAATCAGTCAACCATACTGACAGGTCATGCTTATGTAGAAGATGGATCATCAGTGGGTGCAGCAAATTACATGTCGATGTATCGATATGCAACAACCAAAAACATGCGTATCATGAGCAATTATCGACACATCGAGACACAAATGGATGTCGACAATTTTATTGATTATTACATTGCACAACTCTACTTTGCAAATAAAGATTGGCCACAAAACAATATCCTTTACTGGAAGAAAAATGTCATGTATCAGCCCAATGCCCCTTATGGTCATGATGGAAGATGGCGATGGATGGTTTATGATGTCGATGCAGGCTTTGCCGCATCATGGGGCGGTAATACACCGGATGTCAACAGTTATGATGTATTAACTGGTGAAACCTGGAAGACCGGAAGATTGTTCATCAGTCTAATGAACAATCCTGAATTCCGAAGTAAGTTTGCATACCGTCTTCAAACACTTTTGGATACCGTTTTATCATCTGAATCAACTTCGATGATCATTGATGAAATGGAAGCCATGTATGCATTAGAAATGCAAGAGCATATCCATAGGTGGGGATATCCTACAACCTATGAGACCTGGGAATTTTATGTAGACCGAATGAAAACATTCGCTATAGAACGCCCTTCCTATTTTCTTGAGTTTACAGAAGAATTTTTAGGCTTAAGTGATTCTGTGAATATTCGAGTGAAACATAATCCTGAACAGGGAGCGGTCACTGTACACGATCATCTTCAAAGTGATGGTGACATAACCTTTGATGCTTATCTTAATCTTGAATTTTTGCTTCAAGCAACTTCATCCCAAGGTTTTCGATTCATGGGATGGTATGATCAAGATGACAGATTGATCTCATCAAATCATCAAATCCTGGTCGAACCAGAACTGGGTCTCGAACTTGAAGCACGTTTTGAAGTTGGAAATGAATGGGAAAGTGTTTTTGTTTCACCAGAGGTCTTATGGATTTCTCAACTGTTGATCGGTATCACTCTGATTGTTGTCTTTGAATTCATTCATTTGAACCATTTGAGAAAGCGTTTGATATAAACCTTCATTCAGAATACGGATTTGGGCATTTGATTACAGCCTTTGCCATACCTGTTTCATTGTATATATTGTCACATGACTACCGTACTTGAACATCAGATCAAGCGGTAGTTTTTTTTAGTAGTGCACCGAATGAAGATGACTTATTCGATAACACTGAATCGATTCAACAAAGTCATCAGGAATCAATCGATTTATGGAAGGAATCACACAATTGAGTGATAGGCAATCTTTTTGTGATCGGTTGAAAGATTTGATAAAATTAAATTGTAATCAATCTATTAAAGGAGAAACATATGAACATTTATCAGTTTCAAGTGAAATCTACAGATTTGAAAGATGTATCGTTAAAGAATTATCAAGGAAAAGTTTTACTGATTGTCAACACAGCAACCAAATGTGGATTTACCCCCCAGTATGATGGGCTTGAAGCCTTATACAAAAAATACAAGAATCAAGGCTTTGAAGTACTTGACTTCCCTTGTAACCAATTCATGCATCAGGCACCAGGTACCAATGAAGAGTTAAAATCATTTTGTGAACTCAATTTTGGCACAACATTCCAAACATTTGCAAAAGTGGATGTCAATGGAAAAGATGCAGATCCCCTCTTTGTATATTTGCGTGAACAAAAACCTAAAGACTATGTAGAAGGTAAGCCCTCTTTACTTTCTAAACTGAAGTCATCCGATCAGATATCTTGGAATTTCACAAAATTCTTGATTGATCGTCATGGAAATGTGATTGAACGCTTTGCACCCAATTTCAATCCTAAGTACATCGAGCCATTCATCGAAAAGGTATTATAAATATGTCTTGGAAGATTGAAGAACAATTATGTTTTCTGCTTTATGCCAATTCACGTAATGTCATTAAACTCTATAAAAAACTACTTGACCCGATTGGACTTACTTACACGCAATACATTACCATGATCGCACTTTGGGAAAAAGACCATCAAACCGTGAGCGAACTCGGTGAAAAATTATCTCTCGATTCAGGGACATTGACACCACTTTTGAAAAAACTTGAATCGGATCATCGAATTAAGCGCACCAGAGATCCAGAAGATGAAAGAAGAGTTTGGATTGATTTGACAGATGCAGGACAAGCACTATCAAAAGTTGCTGAACAAATTCCTTTTGAACTTTATCAATGTGTCGACTTACCTGAGTCTGACGCGAAGATGCTGTTTGATGTGCTTTCAAAACTGCATGCATCGATCAAACCTGAATGTAATTTAGAAGAGAAGGAGCTTCATTCATGAATAAACTCGATCACATGAAAAGAGCCATTGAACTTGCCGATTTAGGAAAAGGCAAAGTCAATCCTAACCCATTGGTAGGTGCAGTGATTGTCAAAGATGGCAAAATCATCGGAGAAGGATATCATGAGTGTTTTGGTCATGCCCATGCTGAAGTGAATGCATTTCTCAACGCAACAGAAGATGTTGAAGGGGCAGATATGTATGTCACACTTGAACCGTGTTCACATTATGGAAAAACACCACCATGTGCTCTGAAAATCATTGAAAAGAAGATCAAGCGTGTCTTCATCAGTTCCTTAGATCCAAATCCTTTGGTGAATAGCAGGGGTGTTGCACTTCTCAAAGAAGCAGGCATAGAAGTTGAATCTGGGATTTTATCGGATGAAACAAAAAAACAAAATGAGATATTTTTAAAATATATACAAACCAAACGTCCATATGTCGCGATCAAATACGCCATGACATTGGATGGAAAGATTGCAACTGCAACCGGAGATTCAAAATGGATCACAAATGAAGCCTCCAGAGCGTTTGTGCATGACTTGAGAAATCAGTATATGGCAATCATGGTGGGTATCAATACGGTCATGAAAGACAATCCTAGATTGAATACACGAAGAATGGAACCTTCGAGAAATCCAATTCGATTTGTCATCGATCCGAAATTAAAGATTGATGAAGATAGTGTCATTGTTCAAACCGCTTTCGAACAAAAAACATATTGGGTCACAGGCCTTGATGTTGATTTGAACAAAGTGACACGACTCAAAAAGTTAGGTGTTCACTTCATACAGCTCAATGCTGATCCTGAAATCGATTTATCTCAATTGCTTAACGAAATTGCCTTACTGAATATTGACAGTGTTTTGATTGAGGGAGGATCCTATCTCTTGGCCAAAGCCATTGAATCAAACATCGTCGACAAGGCATATGTCTTCATAGCACCTAAAATCATTGGTGGAAAAGATGCTTTATCACCCATCGGTGGAAAAGGTGTTTCATTCATCAAAGATGCATATCAACTCGAAAACATCACACTTCATCCATTCGATCAAGACATCATGGTTGAAGGATACTTTAGAAAAAACAAGGAGCAATAAACATGAATTTTGATACTATAGAAAAAGCAATCACCCAAATGAAACAAGGTGGATTTGTCGTTATTGTTGACGATGAAGACGCCACAAATAGCGGCGCAGTAGTGACATCAGCAGAAAAAATCAATGCAAAGTCGATTGAATTCCTGCAAAAAACAGTCCGAGGACCCATTACGGTCGTAGGCAGCAAAGATTTGTTTTCATCCAAAGAAATTCCTGCCATTTATGAAAGAGGGATCATCACAGATACCATGGCCTGTGCACTTTCGGTCGATCTCAAAACAATCAAAGAACCATCTTCTACGGATTTGGCCAATACAGTGTTGAAGTTGATTGATCCTCAATCGAATGCAGATGATTTTAGACAACCAGGTACCATTTTTCCAATGCTTTATCGACAAGGTGGCGTGCTCAAGAGAGCAGGTCGTCCAGAGGCAGCTGTTGATTTATCCATCCTATCCGGATTTGGTCCACATGGCGTTTTATCCGAAATCATCAATGATGGATTGATAACAGAATCGATTGATATCACTTCATTCGCTCAAAAGCATCAACTCCCGATCGTTACCATTGCTCAACTCATTTCATATCGTAAGAAACAAGAAAGTCTCATCAAACGTGCAGCAGAAGCAAATCTACCAACTTCACATGGTGAATTCCGAATGGTTGGATTCGAAAATGCCATCAGTGGAGAACATCATGTCGCTTTGGTTAAAGGTGAAATCAAACCCGGTGATGAAGTTCTTGTCAGAGTTCATTCCGAATGTTTGACAGGTGATGCTTTTGGTTCGATGAAATGTGACTGTGGTGAGCAACTGCAAGCAGCGCTTGATAAAATCGAATCGGAAGGCAAAGGCATTTTACTTTACATGAGACAAGAAGGTAGAGGCATTGGTTTGATCAATAAGATCAAGGCATATGCGCTTCAAGATCAAGGGATGGATACCGTTGAAGCGAACCTTGCACTCGGTTTTGATGAAGATTTAAGAGATTATGGTATAGGTGCACAGATTTTATCAGACCTTGGTGTCACCAAAGTGAGATTAATGACCAATAATCCCTTAAAATTAAAAGGACTTTCGGGTCATGGACTCGAAATCACATCGAGAGAACCCATCCAACTCAATCACAATGAGCGCAATGAATTCTACATGAAGACCAAGAAAGATAAGATGGGTCATTTGTTGAAGTTCAAAGAATAGATATGGCAACTTTTGATTCACTGAAAGACATAAAAACCATCATTTTTGACTGGGATGGAACACTCCATGAGTCAATGATCATCTATCAAGGTGCATTCCTTAAGGCATATCAGTTCTTAATTGAAAAAGGATATGCCCCCAAGAAAAAATGGAAAGAGCAAGAAATCAAACGCTTTTTAGGCATGAATCCTCAAGAGATGTGGGCATCCTTTCAACCCAGTCTCCCAAAACATGTGATTGGAATCGTGTCACCCATGATTTCAAAAGAAATGAAAGACTCAATTGAACTTGGAAAGGCGAAACTATATCAAGGAACACTTGAAGTATTGAGTGAACTCAAATCAAAAGGGTATCGTTTAGTGTATTTATCCAATTCCAAAATCTATTATAAAGACGCCATGGTGAAAGCATTTCAACTCGAAAAGTATTTTGATTTCATCATCTGTTCAGAAATGTTTGACTATATTCCAAAAGAAGACATATTGTTAAAACTCAAAGAACAATTACCAAAAAAATGGATGGTTGTAGGCGATCGAGAAGTCGATGTCAAAGCAGGATTGGCACATCAAGCGTTCACTGTTGCATGTGACTATGGTTATGGAACTGAAAGTGAACTTTCATCAGCTCATGCACACATTAAAGACATTAGAGAATTATTACAGATCATTAATACATAAAGGCCGCGTGGCCTTTTTCGTTTTTTGTATCCGATTAAAAAGAAGATTTCTATTCAAATCATAAAATGAAAGCGTTTTTCTTTTTAGGCTTTTCTATCATATAAATATATGATACAATGAAATTACAAACACAACATTAAAAAGGTAGAACACGATGCGTATAACCAATCACCCCATTTTGACATTTCCAGAAAAAGAAGAAATTCGATTCATATTTGAAGGACAACCTGTTCAAGGCTACAAAGGCGACACGATAGCATCTGCTTTACATGCACTGGGCATCAAGACACTCAGTTATAGCATCAAAAAACACCGCCCACGCGGTTTTTATTGTGCAATCGGCAACTGTGCATCCTGCAATATGGTTGTTAATGGTAAACCTAATGTGAGAACTTGCATCACATTCCTAGAACCTGATATGGATGTCAAAGTTCAGGTCAATAAGGGGGTCATCAAATGATTCATAAGGATCTTATCATCATTGGTGGTGGACCTTCTGGACTCTGTGCTGCAAAAACTGCTGCAGAAGCTGGAATTGACGTCATGGTCATCGAACGCTCAAATCAACTGGGGGGTCAATTGGTTAAACAAACGCATAAATTCTTTGGATCAAAGAGTCAGTATGCAAAGACCCGCGGTTATGACATCGCAGGCATTTTAATTCGTGATTTGGAAAGCAAGTCCAATCTTCACATCATGAAAAATGCAACCGTCGTTGGATTGTATCCGGATCTTGTAGTTACAGTGCTTTTTGAAGGTCAGTATCTCAAATATCAAGCCAAATCCATCATCGTTGCAACCGGTGCAAGTGAGAAATTCCTTGCCTTTGAAAACAATGACTTACCTGGCATCTATGGTGCAGGTGCAGTGCAAACGTTGATGAATTTATATGGTGTTTTACCCGGTAAGGATATCATCATGGTCGGAAGCGGGAATATCGGCTTAATTGTCAGTTATCAATTACTTCAGGCAGGTGTCAATGTCAAGGCTATCGTTGAAGCAGCTCCTACAATTGGTGGATACAAAGTTCATGCCAGCAAGATCCGAAGACTAGGAGTTCCCATTTTAACCAAAACAACGGTTCAAAAGGCGATAGGAACTTCACAAATTGAAGCTGTTGAACTCATTTCATTGGATGAAAAATGGCGTCCAATCGCAGGCACAGAATCGACAATGGCAATTGATGCCTTATGCATATCTGTCGGATTATCTCCCATGCATCAATTACTATCCATGGTGAATGCCCAGACGAAATTCATTCCTGAACTGGGTGGCTTTGTCCCAGTTGTTGATCATCATCATGAAACATCGGTTAAAGGCATCTTTGTATGTGGAGATGCTGTAGGTATTGAAGAAGCAAGTTCTGCAATGATGGAAGGTTATCTTACAGGTTTATATATTGCAGAACATTTAGGTCACCAACATCCTGAACAGGAAAGTTTGAAGAAACTCTATGAAACACAGCTGGATATGCTTCGTGATGGACCCTTTGGAGTCAAGACAAAAATCGGCCTAGAAAAGATGAGGGAGGGTATGAAACATGCTTAATCAAACCGGAATTCCAACCAAAGATCAAGTTCATTCCAGATTTCCTTCAAAAATTGCACTGATTCGACCCAAAGCCATTTTGGAATGTTATGAAGACATTCCATGCAATCCTTGCTCTACATCATGTCCCTTTGATGCCATCATGATTGGCGAGAACATCAATGTGCAACCCAAATTAATCACAGATAAGTGCACAGGATGTGGATTGTGCGTGCCATCATGTCCAGGTCTTGCCATCGTCATTGCACAAGTCAAGGAAGATAAAGCAGTTTTTAAGATCCCTTATGAGTTTTTACCTATGCCAAAAACAGGTGAAAAATGGCATGGTGTGAATCGCTCAGGCGAAGTCATTTGTGAAGCTGAAATCAATCAAGTATTGCTATCAAAAAAACAGGATCATACAGCAGTTGTCACGGTATCTGTCCCTGAACAATTTCTCTATGACTTTGTCACCATTCGGGTAAAGCGATGAATAAAAAAGATATCATCATCTGTCGTTGCGAAGATGTCAATTTAGAGCAAATTCACCAATTGCTTGAACAAGGATATACCACATTTGAAGATTTAAAGCGATTGCTCCGTGTCGGCATGGGTCCATGCCAGGCCAATACATGTGGGCATTTGATTCAGCGTGAAATTGCAGCATTTCTAGGAAAACCTGTCCATGAAATCCCAGTTCATAAAGTAAGACCACTCGTGATGGGTGTAGAATTGAAGAGAATTGCAGGTATCAAAGATGAAGACTAACATACTCATCATCGGTGCTGGAATCAGCGGTGTCAGTATTGCATACAATCTTGCAAAAAAGGGAATGACAGGCATTCATGTCGTTGATCAAGGTTATTTTACCAATGGTGCAACAGGACGTTGTGGCGCAGGTGTGAGAACACAATGGGCAACTGAAATGAACTGCATTCTTGCATTAAAAAGTATTGAATTCTTCGAACATGCTAAAGAAATTCTTGAATATCCTCATGATTTAGAATTCAAACAAGAGGGTTATTTGATTCTTGCTACCAGTGAAAAAGAGCACCTTCAATTTGAAAAAAACGTGAAGTTGCAAAATAGTTTAGGTATTCCTTCCAAACAACTGACAAAAAAAGAAGCACTCAACATTGTTCCACATTTGAACCCGGATGCATTTTACAGTGCGACATTTTGTCAGAAAGATGGTCATTTGAATCCTTTTAAGATGACAGAGGCATACTATTTAGCAGCTAAAAAACTCGGTGTAACTTTTTCATTCTTCGAAAAAGTGATCGACATTATCACTGAAAACCATCACATTAAATCGGTGATTACCAATAAAACAGTGTATGAAACAAACAAGGTTGTGAATGCTGCAGGTGGCTATTCCAGAGAGATTGGTTTACTTGCAGGGGTTGATATCCCGGTCTATGCAGAAAATCATGAGATTTTGGCAACAGAACCTGTTGAAAAGATTCAAGGTCCGATGGTCATGTCATTTTCGAAAAACATCTACTGTCAACAAGTTCCTCATGGTGCATTTTTGATGGGGCGAAGTGATCCCAATGTTGAAAAGAACCATTCAACTGAGTCCACATGGCAGTTTTTAGATGAAATGGCCAAAACGGTTGTCCACATCATGCCATTGATTGGTGAACTCCGAGTGGTTAGACAATGGGGAGGGTCTTATAACATGTCTCCAGATCGTCAACCCATCTTAGGAGCGACAAAAGATTTAGAAGGTTTTTACATGGCATGTGGATTTTCCGGACATGGATTCATGTTCGCACCGATGACTGGAATCTTGCTATCCGAAGTGATCCTAAATGAAACACCTTCGATCGATATGGTTCCATTATCGATCGATCGTTTCCAGACATTTAATCATGAGAATGTCGAAAAATCTGTCGTTTAGAAAAGGAGAAATGAAATGTCGATTTATGCTTATCAAACAGAACCACTAACCGATTTTTCAAAAACTGAGTGGATTCAAAAGTATCAAGAAGGTCTTCATGTTGTCTCATCATACATGGGAAAAACATATGATCTAATCATTGATGGCAAGCGAATCAAAACAGAAAAACAATTGAAGTCTCTCAACCCTGCTGATTTCAATGAAGTGGTTGGCACCGTATCACAAGGATCCATCAGTCATGCTGATATGGCCATCCAAGTGGCGCTTAAAACATTTGAAACATGGAGATTTGTTGATGCAAAAGTAAGAGCCGATGTCTTATTCAAGTCTGCGGGAATCTTGAGAAAGAGAAAATTTGAGTTTGCTGCACTCATGACCAAAGAAGCGGGTAAACCATGGGCAGAAGCAGATGCGGATGTCGCTGAAGCGATTGATTTTCTCGAATATTATGGTAGACAAATGCTGAATTTGGAACGGATTGACGATGTCGTTTTATCCAGAAGAAATATCGAGAGAAATGAATACACCTATATTCCACTTGGCGTTGGTGCCATCATCTCACCATGGAACTTTCCTCTGGCAATCTTAGTTGGTATGACGACTGCTGCCATTGTTTCAGGTAACACAGTCATTGTCAAACCTGCATCTACGACGATGGTCATTGCGTATAAATTCATTGAAGTCTTAGAAGAAGCCGGATTACCCAATGGCGTTGTGGCTTTCATGCCGGGCAGTGGTGCAGAAATCGGTGATTACATCGTCAATCATCCAAAAATCAGATTCATTTCTTTCACCGGTAGTAAGGAAGTAGGCATTTCTATCTATGAAAAAGCAGCAAAAGTACATCCAGGACAAATCTGGCTCAAGCGTGTGATTGCTGAAATGGGCGGGAAAGATGCAATCATTGTGGATAGCGATGCGAATCTCGATCTTGCTGCAGATTCAATTGTCAAAAGTGCATTTGGTTTTTCTGGACAAAAATGTTCCGCATGCTCAAGAGCAATCATCCACCAAGATGTTTATGATGTCGTCTTGAAAAAAATGATTGAGATCACAAAAACTCTCAAAGTGGGCAATCCAGAACTTAAAGAAACATTTGTTGGACCTGTCAATGACAAGCGTGCATTTGATAAGATCATTTCTTATTTCAATGTAGCAAAACAAGAAGGACGTATTGTAACTGGCGGAGTATCGGATGGTTCAAAAGGATATTTCATTGAACCCACGATTGTTGCCGATGTTAAACCAGATTCCAGATTGATGCAAGAAGAAATCTTCGGTCCAATTCTTGCAGTGTGCAAAGTCAAGGATTTTAAAGAAGCCATTGAAGTCGCTAATAATACGGAATATGGTCTTACAGGAGCAGTGATTTCTAACAATCGAGGCCATTTGGAACTCGCTCGAAAAGAATT
The DNA here is from genome assembly GCA_024709245.1 of Acholeplasmataceae bacterium. GTDB lineage: Bacteria > Bacillota_I > Bacilli_A > Acholeplasmatales > Acholeplasmataceae > Peloplasma. The sequence continues at coordinate 13,681 of JANJXB010000042.1, read as the reverse complement.
CCATGTCGGTAACCTCTATTTCAACCGGAAATGTACAGGTGCGATTGTTGGATATCAACCCTTTGGTGGATTCAACATGAGTGGTACAGATTCTAAAGCTGGCGGACCAGATTATTTGGTCTTACACATGCAAGGCAAAACAGTTTCTGAGGCATTTTAAACCAAAAGAGCGCAATCGCGCTCTTTTATTATTTAAAGAATCCAACTTTTGACCATGTGAAGGAAGAGTGCAGCAATCAGACAATCGGCAGAACCCCCTAAACTTAAATGCTTGGATATAGCATAGGCAGTTACCTTTTTAGCAACCATCTCATCCCTGACATCTGCATGCGACAGCATGTCTTTAAAAAACTGTGCTTGCTCAAGACTACCTGCTCTGTGCAATAAAACGGTATCTTCGGTCTTTAAAGCAATCTCTTTTAAAACATGTCTTATCAATCCATCAGATAATGGTTCTTTTTCAAGGAGTGACAGCGCATGGATGACACTTGGGAAACCCATGTGAGCTTCACCTCGAACACCCAACACTCCATAGGTCTGATATATTTGCTTCCCATGGGACGAAGAATCATCTTTTAGTTCATCAAGCAAAGGTTTTGTCATGGTTTTAATATGTTTGAAAATGGCTTCAAAAGGCTCTTGATGTGACACAACATATCCAGTAGATAACAATACTAAACCCAGAACAAAGATCAATCCCTTGTAACAATTGACTCCCTTAGTTTCTTGAAGCATCTGTGTTTCAGCTTTGATTCCAATCGGTCGAGCACGTTCAAGCAGGTTTTTCAATGAGGAAGCATGATAGCCCATCTCAAAAATTTCTACAAAGTAAGGCAAGAGAACGTCTTTTGCCTGCATCATGAGATGATAATCCATATCTTGATGCGACCCTTGGGATGTTTGGGTGACCAATCCAAACTTATGATCCAAGTTCAATTCAGTATGCATTGAGTCCTCAATCATTGCAGTGATCAGGGTAGTGATGTGGAGCTCAACGTGATGTTTGATGTAGGAAATGAGCTCAGATTCAGTATGTTGATAGGTACGTCTGCAAACATCAACATCACCTCCACACAGCATGCATGTTCGCTTCCCAATCATCAGTTCACTTCTTGAAACCGAGGATTGCTTACCAGGTACATAAAGATCTAAATCAATCATTCTGCCTAAAGGATGTGTTTCTTCGATTTTGATCAATTGTTTCTTAAGTACAATAGGATCTTGTTGGGGAAGGGTAATTAGAGTAAATGGACCATCAGGTGATTCGAAAGACTTTGAGTCAAGAATCTTGAACTGATCACGAGCAACATGAAGAAACAAACGCATCAATTGATGCGCTTCTGGAATGTTTTTGTTGCTTCCGGGTATGTTTGCACCGATGGCAATCACGTTCTGTTGTTTTTCGAGCAATGACTGGATGATGTCTTGCTTGAATTCCTTTGCGTTAAGTCGTTCATTCATGATTTGAACAATTGACGTCCCTTCTTTGAAATCAGAAAACGATAGGTGACACCTGGAACAAACTGCTTGAGTAAACGGTATTTCTTATCTTTAGCCAACCGTCTAACCAAAGATGCACTGACAATATGATGATCCTTGGCAAGCCGATCGATTGAGATCCATCGATCTTTCAGAATCTTTTGCATGGTTTCATTATACTGTCTTGTCATCGGATCGAGAGGTTCAGTACCCACATATCTGAAATCAATCTTAAAGATATCCATGAAATACATCTTAAAAATTTGAATGTCTAAATCCATGAAGATCCGTGATGCTTCACTGGCTTCTTTGATGAAGTAAGTTGGAAACGTCGCTGCTGAAATGATATAAGGTGTAGAAGGTAGAATATGGACATTGCGAAGATGTCTGGTAGCCTTCTTCAGTAACTTTAAACGAACATCAAATGGAAATACTGAACGATTTTCTTCAACCAAGAAGATGATGACATTGTCTTGTTGACTTGCACATTTTTCGATTAGGTACAGATGTCCAAGAGTCACAGGATTACAATTCATAACGATGGATGCAATGGTTCCTCGTTCAAGTTTTAATGATTTTTTGAGATCGGTTAATCGTTCTCGTATCGTGTAGGCTCCATTCTCAAAAAGAGCAATTTGATCGGTTTGTATGATCAATGAAAAATGGAGGTTTTGAAATACAGGAATAAATTCTGGTTTTGTAAAGATGAAGTATTTCTTGATGTGTCGTTCATTCAACTTATCGATCAACACTTGTACAACTTTTGCAGTGAAGTTTTCACCTTGTCTTGAAGGATCAACAGCAATCATTTTGATCACATTTTCATCGATTGATCCAGTTGCAATCAACTTTTCATCTTCATAGATACCAATCGTTAGATCGATTCTTTGATCGACGGATAACCCTTGACTTTGAACAAGTTGATAAGCTTCATCCTTTTCAGAATCCAATAAGCAATCTTTGATCTGGATCATGATGATTTTCCTCCAACTTGGTAGAGTGTGTCAATGATTGATCCATCACGATATCTCACCATTCCAATGACTTTTTTGGATAACTGAAGTGGTTTTGGTACTCCGGTCATGTGAATCGCTTTTTGATACAATGCTTCAATCGTGACGATGTTTAGTTTTGTGTTCTTGAGTTTTTCGATTAAGTCCTGACGTCTTGGATTGATGACTATTCCACGTTCTGTCACGAGACAATCGATAGATTCACCGGGTGTCGTAATCGTTGTGACGTGATCTTTCACCATCGATGTTCTTGATTTCGTCAAATTGGTGGTGATGATGGTCAGTTTCGCTCCAAATGCAGTATCTGAGTGACCGCCTGATCCACCTATTAAATAACCACTTGAATCGGTTGTGACATTCACGTTGAAGTCGAGATCAATCTCAGTTGCACCTAATATGACCACATCCAATTGATTGACAATCGGGTCGTCATAAGGATTTCCATATTTTGAAGCACTCATCGCGATGTGGTTTTTATTTTTTAAGTAAGACTTCACTGCATCAAGATCAAAGCATTGCACATCATAGAGACATTCAAATAAATGGGATTCAAGCATATCCACTAAAAATCCTGTGATTCCACCCGATGCGAATGAACCCTTGATGTTTCTTTCAAGCATTTTTTGCTTCAAATCCAATGCAACAGCAAGAGAAGTCCCTCCTGCTCCGGTCTGAAAACTCATACCAGGTTTGATATATCCGAGTTCATCAATCAGTTTCAAAGTATCTCTGGCGATTTTCAATTGAATCGGATCTCGTGTGGGCTTGGTTGTGCCTGAAACGATACCGTTGGGATCACCAATACGTTGAACTTCAAGGACATAGTCCACATAGGAACCATCGATATCCGCTCTTTGAACATGATCCACCAAATGGTCGGTAATGACAACTCGATGTTTTGCATAGAGTAAATCTGAAATCGCGTAGCCCAATGTGCCACACGCACTCATGCCTTCCATTCCATTTCCATTTCCCTTTGAATCCGAAGTGGGACAAGCGATGAATGCGACATCAATTTTCAACTCACCAGATTCAATGGCTCTGGGTCGACCACCATGTGTATCCATGATGAGTAAACCCGATAAATGACCTTCGGAAATTGCATCAGCAACAGGGCCGTTGATATAATTGGTGATGATCGAAACCACTTGTTTATTCTTAATCAATTCAACAAGGGGTTCATGAACAGGGAAGATGGCCGTAGGTGCTAAAATCATATGGCTTAAATTTCTTCTCTTAATTTCATGAAGTACCATGTTCATCACATGATCACCATTTCTCAAATGATGGTGAAATGATAGTGTCATTCCATCAGTGATGGGAATCAAGTCAAAAAGACGGGTGATGGATTCCACCTGTTTTTGAGTCATTTTAGATTGGATTGGATCCAGTTTTTTGTGTTTCCCTTGAGATATCAATTGATTGGCACCTTGGAAAGGTGTGCAATCATCTGGGACAACACGATTCAAAACATTTTTCATAGGACTCCTATATTTTCCAATGTCGTGCTTTTTCAATCACCTTACGTGCACGGTCAATGATGGGTTTATCAATCATTTTCCCATCCACTGAAAATGCACCTCGCTGTTGTTGAATCGCGAGAACTTCAGCTTCTAAAATACGTTTAGCATGTTCTATGGCTTCCAATGAAGGACTGAAAACTTGATTCACAATATCAATCTGGTTCGGATGTATGCATGCTTTTGCATTCATACCGAGAGATTTCGCAAATCGTGAATCCGATTCTAGACCCTTGGAATTTGTCGTTGATGTATATGGAGTATCGATGGCATCAATGCCGTTTGCTTTTGCTGCCATGATGACCATACTTCGTGCAAAAAGAATTTCAAGACCTTGCTCAGTACGTTCCACCTCTAAATCGGTTGACAAGTCCTCAGCTCCAAGGAGTAATCCATCTACTCTTTCAAAAGAAGCAATCTCAAAAGACTCAATCACCGATACAGCGCGCTCGATGATGGGGATGATTTTGATTGTTTTCTGCATTTTTTTCTTTTTTTCAATCTTTCTGATCAGACCTTCACAAAGTGCAGTCGATTCGACAGTTGCTTTTGGCAACATGATCGTATCAATTTGATCAGAAACGATACGGTTTAGATCAGATTCTCCATATGGAGTATCTAAACCATTGATACGTACCAAGATTTCAATGTTTTTCAATTGAAACTGATTCAAAAACTGGGTAAACAAATCGACAGCAGCATCTTTCTCTGTCATTTGAACGGCATCTTCAAAATCAAAAATGACACCATCTGATTCGAATACATCCGCATTCTGCATCATGGCAGGTGCATTGGCAGGGATAAACAACAGACTTCTACGCATGAGAATCCTCCAATCGCTTGATGGCAGTCATGAGACGTGCCTTGATGGCATAATCCAGAGCACCCTTGTCTTTCACATGGACAAACAAACTCTTGATGTTCAAGAGTGAAAGTGTTTGTTTGACAACAGCCTCGATTTGATCACCAAACTGATCAAATACAATACTTTCAATCACAATCTCTAAACGATCGTGATTTTTCACGGTGATGAGGCAGTCATTTGATTCCATGGTTCCACAAGAAGCAGTTCTCATGAGCTCTCCTATCGATTTCTAGCGAGTTTTATGGTTCTTTCCATCATATTTTTAACAATCATAAAGCCACCATCGACATCCATTCCAGGTTTTGCTAGACACAAGTCAGCATCACAGGCGATGGCAACACTCGTGGTTGCTTCTGCAGAGAGGTTGGTTTCGTTGCATGTTCCGCCACAATATGCACCAATACCTTTTTGTTTACAGTAAAGAATGGCTTCTGCGATGTTGTTGATGCCACCTAGATCTGGCGTTTTGATTTGTAGCATATGTCCAGCTTTTTGATCCGCAAAATATGCAATATCCTCCAAGGTGTTGCACCATTCGTCGGCTACGATTTCGATGTTGATTTTTTCTTCATCAATCCGTCTTGTGATTTCTCTTAAGGCAACCATCGTACCTTCACGGTCACCTGTGTCTACCGGTCCTTCAAGTCGGAGTTTGAATGGATGAGCAGCTTTCTCAAGCTTCTTGCAGTAATCGACTATGACTTCAAGGTTGTTATCAAAAGCAATACCAATCGTTCCATAAACATCGACATGGAGAATGGGCATATAATCTGCTTTTGCTCGTTTTTCAATGATACGATTGCGTAACCAAGTGACATAGTCTAGCAACAATTCACCTTGATAACCTAATTTTTCTTTGACATTGTTGATCAGTGCATGCGGCATCGCATCGACTTCTTTTAAAATCATTTTATCGACATTCTTGTATCGATCATCACCAGATTGTGCAAAAATGGGCACATTTTTAAGCATTTTATGTGAAGGATTGTATTCATTACGAATCACTTCAGCCATGGTTAAACGGTTATAAGTGGCAACCGCAGAAAGAAGTGCCTGAGTAATTCCGTATCGGATTGCAGTATGCATGCGCTTGCCGTTGATCTCAAGACGGTCATATTTTTCAGCAAGAGGTTTGAAATATCTCACATCTTCGCCAATCAGTTTGGGAACCAGATGTTCTTCAATGAATGGGATGTAATCATTTGCCAAAAAGAGGGGATCTCTTCCACCAGCACCAGAATATTGAACTGCTGCGCAGTCACCCATGCCCACACTTCCATCCTCTAAAATAATCTGTACGGATATCGCTTCGCCGGGCACTCTAATTTCTTTAAAGCCAACAGTCATGGGTTCACCCACATACATGAATCCATCTTGTTTTGCATCTTTCTTGATCGCCTTTTGATCGTCAAAATAAAACCCTGTATAACTTTTAGATAAAATCACTTGTTTGATTTTCATATTATTTTCTGGCTGTCTGTGCTGGTCTTCCGATCAATTCTCCGTTCGAAACTGCGTAAATGTCATCTACGGTCATTTGGAAAGTGATGGGTCTGCCTTCGGCTTTTGCCCTTTCGTCTAATTTAGCTTTGTGGAAATCTTTGATTTCTTGTGTCATGCCGAGATTACCGAATTCAAGAATGCGAACACATCCTTCGTTATCTCTTGCAGGAAGAACCTTGTTTTGATTTTGTTTCGATGGAGCAAAGGGAACGTCAATGACACCAAGTTCGAAAGCCTTGATGGTCCCTTGAGCAAGATCCCCATTTCCCAATTCATAAACCGTTTTTAACATGCTATTGACTTCACATCTGATTTGTTCTCTTTCAATCTTGAGTTGATTAGAAGGAGGCATTTTTTGGTCTTTCAAGAGAGATACAACCATTTTTGATGTTCTAATACCATAGGCATTGATTTCTTTGGTAGGTACACCAATGGATTCATAAGGTGTCTTGGTGATCATCTTGGTTGCTCCTGCAAGTGCAGCCACGGTTGAAGCCATGGCAATCAGTCCTGCAGCTTTTGCCTCATCCTGTGGGAATCCTCCCATCCACTGATGAAATACAGTCGTGACGAATACATCGTAATGGTTTTTCTTCAAATACTCATCGGTGAGTTCTTGCAACATTTGAATCGCTGCAATGTCTTGGATGACATTACCACACTGACCATACCCAACTGTGATATTCCGGACGCCTTGTTCAGCAGCGAGTAACGCTTCAATGATTCCAATGGCTATGGCAATCGAGGGTGGGACCAATGTTCCTGTTAATGGACCAAAGGGTTCTCGATTGATGTGAATTCCATGATCTTCATAAAATCCAACGAGTCTATCGCAGTACTGCCAGAAGTAAATCGAATCGGCTATCGAAATGTTTTTAGCATAGGGGAGATTGTAAGAAATACCTCCACCTTCATTGGATGTCCAACCTGCAGCATGTGTGATCTCTGCAAGCAATCTGCCATCGGGGGTACCATGTCTAGCTTGAACTGGAAGATTGACAGAATCCAAAACTTCCTTACAAGCTTTAACCCCATGGTTGACTGCTGGAAAACCATTGAGCATCGATCTTCCTTCACGCTGAGAGACACGAATACCTTCTTCGGCTTCGTGATATCTGTTTTGTCTAGTGTATGAATCGATGGTTGCAGGTAAGAAGTCAGCTCCAGCTTTTTCAAGATGACGCATCAAGTCGATATGCTCATTGAGTAAAGCAACACCTGCACGGGGTTGTATGAGTGTACGTCCTTGTTTTTTAGCTTCAACGAGTTTGAGTGCAAAATTCTTATACGGTGGAACCTTTTTCAATGTTTCGATGGCAGTATCCAAATCGAGCAATGGGTCCGATCCGGTTGGCCAGGAAGCAAGGACTTCCTTACGTACTTCAAGAAATTTTTCTAATGTCCATTTTTGATTGACAACATGCATATATTTTCTCCTAGATGTGGATGATTCGTTTTTTCATGATACGTAATGCGATTTCTGGATAATCGATGGATAGTAGTCCCATCGCCGAGAGTATATAGTCTTGATCCAGGAGAAACTCTGGATGTTTAGGTCTTAACTCCAAGGGTTTTGATTCCTGATAAAGTGCATGACTGAGCATCGATTTCGGGTTTTTGCTTGAAATGACGACACCTCCAGTACCAATCATGTACTTTGTCTTTGTCAAATCTTTACCCGTCTGCTGGTACATCATGCCCATGGGTGTATAGATGCTTTTCAGTGTTCCGACATGTCTTGAGATGGAAATGTCAATGCAACGTCCCGCAATGACATCTTCGATTTCGTAGTCATGATCTGTTTGAGGAATGAATTCGATGTGATCGTATCGCATTTTTGTTTCACTGATCAAATCAATTCCTTGTTTTTGCCAATGACTGATTTCTGATTGTGATAACGATTGTAAGACACCTAAAGCCGAGTATCTCATACCGAGATCTCCCTCAACGGTTCGTTTTGCGAAAGGTTCTTCAAGTCCAGTCATCATCGCATTCATTTGAGTGGGTAGACCAAGCGACATCGAGTAGACATCAGTTGTTGCTCCACCCAAGTCAATCATCATGAGTTCACCTAAACCAGTTTCATCTGCGAAACCTTTGGATAGCAATTCTGCAGCCATCAACACTGCATTTGGCGTGGGAAGCACAACACGATCAATGATTTCCTCAACTTTTTTAATTCCTTTTGCTTCGATGATGTTTTTTACGAAGATTGATTTAATGGTATCTTTAGCACTTTCGATGTTTAAGACATTGAGACGGGGCATCACATTTTCACATATGTAAAATGTTTTATGAGCCTCTGTTAAAATCGTACGAATCTCATCAGCAGCATCCTTGTTTCCCGCAAAAACAATCGGCGCAGTCACCGATGATTTTGCAAGCTGTTTAGCATTGTGAATGACACATTCAGAATTGCCGCCGTTTGCTCCTCCGGCAAGTAGAACGATGTCGATGTTGTGATCGAGAATACTTTGGATTTCTGCTTTGTTGATGTGATGTGATAGAACAAGTTCAACTTTAGCGCCAGCACCAAGACATACACGTTTTGCAGCTTCAGTCGTTAATTCTTCAACAAGTCCAATGGCAACCATTTTCAAACCACCTGCTGCAGAAGAACACGCGATGACTTTATCAAAGTGAACATATCCCATCTTTTGATACAATTGCTTCAATGCAGATTCATAACCGTCGATGATATTGGTCTCGACGGTTGTAATGGATTTTGCAGTTGCAATGATATCTTCTTGTTTAAGATCGACGGCTGTTAATTTTGTGAAAGTCGATCCAAAATCAACGAGTAAATAGTTATTCATCTTAATCTCCAAGATCAGCTTTAATGGTGTCTAAAACATCATCAATGGTTGTTCCTGGTGGATAGACGCGATCAAAACCCATGTCTTTAAATCTTTTTTCGACTTCAGCGAAATTTTGTTTGCCGACGACAATGTTTCCACCTACATAAAGTAAAACATTCGAAAGACCGGCTTCTTCACACTTCTCCCGCATACCTCTGCAGTCAAGTTCGCCATGTCCATAAAGCGATGATACCATAATTAAACGAGCCGACGTTTCGATTGCTGCATGTATAAAATCCTCTTGTGACGATAACACGCCGACATTGACAACATTATATCCTTCGCGGGTTAACGTATACTCGATGATTCTATTGCCGACAGCATGAACGTCAGCTCCAATGACTCCAATAACGATTGACTTCATGTTTTCCTCCGGTGCCAAAAACTGAGTTTGCCTAATCTGATTAAAACGCTTACATACACTTGTATTTTAATACAAAGACGACAAAAAAACAACAGTGAACAGTCGTTTTGCGTTTACGATTTTTTGATGATATAATGAGTTTGGGTGAAAACTATGCGAAATGTAAAAATGAGTCTCATTACACAAACTGTGAAAGAACTCGCAATCGATGCCAATTGTAATATTGGCAAGTCTTTTATCGATCGATTGAGAGAAGCTTTCGCAAAAGAAAAGTCAGAAATCGGCAAAAATGTTATCGAACAAATCATTGAGAATGATATCATCGCAATGGATTCGAATGAACCCATGTGTCAAGATACTGGAATGGTCGTTGTTTTTGTTGAACTGGGTTATGATGTCCACTTGGAAGGCGATTTGTATGATGCCATCAACGAAGGCATTCGACAAGCGTATAAGGAAGGTCTGCTTCGTAATTCAGTTGCCAAGCATCCAATCACACGTGGGAATACCAATGATAACACTCCAGGTGTCATTCATGTGAAGTTAGTTCCAGGTGAGAAAATCAAAATCACACTTGCACCAAAAGGTGGAGGAAGTGAGAATATGAGCCTTGTCAAAATGCTCATTCCATCCGATGGCATTGAAGGAATCAAGAAATTAGTGCTTCATACCATTTTTTATGCAGGTGGAAAACCATGTCCACCACTTGTTGTCGGTGTAGGCATTGGAGGTAATCTTGAAAAGTCGGCACTCATTGCCAAGGAAGCGATTATGAGAGATTTAGCAGATGAAAGTCCCGATCCTGTCCTTGCCAAACTTGAAAAAGAATTGCTTGAAGAAATCAATCGATTGGGTGTGGGACCCATGGGATTTGGTGGTTCAACCACTGCGTTAGCAGTGAAAATTAATGCATATCCCTGCCATATTGCATCATTACCGGTTGCTGTGAATTTACAGTGTCATGCATCCAGACACAAGGAAAGATTGATTTAGGTGATCATATGAATATTCAAACACCCGTAACACCTCAAGACATTGAGCGCATGAAAGCTGGAGACATCGTTTATTTTTCAGGTGTCATTTATACAGGTAGAGATGCTGCACATAAACGAATGGTTGAAGCTTTAAGTAGAGGAGAAACATTACCCATTGATTTTCATGGACAAGTGATTTACTATGTTGGGCCAACACCTGCCAAAACAGGAAGACCTATTGGATCATGCGGACCAACTTCCAGTTATCGAATGGATTCCTATTCATCAACATTGATGGATATTGGATTAAAGGTCATGATTGGAAAAGGTGATCGATCCGATGAGTTCATCAAGGATATGATGGATAAAAAAGGTGTCTATTTGCAAGCAGTCGGTGGAGCAGGTGCCTTATTATCTCGAAAAGTGAAAGAAAGTACCGTTGTCATGTATCCTGATTTAGGATCAGAAGCCATCTACAGACTGGTGGTTGAAGATTTTCCAGCCATTGTAACATATGATATTCATGGTGGTAACCTCATCACGGATGAAGTTAAAAAATACCAATCGATTACACTGGATTAAACGGGCGTAAGCTCGTTTTTGATAAGCGCTTACATTTTTAAAAAAAGTAGTATAATGATAGAGATGTGATAGCCCCGTTTGGACGGCTCCTTGGAGGATTTTCATGAATAAGCTCATTTTAAGACAAGAAGTATTTCGAAAGACACAGGAATTAATCAATCAGCATGGTCCCAGACTTGCTGGCACCGATAGTGATTTAAAAGCAGCAGATACCTTATATGAAGACATCAAGAGCTTCGCAGATCATGCACATCAAGATGATTTTCATATTTATCAAGGTGCATTTTTAGGTTGGATAAGAATTCTCGTTTTTAATTTTATCCTTGGAACCATCCTTCTATGGCTAGGTTATTACTGGATTACAGCATCTTTGGCATTTTTATCGATTTTCATTTTATTTATCCAGTTTATTTTGTATCAACCCATGCTTGATCGTTTCTATCCCAAAAAGAAAGCAAAAAATGTTTATGGAGTCATCGAACCTGAAGGTGAAGTCTTGCAAGATATCATCATCAGTGGTCATCATGATTCAGCACATATCTTTAATTTTTTCATTCATCAACCCAATTTATATAACCTGAGAACAACAGGGTCAATTGCCTTAGTTTTCGGATTGCTTTTTTCATCTCTATTGCTTCATTTTGTGCCGAATGTGCTCATTTTAAGCTGGTCAATAAGAATTCTAGCAAGTTTGTCGGTATTGTTAGTTGGTCAGATGTGGTTTTTCTCATCCAAAAAAGGCACTCCTGGTGCTGGTGACAATTTGGTTGCATCTATGATTGCGATTGCACTCGGACGTCATTTTTCGGAACTGAAGCGGGAGAAAAAAGGTTTAAAACACACCCGATTATGGATTGTGTCATTTGATGCTGAAGAAGAAGGATTAAGAGGAGCCAGAGCTTTTGCAAAAAAACATCAGGCAATGCTCAAAAAACATCCCGCGTATTTGTTAAATGCAGATTGTCTATACGATGAAAAGGAATTGTTTTTCTTGACCAGTGACTTAAACAATACTGTGAAACTCGATAGTGATTTGACACATGATTTAGTCGAGATTGCTTCTTCATTGAATATCAAAACCAAGACACAGGATCTTGCATTCCTAACAGGAGGTACCGATGCAGCAGAACTTGCTAAAATTGGTGTGAAATCAACAACTTTGATTGGTATGCCATGGACCAATTCCAATCGAAGTGCAGTCTATCATACACCTCAAGATACATTGGATCATGTGAATCCAAAAGTGATTGAAGACACCATCAATATTTTCTATCATTACGTGATTCAAAAAGATAAGCACATTCATTCCAAACAACAGAAATGAAATCGAGGTTCATATGAACGAAAAGACAAAACGGAGCCAACTCAAATACGAGTGCTCATTCTTGAAATTGTACGAAGATGAAGTTGAACTCAAGAATGGAAGAACAAGTCAAAGAATTGTATTGAAGCATCCAGGTGGTGCTTCTGTTTTACCGATGACTCAAGATGGCAAAATCATCCTTACTCAACAGTATCGTTATCCGATATCGCATGTTTCCATCGAGATTCCAGCGGGAAAAAAGGACCATGTCCATGAAGATGGGTTAACATGTGCAAAAAGAGAGTTGGAAGAAGAAACAGGTTATATTTCGAACGAATGGGAATTGATGTTTCAATTTCATCCCTGTGTAGGATATTCAGATGAGAAACTTGATATTTTCATCGCAAAAAACTGCACGAAAAAGCACATGCCGAAAGCCATGGATGAGGATGAAGATATCGATTTATTGTTGATCAATCCAGAAGATATTCCTGCTTTGTTGAAATCCAATGTCATTACCGATGGAAAAACACTCATTGCATTGCAGTACTACATGCTCCATTTCTAGGTGAACGTATGAAAAGAAAACCTAAAGATCTTCAGCAGGATATCATCATGGGATTGCTTAGACCCATTGTCAAACTATGGATGAGAATGGATGCAAAGCGAAAAGTCATTCGGGGTGAAGGTGTTGATTTTAAACGCAAGGAACCGTATATTATTTTAGCTAATCATACCTTTGTCATTGATGTTGTTCATGTTCCCTTGATTCTCAAAAAAGTTCCTTTCATCGTTGCCAATCAGACATTGTTTAAGAAGAATGCAACGAAGTTTCTGATGACTCAAGTTGCTCATGTTATATCGAAATCCAAAGGTCAAAGTGATTCTGCAACGGTCAGAGAATTGATAGGTGCCATCAAACGAGGATATCCCATTTTAATATTTCCTGAAGGGGATACAACTTTCTACGGAGAGACAGGTTTCATTGAACCTTCCACCATGAAACTGATTAAAAAACTTGAGCTCGATGTCATCACATGCAATGTGAGAGGCGGGTATTTATCCAAGCCGAGATGGGCGTTATTCAAACGTAAAAATCGAAGCATCGAACTCAATTATCAACTCACGCTCACCAAAGAACAAGTTAAAAATAGTACTGTTGAAGAAATCGAAAGCATCATTAAAGATGCGCTTTATCATCATGCATATGATTATCAAAG
>JANJXB010000020.1 GCA_024709245.1 Acholeplasmataceae bacterium | reverse complement strand
AAAGAAGGATATGTAGAATAGCAACTTGAAGTTAAAAGGCAGTTTAAAAGTTTAGATTCAATATTGTGTGTGTAACCTGGCTTTATTGATGGCCACGTTACAGCAGACTACCCATGCTAGGTGTTAAGTGGAACTAAACATTATGGGGAATAATGAGGGTAAAGAGTACACGAACTATTGTGTACCTATCTATATACAACACTCCAGGATGTAGTGGTGAATATCGAGGGCAAATTAACATACTCTACATTGAATCATTTTCATTTTAGCAAAGAAATGACCATTCTCGATGAGAACGGTCAGCCATATATGTAGTATTTAATGAATTGTTACCAGTTGAGAATATATATCATTATAGATCAAGAGTAAAGTTATAGGGATGTACCTTTATTAAATGAGATTATGATCTTTCAAATAGAGTTCAATGCTCTTCATGATTTCAGGATCATGAGATTCAACCCTCATAGTAAAGGTTTCACCTTTGGCTAAACCTAGTGATAAAATAGCCATGATTGACTTTGCATCTGCAACGAAATCCTTATGAATCAGATAAATCGATGCAGGTAATTCTGAAATGAATCTTACAAAATTGGTTGCCGGTCTCGCATGGAGTCCGGTTTCTGATTTTAAGACAAATGTTTTATCCATAGACAACTCCAATCATCAAAATGACTTATGTAAGCAATCATGCTTCACTTTCGTATCTTACCATATTTTCACTGATTTGTAACGTAATCATATTCAACCTAGCAACTAAATCACTACTCTATTAAGTCTAGATTTGCTATAATAGGAAAGAGGTGAATGTTCATGACATATGATGTATTAAGAAAACGACTTGAAGAGATCATCGATCCAGGGTTTAATCAACCCCTAAAAGCCGTGAATGGTATCAAAAAATTAGTCGTAGGTCCAACAGGTGTAGCTGAAGTCGAAATTTATTTAAAAGACAAAGTGAAACACGAAAATGCGTTAAAAATCCAAATCATCAAAATGGTGAAACTGGAAATGGGTTTTCCAGGAATCAAACTCGACTTTTTCGAATCGGAGTTTGTTCCCGTTGGTGAAAAACCCATCAAATATTTGGCAGTTGCATCCGGTAAAGGTGGCGTGGGTAAATCCACAGTCACTGCAAATCTTGCTGCTGCACTGATTAGAAAAGGAAAAAAGGTTGGAATCATTGATGCCGATGTGTATGGTCCTTCAATTCCAGCGATTTTAAAAGTAGGCATCAAACCTCTTTCTTCAACTGAAGATGAAAAAATGATTCCACTTGCTCAAGATGGCATTGAAGTGATTTCAACAGAATTTTTCATGCCACCTGAAAAACCACTCATGTGGCGTGGACCGATGCTAGGCAAAATGCTTGTCCATTTCTTCAATGGTGTTAAATGGACAGATGGTATTGATATTGTTTTAATCGATCTTCCACCAGGAACAGGTGATGTTGCACTTGATGTGAAGACCTATGTACCAAAATCAAAGATTTTAGTCGTCACAACCCCACATCCAAACGCAAGCCAAGTCGCTGTGAAAGCAGGTATTGGTGCACAAAACATTGGTCATGAAGTGATTGGTGTCGTTGAAAATATGAGTTATTACTTAAATCCCTGCAATCAAGTCAGAGAATTTATCTTTGGACAAGGTGGCGGTGAAACAGTCGCGAAAAAACTTGGTGTTCATATGCTCGGACAAGTCCCTATTGGACAACCGAAAGATGGCTACCTCTTCTCAGGCAAAGAAGAACAAGGTAAAGTCTATGACCAGATTGCTATCTCCGTCATCAAAGAAATGGAATTATAACCAGGTCCCTCTTCAATCGAAGAGGGCTTTTATTTATGCTATAATAAAACTGAAAGGAAGTGCTTCTCATGTGTGGACGTTTTACCATCACAGTTTCCATCGATGAACTGAGAGAATATCTCAAAGAAGATTATGATATCGATCTCGATGAACGTCTTTTTGACCTCCCAAGATACAATGTTGCACCCGGTCAAGATGTGATTGCGATCATCAATGATGGCAAGAAAAACAGAGTGGGACTGCTCAGATGGGGATTTTTGCCGTCATTTGCAAAAGATGAAAAATTAGCATATTCCATGATCAATGCAAAATCAGAAACACTGACAGAAAAACCTGCTTACCAAGAAGCTTTTAAATCGAAAAGATGCATCATACTAGCTGATGGATTCTATGAATGGAAAAAAGATAAATCCGATAAGAAACCTCTCTATATTCATCAAAAAGACAAATCAATTTTTCCAATGGCGGGCCTTTGGAGCACATGGAGTAAAGAAGATGGTACGAAAGTTCATACATGTACCATCGTCACCATAGAAGCTAACTCACTGATGGAACCGATCCATGACCGTATGCCGGTCATCTTAGAAGCAGAATCAAAGAAGCTTTGGCTCAATCCCTTTGAAAAGAACATCAACACTTTATCAAAGATATTGAAGCCTTACGATTCAAATTTAATGACATATTATCCAGTATCGACACTGGTCAACAGCTCAAAAAATGAATCCGCTTTGTGTATCAAAGAAGTACAAGATGTAGAGACATTAATCTAATCATTCATAAACAAAAATGCAACCGCGGTGGTTGCATTTTTGATCATATTTAGAATCGACCGATGATGACTTGTGAAGGATCTAAGAGTCCAGCAGCAACCAACGCTCTTTGATAAGAGGTAGATTCTCTAGACATTCTAATAGTTGCTCCTGCAATCGTATCAAAGGAATCTTGAGCAGTTGCTGTTGCTCCAGAAATCAAACCAAACTGATTGAGCTCATTGATGGAGTTGGCATATTTGGGATCCGACCAATTCACTAAGGATGTGATTTCAAGAGCACTTTTGCCAATCAAGAATTGACGAACTGCTTCATAGTTTCCACTCCAACCACCCAATCCTAAATAACCATGAACAGGATCCATTGCTTGGGGAAGATTATTCGTAAATGTAACTCCCAGTTTTTCAAGCATTTGTCTCACTGTAGTTGTTCCTGTAACACCTTCAAGAACGCCGGTATCAGTTGATACATGAGACCAAGTGTTCATATTAAAGAAGTGCTTAGCCGATACAGTTTCCCAATCCGTGACAACGAGATTTGCACCACCTGCTGTTCTGACTGCAGGTACTGCAAGTCCACTACCAATAGTGAGTTGAGAAATAGGGGTCGTGTAATCAAAATCACTACCAAACTTGTATTCAAACTGATATCGTGTCACTGGATCCACAAGCATCAATGCGACTGTCTGGGTCGGATTCACACCCACTGCATAAAGACTCATTCTTTCGAGTGATCCAGTATTGAACATGGAGGTTCCAACCGTATATGGCGATGGAATTGCAGCAGTAGGATCTACTTCGTAATTAATTGTAACTGCACCTTCTGTAATTAATCTAGAAACCCATACACCATTTCTTAAAATTTCAAAATCCATGGATGCATCAGCAATGATGCCTGTTTTAGCAATATAAAGCGTCGTTTTGATTCTTTGAGTGGCATCTTCAAAAGTGACACCTGTTGCTTCACCAGCCCATGAATATCCTGTAAATACACCGCTATAATCCGGTGTCTCTTCCGTATTGCATGCCACAAGTGTCAATAAGGACACCAGTGCGAATGTAATCATGAGTAATCTTTTCTTCATCTTTATTCTCCTTTTTTGATGTTCGATACGTAGCAATTATATATAAAGTCAATATCAATTTCAAATGATATCATAAGAAATTGAGGCTATACAAAAAGATTATGAATAAGAACAATTTATTCATAATAGTTATAAAAATATGATATGTCTAAGTGCATTTGATGAAAATTCTAATTAAGATTATAAAAAAGGATTATTACATATAACAAAAACCCAAATCGATGAACTTGATTTGGGCTGTGACTCTTGAATCAATTACTTAATATCTCTAAATTTTAAAATCGGTTGTCTGGCTGCTTTAGCTTCATCCAAACGTCTGACAATGGTGTTATGTGGTGCAGTTTTGACGAGTTCAGGCTGTTCTAACGCTTCCTTAACAACAATACGCATGATGTTAATGAATTCATCTAAAGTCTCTTTAGACTCGACTTCTGTCGGTTCAATCATCATCGATTGTGAAAAGATCAATGGGAAGTAAACAGTAGGTGCATGATAACCATAATCGAGTAATCTCTTGGCAAGATCAAGTGTCTTCACACCTGTGGAATCATCTTTCAAACCATCAAAGACGAACTCATGCATACAGAAACCCTTGATGGGTAAATTGAATAAGTCCTTGAGCGATTCTTTGATGTAGTTCGCATTCAAGACTGCGTAAGGTCCGACTTTACTCATCGATTCTTTACCCAGTGTCATTAAATAGACATAGGCACGAATGTAGACAGAAGCATTACCATAAAACTGGCCAAGTGCTCCAATCGAATCTTTTGAATCTTTGAAGAAGTAGTGATTGCCATCTTTTTCAATGATGGGGTTTGGCAAGAATTCAACAAGTTTTTCATTCACGCCAACTGGACCAGATCCTGGACCACCACCACCGTGAGGTGTTGAGAAGGTCTTATGGAGATTGATGTGCATGATGTCAAATCCCATATCTCCGGGTCTAGACATACCGAGTAATGCATTTAAGTTTGCTCCATCATAGTAGAGTAATCCGCCAGCATTATGGACAATCTTAGAGATTTCTAGGATGTCTTTTTCAAAGACACCAGCTGTGTTTGGATTGGTGAGCATGAGTCCTGCAATCTCATCTGAGAGTACAGCTTTCAATGCTTCTAAATTGACAGTTCCATCTGGATTCGATTTGATTTCAACGACATCAAAGCCACATACGGTTGCACTTGCAGGATTGGTTCCATGTGCAGAATCTGGAACGATAATTTTATTACGTTTGAAATCTCCACGTTTTTGATGGTAAGCTTTAATGATCATGAGTCCTGCAAGTTCACCATGTGCACCTGCAAATGGGTTTAAAGAATATTTGGCAAGACCGGAAATTTCAGATAGGATCTGTTGAGTATCAAAATAGAGTTTGAGTAAACCTTGAACGGTTTCATTCGGTTGCAAAGGATGAATATTTGCAAAACCGGATAAACCTGCAAGTTCATCGTTAATTTTGGGGTTATACTTCATTGTACAAGATCCTAAAGGATAGAAGCCTGTTTCAACACCAAAATTCTTCTGAGAAACATTTGTGAAATGACGAACCACATCAAATTCCGAGACTTCAGGAAGTAAGGCAGTTTGAACTCTTTTCAGTTCACTAGGAATCTGAACTTCAGGTAATGATGTATGTTCTAAGTTATAACCAATACGACCTGGTTTTGAGATTTCAAAAATCAGTTTGTTGTAGTATTTCATTATTGATTGACCACCTTTCTCACGAGTTGATCAATTTCGGCCTTACTCCGCTTTTCAGTAACCGCAAATAGAAGATGATGGTTACCGATATGAAGAGGTCCTAAGATACCCTCTTGAAGGAGTGATTGTTCAAATGCTTCGACGTTGAAATTCGCTTTTAAAACAAACTCTTTGAAGAATGGTTTCGTATAAACAACTTCGAATTTCTTCGTTTTTAGGAGTTCTTGATATAAATAGTGTGCACCCTTCATCGATTCGGTTGCAACATCAATCAACCCTTGTTTACCCATGGTGGATAAATAAACGGTTGTCGCGAGCGCCATTAATGATTGATTCGAACAAATATTGGAATTCGCTTTGGCACGACGAATGTGTTGTTCTCTGGCTTGCAATGTCAAAACGAATGCACGCTTTCCATCGACATCAGTTGTCATGCCGCAAATGCGTCCTGGCATCTTTCTCACGTACTTCATCTTGGTTGCAAGATATCCACCATATGCGCCTCCGAAAGAAAGTGGAAGACCAAATGATTGGAGATCACCGACCGCGATATCTGCATTGTAATCGCCTTGAGATTTATAAAGGGCTAAGTGTTGTCCTTCACCGACCATGATGAGTAAACCTTCATGGGCGTGAACAACATCAGCAAATCCATCATAATTTTCAACAATACCATAGTAATTCGGATTTTGAATGAGTAAACCCATCGTACCCGCACCGTGTGCTTGGACGAATGATAAATCCGTTGAACCATCCTTTTCAGGAACAATCACAACGTCGATATCACGATACTTACCAGCAGTTTTCACAACTTCAATCAATCTTGGATTCACAGTCGAACTGATCAAGATGGTTTTCGATTCCGTTTGAGCATGCGCCATGAACATGGCTTCCGCAGCAGCAGTAGCGCCATCATACATCGAAGCGTTAGATACTTCCATGCCAGTCAGTTCACAAATCATCGATTGATATTCAAAAATGTATTGAAGTGTACCTTGAGCAACTTCAGGTTGGTAAGGTGTATAGGAGGTCAAAAATTCCTGGCGACTAATCAAGGCTTTCACGATAGAAGGTGTATAGTGGTCATAAGCTCCAGCACCTCTAAAAATAACAAGCTCGTGGTTCATTGATGCCAGTTGTTTCATGTGTTTCGTGAGTGCATCATCAGAGAGTGCACTTGGAATATTATAGGGTTTTGTCAGCTTGAGTTTTTTAGGAATGGATGAAAAGAGGTCATCGAGAGAAGTTGCTCCCGAGACCTTTAACATCGCATCAATATCCTCAGCCGTATGGGGAAGGTATTTATGCATGTGGACTTACTCCTCGCAAAGTGGTGCGTAAGCTTCTGGTGTGAGTAATGATGATAATTCTTTAGGATTGGTTAATTCAATTTTGACAACCCAGCTGCCATATGGATCATCGTTAATCAATTCTGGAGAACGTTCTAAGTTTTTGTTCACTTCAATGATCTTACCAGAAACGGGTAAATAGAGGTCTGATGCAGCCTTCACAGACTCAACAGCTCCAAACGTATCGCCTTTGGCAATCGTTTTACCGACTTTGGGCAATTCAATGAAAACAACAGATCCTAATGCATGTTGTGCATGATCTGAAATACCGACATAGGCAACGTTACCTTCGGTTTTGACCCATTCATGGGTTTCTGCGTAAAGCAATCCTTCTTTAATCATGTGAATCCTCCTATTTTTTGTAATTCTTGATGTAGAATTTACGATTTCTAACACGTGCTGGCACTTTATTCTTACGGATTAAGACATAGAGTTCAGTGCCTAATTCGCTTGCTTTGATATCAACCAGTGCACAAGCCAGTGGTGTTTCAACATTGGGGAGTAAATAACCTGTTGTGATCTTACCGACTAATTCATCACCTTGATAAACTTCATAACCATGTCTTGGAATGTTGCGTTCTAGAAGTTCAAGACCTACAACCTTACGTCTTGGGTTTTCTTTATAAGCCAAGAGTGCATCTCTTCCAATGAAAGGTTTATCGAGTTTCACAGCGAAATTTAAGCCTGCTTCCACTGGATTGATGGTATCATCGATTTCATGACCATACAGGGGGAGATTTGCTTCAAAACGGAGTGTATCTCTCGCGCCAAGACCACAGGGTTTTGCTCCAGCTTGGATCGCATGATCCCAAACTTGAGTGACCAAATCATGTGTACCATAGATTTCAAATCCATCTTCACCGGTATAACCGGTTCTAGATAAGATGACGTATCCTTCTTTAAAGGGCACGACTTTGTACGTCATGAATTTAAGATCAGAACCTGGAACACCCATGATGGTTTCGATATGATCGATGACTTCAGGTCCTTGAATGGCAACTTGACTATAGGATGTACTCACATTTCTCACGGTAACATCAAAAGACTTGCTTTGTCTAACGACCCAATCAAAATCCTTATCAATGTTACCTGCATTCACCACAAGAAGCACTTGTTCAGGTTTGATAACATAGACAAGTAGGTCATCGACAACAAAGCCTTCTTCGTTACAAAACAGTGCATACGTGACTTTGGTTAAGTCTTCTGGAATGATGTTGGTGACGATATGATTCACAAACTTTAGTGCATCTTTCCCATCAACTAAAAATTCACCCATATGCGATACATCAAAAATGCCCATGCCAGTACGAACAGCGATATGCTCTTCTGTAATACCTGCATAAGACAAGGGCATTGAAAATCCAGCATACTCAATCATTCTCGCGTTTAACGCTAGGTGTTTTTCGTATAGTGCAGTTGTTTTCATTGATATCTCCTAAAAGCGTTTTCTATACTCATTATACAACATATTTTTATTTTTAAAGTGAAGATGATGCTCACATCTTTATTTTTAAAAATAAAAAGCATGGCTGTCTTGCCATGCCTGCCTTAGAAATTGATGTACAGAATCACGATTGAAAAACTCGCAAGTAGACTCACTGTATTGGCAATGAGTCCGTAGAGGACAGCTCTTTGTTTGCCATGTTCTTTCAAGTACTTTCGATAAATCAGTATCTCAAAGGCAAAGATGAATGTTTCACCGATGAGTAAGACAATCAATTCACCAAAGATTGGAGAAAAATAGAATTTAGTGACAAACATAAATAGGGTCAGAGTCACTTGTGTGAATAAGTTGACATACATCACAAACAGATAGCTTTTCTTTTCAAAATATCCAAACAGAACAAGCACCATAAATTCTACGACGATGGTACCAAGTATTCTTAACGCAAGATCAAACGTCATGGTTGCAACCGGGAATATTTCTTCGACAGAACCCACATCAGTCTGCGTGATCAGTGTATCGACGTTCGTCATCGATACTCTAATTTTTGAGTTAAACAATGTAGGTTCAATCAATTTGGAAGTAATATAGTTTCCATCTTCAAATAAAAGAAGAACTTTAAATGTTTGAGGGACATTGAGTGTAAATAAATGCTCGTTTTCCATGGTCAATCGGTAATAGGTCGGTGACTTTGTTGTCAGTATAGAAGGCACATAATCATTGGCACGGACAAAATACAAGTCTTCTGGAACGACTCTGCCATAATAGATTTCATCCGATTCCATCGCTTCTCTTACTTCATTGATTTTTTCTTGATCAACCTCAGCCAATATTAAAAGATCAATATAAAAAGGCTGACTGACACCGACCACTTCAATTTCAAGAGTAGGTCTCGGTCCAGTATCAGCGGATACATGATTCATTGGAATCAAGATGAAAATGGAAAGTATCAATAGAAAGAGGATAATTTTCTTCATGTTCTTTTTTCCTTAACCCATCATTACTCATATCTTATCACGAATTGACACGCTTTGTCCTGTTTTTGGGTATAATAAGGGTAAAGGAGCTGTTACGATGCTTATCAATCACATACTACTTTATGTCAAAAGAGATGATGTCGAAAATCCAAAAGGGACCGTCATCATTACACATGGAATCGCTGAGCACTCAGGAAGATATCAAGAAATCACTGAAAAATTAAACGGTGCAGGATTTTCCGTTGTTCGTTATGATGTGAGAGGACATGGACAAAGTCAAGGAAAAAGGGGTGCACTCAAGAGCTTCCATCAATTCATTGATGATTTGCATGCCTTAGTCGTTGAAGAGAAAAAGAAGAATCCTAAAAAGATTTACTTGCTCGGACATTCCATGGGTGGAATGATTGTCAATCTTTATGCAGTCAAATACCAAGATACTGATGGTATCATCTCATCAGCCGCACCCTCATATTTCATTAAAGATGTTCTTCCATTCCGATTCATTGGTTATAAGTGGCTCGGTTTCCTAACCAAGAAAACAAACTTTGCGGATGATCAACTTTCAAGAATCAAGGCGGTTGAAGAAGCCTATATCCAAGACCCCTTGAACCTAAAGAAATTTTACTTTTCACTGGCGGGCAATATGTTTGTCAGCGGAGTAAGATATCTCAACAGAAATCTTAAGTATTATCAAACACCTGTTTTGCTTTTGCATGGTGGTAACGATAAAATCGTACCTCATGCTTTTTCAGAACGCCTTTTACAATTGATTCCTTTGGAAGATAAAAAACTGATTATCTATCCTGATAATTACCATGAAATATTCAATGACTTAGACCGTGAAAAGGTCTTTCAAGATGTTTTGACTTGGTTAAACGAAAGAAGTCAAGTCTCATGATGAAAATTGCTTGGATCGGAACCGGCGTGATGGGGAAACCCATGGCACTGCATCTTGCAAAAGCAGGCTATGAGGTGAGTGTATACAATAGACATATCGATAAAGCCAAAGCTTTAGAACCCCTTGTTAAAGCATATGCATCCATTGAAGCTTGTGTCAAAGATGCAGACATCGTATTTTCCATCGTTGGATATCCAAGTGATGTGAAAGAAGTGTATGAAGAAGTGATGAAATATGTCAAACCCAAGACAATTTTGGTGGATATGACGACTTCATCACCTACACTGGCCATAGAACTTGAAAAGAAAGCATCTAAAAAAGGTTTATTCATGTTGGATGCCCCAGTCACTGGAGGCGATATTGGTGCGATTAATGCAACTCTATCCATCATGGTTGGTGGAGATGAAGCGATTTTCAATCACGTCTTACCACTCTTTCAAAAAATGGGAAAAACAATCACATATATGGGTAAGCCAGGTTCAGGTATGCATGCCAAATTAGCCAATCAAACGGTCATTGCAGGTAATGTCATGGGCATTGCAGAAGCTTTAGTTTACGCAAAAGAAAAAGGTTTAGATCAAGAACGGATGTTATCTGTGATCACAGGTGGATCAGCAAGTTCTTGGCAAGCACAATACAATGGCGCAAAAATGATCAAAGGTGATCATCAGCCAGGATTTTATGTGAAGCACTTCTTAAAGGATTTAAAACTGGTTTTAGATGAAAAGAAGGATTTAAGACTCGAAGTGGTTGAGACGGTTGCTAAAGCATATCAAATGTTATCTGACCAAGGATATGCTGAAAAAGGAACACAAAGTATCATTGATTACTATTTGAAACACATGATTTAAATCATAGGAGGAAACGTATGCCAGTTCTTTATGTAAGCTTAAAAGGTTTGTTACATTGTACCGGTTGTATGACGTCGATTGAAAATGCACTCTATTCTTCCGGTGCAAAACATTTTGAGTATGATATGGCCTTAAAGATAGGCAAGATTGTGTATGATGACAAAGATGTCAATGAAATTCAATTGGTTGATTCCGTTAAGAAAATAGGATACGACTTAGATGTGATGGAAATCTTACAAGATTAATGACTCATTGAGATGCAATATCATGCATTTTAACCCATTCATCTGTTAACAACATGCATTTTTTTGCATGTTTCGTTCAATCAAGAATGAATCAAAAAAATAGCCATCAAGCCTATTGGGTTTGATGGCATTTGTTTTAAATTATAAGACTACTTGATGATTAAACTCTTTCCAGTCATTTCTCTTGGTTTATCGAGTCCCAGTAAATCAAGTAATGTGGGTGCAACATCACAAAGTGCTCCAGTTCCTAATTTCACATCGTGTTTTGTAATCACGACAGGAACCAAGTTGGTTGTATGAGCGGTATGAGGTTGACCGAATTCATCTCTCATCTTCTCAGCGTTACCATGGTCTGCGAGCACAATCGCAACCCCACCTATTGACAAAATCGCTTCAACGACTTCTTTCGTGCACTGATCAACGGTTTCAACAGCTTTTGTGGTTGCTTCAATGGAGCCTGTATGTCCAACCATGTCTGGATTTGCGAAATTGAGAATCATGGTGTCATATTCACCCGATAAAATCGCTTTGACGGCTTTATCTTTCACTTCAAAAGCGCTCATTTCAGGTTTGAGATCGTAAGTTGGTACTTTTGGAGATTCTGCAAGAATGCGTGTGCATCCTTTTAAGTCTCTTTCAGATCCTCCATCAAAGAAGAAGGTGACATGAGCATATTTTTCTGTTTCAGCAATTCTTAATTGTTTCAAACCAGCATTTGCGATCACTTCTCCGTAAAGATTATCAAGAGTTTGTAATTCGTAAGCGAGTGGTCCTTTAACAGTTTCATTGTAGTGCATCATCGAAACAAAGAAGATATCTTTAGGTGCGTGTGTAGGATCAAAATCTGCTTTACCTGGAGTTTGATAGGCTTTGGTTGCTGATGGATTTGAAAATGCAGTTGCAATCCGAATGGCTCTATCGGGACGGAAGTTTGCGAAGATGATGGCATCATGATCTTTGATCAATCCTGCTTTATCCACAACAAATGGAATGATGAATTCATCAGTCACACCAGCATCATAGGAGGCTTGAATGCCTTCGAGTGCATTTGGATATTGTTTACCGGTACCTAATACCATATTGTCAAATGCTTTTTGGATTCGATCCCAGTTATTGTCACGATCCATGGCATAGTATCTGCCAGATACGGTTGCGACACGCATGCCTTTTTTCATCAAATCATTTAAAAATCCTAAACCCGATGTCTGTGCAGTATCTCTACCATCCATGAATGCATGGAGATAAGGTGTGACACCTTGAGATACGCCTAAGTCATGTAGGGCTTGAATATGTGTCGGATACGAATGGACACCGCCATCAGAGACTAGTCCAAAGATGTGTAAATGACTGTTGTGTTTTTTCGTATGGTTGATGGCATCTAGAAATGCCTGATTGTGGAAAAATGATCCATCTTTGATTGCAACATTGATTCTTGTGAGTGATTGATAGACAATGCGTCCAGCACCTAAATTCAAATGACCAACTTCACTATTTCCCATCTGACCTTCGGGTAAACCAACATCTTCACCGCTTGCGGATAAGACATTGTTTGGGTATTCAGCAAATAGTTTGTCTAAAAATGGCTTTTTCGCGAGTGATACCGAATTCGATGGGCTTGCGGGTGCGAGTCCGTAACCATCCATGATGATGAGTCCTGCAAATTTTTTATTCATGTGTATGCTCCTTCAACGTTTTGTTCAATTTCATTATACTTGATTTTACATAATCGATGGGAAGTATATACAAAAAAAACGTTTTCAATGATGGGTGATTGCATTTTATAAAAATGATGATAAAATGAAGTCGTAATCTAATAACTTCGGGGCAACGTGAAATTCGTGACCGGCGGTATAGTCCGCGAGCCTTCGGGCAGACCTTGTGTAACTCAAGGACCGACAGTAAAGTCTGGATGGAAGAAGAGATGTCTTTTGACGTTCTTTTATCGCCGAAGTGATTTGGCGATTTTTGTTACCATAAGGAGGTTAAACAACATCATGTCAAATTACTTACGCTTAAAGAAGATGCTTTACGTGGTATCGCTCGCTGCGGTATCGATTGTTCTCGGACTTGTGGAAATCACATGGCCGATCCCAGGTGCAAATTTCCTGAAACTCGATTTCAGTGAAGTGGCGATTTTGGTTGCACTGATTGTTTTGGGAACTAAGGAGACATTATTTGTCGTCTTAATCCGCAGTTTGGCGCGGAGACTCTTCAATGGCTTTTCTCCTGATGGTCTTGTAGGTGAAATGATTGCGATGTTCGCATCATTTGCCATCATCATTGCCTACAATTTATCCAGAAAAGTATTGAAATTGAATGAAAAACCGCTTATTTATGAAGTGAGTATGAATGGTAATGAACATCAAGTCAAAGAAACCATTGTCACAACCCTTCTGATTGCTTCCATATTGACAGTGATATTATTTGCACTTAATTTCTTCATCACAACACCCATTTACTACACACTACCCAATCCCTATGTACCCGTATTATCCATCAGTGGTAGACTTCATTTCCATGTGTTTAGCTTCATACCAGATTCACCATTCACTTGGGGTCAGTATTTCTGGGCACTCTTTGTGATTTATATTCCGTTTAATCTCACCAAAGGAATCTTGGTTTCTATCGTATTCATGTTATTGAAACCGAGAATTAAATATTTAGAACTCTAATATGTTATACTGACTCTAGAAGAGGTTATGCATGAAATCATCTAAAGGATTTTCTACATTCATTCATAGAGACGATTTGATGCCCGTCATCCGACAGGGCATTTTTATCTCAATCATCGGTGGACTTCTTGCTGGATCTATTCAACTGTTGTTATCCTACACCTTTGATCTTTCACTACAATGGTTCATGCTATTTGTCATTGCATACTTTATAGCCAAACGTATTCGACAAACACAAGTGATCCCTCACATCGGATTTCAAGTCATTGCAGTGATTTTTTTGTGGTTTTCTTTCTACATCATGAATGTGACATCACTGATGGGTTTATTATATATGAATTATGTCTCTGAACTTAGTATCTATCTTAGATTCTTAAATCCCATACCTTTCTTTACATTTCTTAATCCCTTTAGAACATCATTTTTCAGTGTGATGAACCTGATTGAAGTCATCTTTTTCATTGCATCTTCGATTTATGCATACCGCGCATTGAAGTAAACGTTTTTATGACTCATTTTCTTGGATTCAATAGATTTTTTGGTATAATGAATAGTAGTAGAAACATAGGCAAATAAACTAAATAAGGAGTGAAAATATGCCATTTATTAGCGATATTTATGCACGCGAAGTATTAGATTCACGCGGTAACCCAACGATTGAAGTTGAAGTTTACACAGATTCAGGTGCTTTTGGACGCGCAATTGTTCCATCCGGTGCTTCAACAGGTGAACACGAAGCTGTTGAATTAAGAGACGGTGACAAGAAGCGTTATTTAGGTAAAGGTGTTTTAAATGCTGTTCACAATGTGAACGAAGTCATTGCACCAGAATTGATCGGTTATGATGTGACCAACCAGGTTGCGATTGACCAACTGATGATTGAATTGGATGGAACTAAGAATAAGTCCAAGCTCGGTGCAAACGCCATCCTTGGTGTTTCCATGGCTGTCGCAAGAGCAGCATCTGATTTCTTAGGTGTTGAACTGTACCAATATCTTGGTGGTTTCAATACAAAACAACTTCCTGTTCCTATGATGAACATCATTAACGGTGGATCACATGCGGATAACAACGTCGACTTCCAGGAATTCATGATTCTTCCAGTCGGTGCGAAAACATTCAAAGAAGCCATCAGAATGGGCGTTGAAGTTTTCCATAACTTAAAGAGTGTTTTGAAATCGAAGGGATATAACACAAGCGTTGGTGATGAAGGCGGATTCGCACCTAACTTAGGTTCAAACGAAGAAGCATTACAAGTCATCATTGAAGCCATCAAGAAGGCTGGCTTTGTTCCAGGTCAGGATATTTATCTTGGTATGGACGTAGCATCTTCTGAATTCTACAACAAGACAACGAAGAAATATGTCTTAGCTGGAGAAGGTGGAAAAGAATTCACATCCAAAGAACTCGCGCATTTCTATGAAGGTTTGATTGCAAAATATCCAATCATCTCCATTGAAGACGGCTTAGATGAAAATGACTGGGAAGGTTGGGCATATTTGTCTAAGTTACTCGGTTCTAAGATTCAACTCGTTGGAGACGATTTATTCGTTACCAACACTGAAAAACTTGCAAATGGTATCGAAAAAGGCATTGCAAACTCTATCTTGATCAAAGTGAACCAAATTGGAACACTCACTGAAACGTTTGATGCGATTGAAATGGCTAAGAGAGCAGGATATACTGCTGTCGTTTCACATAGATCTGGTGAAACAGAAGATACAACAATTGCTGACATCGCTGTTGCAACCAACGCAGGTCAAATCAAGACAGGTTCTGCTTCCAGAACTGACCGTATTGCAAAATACAACCAACTCCTAAGAATTGAAGATCAACTTGGATCTTCTGCACAGTATTTAGGACTCAAGTCTTTCTACAACCTCAAGAAATAACATCATTTGAACCCAAGGTATGCGTTTCCCCGCATACCTTTTTTGTTGTATAATGGTAGAGAGGGAAACAATGAGAAAAACCATTAAAGATGTGATTTCAAGCATCACCTATCATTTTAAAATACTGCTTATATTTGAACTCACCTACAGAGCGCTGGGTCTTGTGCTCATTTTTCCTTTGGCAAGGTTGCTCTTTCTTTTATCGATTCGTTTCTCCGGACTCACTTACATTACCAATTCTTCACTTTTAACCTATCTGACTCAGCCTTTGACCCTCATGGTTATCCTCGTCGTATTATTCATTCTTTCCATCTATATGGTCATTGAATTGATTATCTTATCGGTTATTTTTGATTATGGATATCATCAAAGAGAATTATCCCTGAAAACTTTGTTTGTTTTAGGACTCAAGAAAGTCTATGAAACACTGAAGCAGTATCGTTTACGGATCATCGGTCCTGCATTTCTTTTCTTTATATTGGTTGAACTCTTTCATGTCGTTGGGATTGCGTCGACCCTCAATCTTCCTCAGCAAATCATTGAACAAGTTAACCAGAGTTTATGGCTTCAAATGGCCTTTTTCGGAGTCATTCTAGTTGCATGTATCCTTTTCTTAGAATCCGTATTTACCATCAACCATTTTGTGATTGAACGATTCTCAACACAAAGAGCATTTGCGGAAAGCAGACGGATGCTCAAAGGGAAAAGATTTGAGAAAATCGTACAATTCATACTACTCAATTTGTTCCTAAATGGAGTGCTCTATCTGTTTTATGCGGGATTGATTTTGATGGTCAGTTTGGTTGTTTCTCTGACAAGAGGACAGCTGTATGTCTTATCCATCACATTAACTTTCTTTTACAGTTTATATTCGTTCATCGCACTACTATCAACACTGATTTTACTACCTGTAAACTATGCCTTAATTTCATCATGGTATTATAGAGAAAAGGAAAGACTGGGTATCATCACGTTGGCACCTCGTCAAACCAAACCCATCAAACTCTTCTCAAAACGTTGGATAAAGCAAGGAACAATCATGGGTCTATTGATCTTATTTACGATCAATTTGATGAATGTCATCACCATCATGGGTTCTGAAAAAACTTCGATTGAATTTTTGAATGTTGCAGAAATTGTTGCGCATCGGGGTGCTTCGTGGGATGCTCCAGAAAACACCTTACCAGCCATCGAACTCGCTATCTTACAAGGTGCAGACGTGGTTGAAATCGACATTAGGGAAACCAGTGATATGGTCCCAGTGCTCTTTCATGATGCCACTACATTTCGAACAACCAATGACTCTTCGAGCAGAAGAATCAATAACCTATCCCTCAATCAATTAAAAGCGCTAGATGCCGGGTCATGGTTTAGCACTGAGTATGCAGGTGTCACCATCCCGACACTCAGAGAAGCACTCGAAGTGACTAAAGATCGAATCCGTGTATTTATTGAATTGAAAGTCAACTCGACAACACTCAATCAAAATGTGATGGATTTGATCTTAGAAATGGGGATGGAAAAGGATGTTGTCATCTTAAGTTTTAATCAATCACAGCTAAAGTCAATGAAGGATCAACATCCGGAAATACAAACACTCTTGTTGCTATCATCCTTTTATGGGGATATTGAGCAACTCGTAAAACAACCTGAATTGGATATGTTTGGGTTTTCTGAATCTCTTTTCGTCAATCAAAATGAATACAAAGAAGTGATTCACAAACAACAAAAGAAAGTCTATGTGTGGACGGTGAATCAGGAAGAAAAATTGCGGAATGTTGTCGATTTGGATGCGGATGGCATCATCACCGATCGTCCAGTGCTTGCAAGAGAAATAGCCTATTCAAAAAATGCTTCTGATTTGTTGATTGAAATCTTGAATCGTTTTTTTAAAAAAGATACTCAATAAAAAAACTCAGCTGAAATTTGCTGAGTTTACTTTAGTAAGGTATGGATAATGTGACCAATGAAATGATGATGATGAAGATGACTGATAATACGGTGTAATTCAGTAAATACCTCTTCATTTCTTGTGGATATTCCCGAATCACATACTTAAAAGTAATCAAACTAGCTAGAGAACCAATGATGGTACCCATCGCACCAATATTCACACCTTGTAATAGAGGCGCCCAATACAATCGATCTGTGAAAGTGGAAAGAAGAACTGCTGCAGGGACATTACTGATGAATTGCGATGTGAAAAGACCCATGAAGAAAACCGAAAATCTCGAATCCAAAAGTCCTGAAATGGCATTTGAAATGAAATCCATTTGAGATAGATTGCCTGTAAAGATGAAAAACGAGGTAAATGTAAGGAGTAAAGTATAATCCACTCGTTTGAATAAATGTCTTCCGTAGATTAACCCTAAAATCATGGTGATTCCAAACGTGTACCACTCTGGAATGATTCTTAATACGGATAGTAAGGCATTGATCAAAATAAGGGTGTATAATGCCAGTTTTTTCAGATTGACTTCCGGTGCAACGATGTTTAATTGGCAATGAACATTAGGAATCCTTATCATTGAAGTCAGTGATACAAGCATAAACCCCATCACAGTGATGGGTAAAGTGACAGCTAAGAATTCACCAAAAGGTATTTGATAAAAAGCGTAAAGATAGATATTTTGTGGGTCACCCATCGGTGTGAGTGCACTTCCCATGTTCGCTGCAATCGTCATCAAAATGATAATCATCACTGCATGCTTTTCTGTTTTTGTAATTTTAGTGATGAATATCGCAAAAGGGACCAATGTTAGAAGCACTGCATCATTGGTGAGTAGCATTCCTAGAAAAAATGTTGTGAGGACGAGTACCAAAGCAATCCAACGTATACTCTTAAACTGAATGACCAGTTTGGTTGCAACATAATCAAAAAAGTGAGTTTCATAGAAACCGCCGACAGCAAGCATCAATGTAAACATGATAATGAGCACTTTCCAGTTGATGTAGGACAAATACGTCTCAGTTGGAGGTACAAAAAACATTGAAATCACCGCGAAAATAGCCGCGATGACGAAAACTTTATCCTTATATAAATACTTAAAAATCTTTTTCATACGTTCCTCCACCCCATCCATCCACCATTATACGACAATCAATGTCAAACGTCATCATTTTACAATTCATAAAAATATACAAAAGTATTGTAAAAAGAAAGCGGTTGCATTATAATGAAATTGAAACGTTTCGATGAACAGTCGAACGGAGAACTTTGCATCGAAAACACAATTGAGCCAGTTTCATTGACACCACGTCGAATCCTTTGCTATAATAATAATGTAAGCGATTTCAGATGGATAGAATATGATCTGGATTATATTTTATGCAAAACTCGAAACGTTTCGATTAACCGTATTTTCAAGATTTTTAGATGATATAGGAGGAATCAAATGAGAAACACGGTAAGACTTTTTGCATTTGTTTTAGTCTTTGGGTTGCTATTCTTCATTTCTGCCTGCAATCAGGATCCGACTCCAGAGCCGGAACCGACACCAACGCCAGAAATCACAGAATACAACGTTTTAGGAGATTGGGTTGACGGAGGCGATGGCGTATACACCATCACGACCAATACCACAAGCGAACTCTCATTCACGTATGCTAAAGCTGAATATTCATATGGTTTCATGCGTAGCCGCACCATCACTGAAGACCTATCGATCTTCAAGAAACTCGTGCTGACCGTTGAGGGTTCAGGAACGATGCTTTTAAAGCTCGAAACCAATGATGGAACTCCAGCGAAGGAAATTGGCATCAATGTTACAGGCATCCAAGGGACATACCAGTGGAACCTTAACGCAGCAGCTTCATTCCTAGCTAAAGTGGACAAAGTTGTCATCATTGCAGCTCCAGGTAAGACACAGTCTGTTGGTTCAATCACAATCACATCGCTCAAATTTGAAACTACTGTTGCTTCCGGTTTCATTGTCAATGATGGATATAATAACATCCCAACCAATGTCAATGAATACAATGGCACTGATGAAATTTTCAATTTCAACAGCAAATGGGAATCCAGTGACGAAGGTGTTTATGTCATTACTTATGATGGCACTGATGCAGATATCGTCTACGACAAACCAGCCGGTAAAGAATGGGCATTCTTAAAGACCAATGTCCAAGGTGTCTTTGCAGACTTCAATTATGTTGTCTTTAAACTCCAAGGTACAACAGGACACAAGGTCATTGCGAAACCTAATGAATACAACAGTATCGAAGCTAGCCTTTTCTTAAATGGTTCAGTTCAAGAATTAGTCATTAACATTTCAACATTAACAACTGAGCAGAAGAATGCAATTGTTGACTTCAAAGTCTTTATCGCTGCAGGTTTAGCTCCAGCTGCAGGACAAGTTACCATCATTGAAGCATTCATGACAGAAGATTATGATTTTGAAGAACCCGTCTTCCTTGTCAATGAATACAATGGTACAGACAAAGAATTCAGTCTTCAAAACTGGTATGATGGCGGCGATATGGTTTACGATATCACCAAAGTCGGTACTGAGTATGAAGTCGAATATGAAAAATTGACCAGTAATTTACATTGGGCATTCATGTTTGCAAATCTAGATGGTGATTTCTCAAACTTTGCGAAACTTGAATTTGAAATGACCGGACAATCGGGTAAGACCATTTTGCTCAAGGTTGAATCACCCGCAGGTGTCAAAGAATTGCCATTCACATTTGATGGTACAAAACAAGTCTTTGTCTTCGATTTACTCACCATGACAGAAGCACAACTCAGTCAATTGAATAAAGTTGTCATGTTCTCTGCTCCAGGTGGCACAGGATCAGGTATGTTCACCATCCACAGCGTGACATTCAAGACATCCGATTATGCCATCACTTCAGGTTATGAATCTCTGGATGCTGGTGTTTACACATTCACATATGGTGCAACCACTGTTGTGAACTACACGAAGGTTGCGGGTCAAGATTGGTCAGCCATCCGTAATGTCTTTGTTCCTGCAGAAGTAGAAGGTCTCAATACGATGACCATCGTCTTAAAGGGTACAGCAGGCAAGAGCGTCTTAGTGAAACCAAACGATCAGGGCGCACTTGAACAACGTGTTGACTTTGTCGATGCTAACCCAGTCACACTCACCATCACAGCAGCATCATTCGTCAATATCATCTTGTTTGGTGAACCCGGTGTTTCACCTGCAACAGGATCCTTTGAAATTGTGTCTCTCACTTTAAGTTATGTTGCTCCAGAAATTGAATTTGATCCCACATTTGTTTATGACTTAAATAACAATTGGTTCGTCAATAATGGTACTGCATACTCGATTAGTTACGATGATGCAAAGACTACTGTCGGTTACAATAAACTCGCAGGTCAAGAATGGGAATGGATCCGTCGTACATTTGATGCAAAAGATGTTATGGGTCTGAATACTTTAACAGTCATCTTAAGCGGTACTGCAGGTAAACAAGTTCTTGTGAAGCCAAATGACTCTGGCGCACTTGAAAAATGGGTAACATTTGGTGCAGAACCTGTTGTTGTCACAGTTTATGTAGAAACTGGATTCACAAGTTTATTCTTATTTGCTGAAGGTGGCGTTGCCCCAGCAGCAGGTACATTCGAAATTCTATCTGCAACACTCAGCTACTCATATAAAGTTGAAGATGGTTATGAATCCTTAGATGGTGGTGTCTATACATTCACTTACGGTGCAACTACGGTTGTAAACTATACGAAGGTTGCTGGACAAGATTGGACAGCCATTCGTAATACCTTTAACCCACTCGAAGTTGCTGAACTCAATACCATGATCATTACCCTCAAGGGTACTGCAGGTAAGAGTGTCTTGATTAAACCAAACGATCAAGGTGCACTTGAACAACGCGTTGACTTTGTCGATGAAAATCCAATCACTGTCATCATCACTGCAGCATCATTCACAAACCTTATCCTCTTTGGTGAACCCGGTGTATCACCAGCAACAGGATCTTTCGAAATCGTATCACTTTACTTAACCTATGTTGCTCCAGAAGTTGAATTTGATCCAACAGCAATGTATGGATTCAACAATGAATGGTTCATCAACAATACAGGTGCTTACACTCTAACTCAAAATGCCGATTCTGTAACCGTTGACTATACAAAGGTTGCAGGTCAAGAATGGGAATGGATCAGACGTTCATTTGATCCCATGGCAGTCATGGGCTTCAATAAACTTACAGTCGTTCTACAAGGTACAGCGGGTAAACAAGTTCTTGTGAAACCCAATGATTCCGGCGCACTCGAAAAATGGGTAACCTTTGGTGCAGAACCTGTGGTTGTAACCGTCTATGCAGATTCATTTGTTAGTTTATTCTTATTTGCTGAAGGTGGAACCGCTCCAGCATCTGGATCGTTTGAAATACTCGATGCTTATCTGTCCTACGAATACAACCTGAACCAGGGTTGGGTAGAAAATGATCCAGGTACTTACACAGTCTCAGGTACAAACACAATCACCGTTAATTACACGAAGATTGCAGGTCAAGAATGGGTATTCCTAAAGAACACATTCAATGCTGAAGATTTAGTGGGTATGAATACAGTCACTTTGGTTCTACAAGGTACACTGGGCAAACAAGTGCTGGTTAAGGTCAACAACGCAGTTGAACAATGGGTAACTTTCACAGCTGAACCCACAACCGTAGTCATTACTTTACCAGAAATCAATGGCGTTATCCTATTTGCTGAAGGCGGAACCGCTCCAGCAACTGGATCCTTTGAAATCATCAGTGCACGTCTAAGCTTTGTTCCTGCAGAATTTGATCCCCAATCGACGCTTGATTTATTCAATGGTTGGGTAGAAAATGATCCAAACACATATGCAACTGTCGTTGGTGAAACTGTCGTTGTCAACTACACCAAACTCGCAGGTCAAGAATGGGTTTTCATTAAAAATCCTTTCGTTGTTGAAGATGCGATTGGATACAACACATTCACCATCGTATTAAAAGGAACTACAGGTAAACAAGTATTGGTTAAAGTCAACAATGCCATTGAAAAATGGGTCACATTTGCAGATGCGAATCCTGTTACGGTAACCATTCGTGCGACTGAGATCACACAGGTCATTCTATTTGCAGAAGGCGGCGTTGCACCTGTGACTGGATCCTTCGAAATCGTTGATGCATATTTATCCTATTCACTCGAACTCATGAGCGGTTGGGTTGAAAATGATCCAGGTACTTATACCGTCACAGGTACAAGTCCAGTTGTGATCAACTATACCAAAGGTGCGGGTCAAGAATGGGTATTTGTTAAGAATCCATTTGATGTTGAAGATGCAATGGGTATGAATACTGTAACCATCGTCTTACAGGGTACACTTGGAAAGCAAGTGTTGGTCAAAGTGAACAATGCCATTGAACAATGGGTCACTTTCACTGCTGAACCTACAACCGTTGTCATTACAGCTCCAAGTATCACAGGTCTCATTCTATTTGCAGAAGGCGGAACTGCATCCGTTTCAGGTTCATTTGAAATCATCTCTGCAGTTTTGACTTACGTACCACAACCTTAAGTCATATTGAAAATATGGTCGAAGTGATGCGGGAGGGCGGGTTCCGCCTTCCCGCAAACTTCAATAAAGACTCATCATCGTGATGATGGGTGATGAATGGAGGAAATTATGAAAAAACTATTGACTGTTGTTTCAATCCTCATGTTAACCTTCTTATTGGTTGCATGTGGTGGCGATGAAGGTCCTGAAACTGAAATTCCGACTGCAGAACCGGTCACATTAACCTATGCATCTTGGGATTTAGGTGCTCCTGAATCTGAATCTCCAAATATGAATCGTCTGATGATTGAAGCATTCATGGATGAGTATCCACATATCACAGTTGAAATCATTGAAAGACCCAAAATTCCTGGAACAGATAGCGATCTGGGCTGGAATGACTTTTTAGCTGCTAGAGCATCAACTGAAACACTTCCTGACGTCTTCCAAGCGGATAATATTCCTTTTTATGTCATCAATGACTGGGCATACAACATCACTGATGTTGCGATGGCCGATAGCGAATATTTAAATGTATCTGAAGATATTCGTGGAGTTGCAACCTATGATGGTAAAGTCATGGCGATTCCAAATGCCATTTTCTATGCCGGATACGTTGTTAACGAAACTCTTTATGACCGTCAAGGTC
>JANJXB010000012.1 GCA_024709245.1 Acholeplasmataceae bacterium | reverse complement strand
CTCCAATTTCATACCCAACCTCTTCATAGAAAATTTTTAGTTGCGAAAAAGTCAAACTTTGTTGGGGAGAAATAATTGATTTAAGCGAGTTCTTGGTTCTTCTAGAAAAAAGGTCAATAATCATCTCATTATTCATGGATTCAACTGAACTGCCTATTCTTATGAAGCACCCTTCTGGCGACATGCCTTTTCGTTTTATGTAATATGGATTATCAGTTCCACTTGCAATAATTACATGAATTATCTGTTGATTGTTCATTTCTTCAATCACAACATCAAATAAGCCTAATGTGGAAGGACTTATGTTGTTCTTGATTCTATCTTTGACTTCTAATTGTGTCTTATCTACTTCTTTTAAACCTACAGGTTGTCCTAAATCATCAACCCCAAGATAAATGTTACCTCCATCTTTTGAGTTAAGAAAAGATACAACGACTTTTTCGAACTTGTCATTTAAAAAAGTTTAAATTCATTGGCATTATTTTCTATCAACTTCATCATTAACACCTTAATTAATTAAATTATATCAATATTTTACAAGTTTGTCATCATTATTGTCACCATATGTCACCATTTTTGTCACCAATGTAGTTATATAAGTTGTCATCATAATTGTCATCATATGTCACCAATTAAAATCAAGATCTATTCTTTTCATATTTAAATCAAGAAACAAGTAAAGACCTACAATTATTTGATATTTGCATTGATTCTAGTGATCGCATTTCAAATCGTGTAGAATTTTAGCACCCCCACCCAAATCGTGTAATATTTTTAGCACCCCCTCTTCATATCGTGCAGAATTTTTAGCACCCCTTGCTCAAATCGTGTAAAAAGTTGAGTTGAAGTTATGATTAGCATACTAGTTTCAGCTTCCCTAAATTGACATGACTGTGCTAAAAAACGTGAAAATTGGCTAATAATAAGCTTATTTTGGTTATTTTGGCCATATTTAAGCACAAAAAAAGGCCTGATTAGTGTATCAGACCTATTCTAGTTAGATGGCGGAAGAGATGGGATTCGAACCCACGTACCCCTTATGAGGGTAACTGCATTTCGAGGGCAGCTCGTTATAACCACTTCGATACTCTTCCGGATACATCAACTAAAAAACGCTTCAATGTACTGAATGAATTCGTCTTTCGTCTTTGCTTGAGATAACTGTTTTCTTAAAGTTGATGCATGATCAATGCCTCTTAAGTACCAAGGACCATGACTTCTCATTTCAAGAATCGCAGTGTGTTCTCCCTTTAATTCTACCAAAGATTCCATGTGTCTGATCATCATTTCTTTGATTTCTTGATGTGAAGGTCTTTCCAATAAAGTTCCATCTTTCAAATACTGATCGATTTCTCTAAAAATCCATGGATTACCTAAAGCACCTCTTCCAATCATCACAGCATCACAACCGGTATACTCAAGCATACGTTTTGCTGAAGGACCGTCAATAACATCTCCATTCCCAATCACCGGAATCTTGACGGCTTCTTTGACTGCCTTAATCACATCCAAATCAGCAAATCCTCCATAGCCTTGTGATCTGGTTCTCGCGTGAACAGTAATTGCACTTGCACCCGCTGCTTCAATTCTTTTTGCAACTTCAACAGCATTGACACTGCTGTGATCCCAACCACTTCTGATTTTCACAGAGACTGGTTTCTTCACTTTTTTAACAATTTCAGAAACAATATCATAAATTAAATCCGGATTTTTCATCAATGAAGCACCGGCTTGTGCTTTGATTGCTACTTTAGGAACAGGACAACCCATGTTGATATCAATGATGTCACAATTTGAGTTTTGATCAATGTATAACGCAGCTTCAACCATCGTCTTTAAATCACTACCAAAGATTTGCTGTGCCATGGGTTTTTCATAGTCGGTCATGTATAACAAACGCTTCGTTTTTTCATTCTGATAAATGAGTCCTTTATCTGAAACCATTTCGGCATAAACAAGACCCGCACCGTATTGTCTGGATAAAATACGAAATGGACTGTTGGAAACTCCAGCCATTGGTGCAAGAATGATTTTGTTTTCTATGACAAGATTGCCGATTTTAAAACTCATTGTTTTTCACCTGATTCATTGTATCACATACAGTGACAAGTTTCAATTATGCTACAATGGATAAGTAGGAGATAGATACCATGAACGATTACGCTTTAATAGCAACCGCATACAACCAAACGGTTAGAATCTATGTCGCAAGTTCAACGCATTTGGTTGAAAAGGCGAGAACAATCCACGACACATGGCCGACAGCTACTGCTGCACTCGGTCGTTTTCTCACCGTTTCCGCGATGATGGGATTGATGTATAAAAACGAAGAAAAAATAACACTGAGAATTAAAGGGGATGGTCCCATTGGTGTGATGCTTGTTGAAGCGAATTCGTTTGGCGAAGTTCGTGGTGAGATTCAAAACCCTCACGTCTATTTAAAGTATGAGGATGGTCCAAAAAAGGGAAAACTGAATGTCGGTCAAGGTGTAGGTCAAGGATTCCTTCATGTTACTAAAGACTTAGGGATGAAAGATTATTTCACCTCATCTTCTGAACTTCAAACCGGAGAAATTGGTGATGATTTCACTTATTATTTTGTCATTTCCGAACAAACACCGGCATCTGTCGGGGTAGGTGTTCTGGTGGATATTGATCAATCAGTTCTTGCAAGTGGTGGATATATCTTACAAGTGATGCCAGCATGCACAGAAGAAACCATCACACAAGTTGAAGCACTGATCTCAAAGTTACCTCCAGTTTCTTCGCTCATCCAATCTGGAAAGACTCCTGAAGATATATTAACTCTTTTAGCATCGGGCACGGAACAAATTTTAACAAAGAAAGACATTTCATATACCTGTCATTGTTCGAAATCAGGCTTTGCACGATCCTTATCTGCGTTAGATGAGGAAACACTGCATTCTCTCATTCATGAAGATGGTCAAGCTGAAATTGAGTGTCACTTCTGTAAAACAAAATACATCTTTAGTAAAGAAGAATTAATCGATATTAACATCAAGCGAAAAAAATAGGAATTGCCTTGTGCAGTTCCTATTTTCATATTCTATTCTTGGTTGATTCGATTGGCTAAGTCTGTTGTAATTTCATGAAAAAACTTAGAATCAATTCGGTACTTCCATCGATAAATCAAATATGACAAGACGATCAAAATGAGGGGTAAGACAATCATCGAAGTTCTTAAACCTAAGAGCATGGAATCAGTGACATTGGCACTGATGAATGCACGTGCAGCTTCTGTTGAAAGTGGTGTTGGACTATTTTCAGAGAGTTCTGTTAATGGTTCAATGACGTTTCTGTTCAGTCCAGAAGCAGCAAGTGTAATCGCAACGACAATGGTCTGTACAGCGGTTGCGAGTTTGGTGACAAATGGATTGATGGCAAATACAATCGATTCGTTTCTGGTTCCTAGTTTCCAGTGGCCATATTCAATCGTATCGGCAAGCATGACTAAAACGAGTACTTGAATGAATCCTTGCCCTGAAAATAACAACAATCCTGCAATGCCAATGAAGAGCATGCTCATGGGTAATACATAACCAACACTCATGAAAATGACATAACCCACTAAAATCAATCCAACCGATAGTGTGAATAGCTTCTTTCGACTCATTTTCTTCATTAAGATTGGAAATGAAATGAGGGCGGTGAGTTGGCTGATGGCTAGTATCGCTGAAAACAGTGTGAATTCAAAGCCTCCGAATTTATTGAAGTCATAATTGAAGAAATAAATACCCAGAGCGGTTGTAATAAAATAGCCGACATTGAATAAGAAGATGGCAACGATAATCACCATGAGTTGATCATTTTTACCAATGATTTTAATCATGTCTTTGAGTTTTGTGTTTTGTTGTTTGACTTCAGCAAGTTTATTCTTTGGTTGTTTTAAGAAAACGAATAAGACCACTTGTGAAATCACAAAGATAATACAAATGACAAGTGCAATCAAACTGAATGCAGCTTTACGTCCACCACCATAATTCGAATAAATGATGGGAACTAATGCAATGACTAAGAACATGCCCAAGCTTGCGAAAATTCTGGCAAGAGAACCGATTTGTTCTCTTTCTTTAGGGTCTGATGAAAACGATGGATACATCGACCAATAGGAGATGTCATTCATCGTAAATGTCATACCGGATAACACATAAAGAATACCAAACACGACCAGGAAAGCAGTTCCTGACAATCCAAGATCTTGGAAAAGTAAGAAGAAAATGATGGCTGATGAAATCGCGCCGATCAAAATCCAAGGTTTGAATTTCCCATATCTCGATTTCGTATTATCCACGATGACACCCATCATGGGGTCATTGATGGCATCCCAAACTCTCGCGAGTGCGATGATCGTACCAATCGCAACCAACTCTAGATCACTGACACCCACAGCATCAGTTAAAAAGACGAGTAAGAAATTTGCATAGAGTGCGTACATCATATCGCGACCAATGCCGCTCATGGAGTAAATCAATTTGGTTGATCTAGGTACTTTCACAAGTTCATTCATGTTTCTTCTCCCTGTTTTTCTCAGTTATTTTTTTGATGCCTTTCATGATTTTCAAATTCATGATATCGATTAATCCTTCTGCCTGCTTGAAGGTAATCGATCCAGAACTAAACAATACAAGCATTTGAAGCGGAGTTTCCAACATCGTCTTCTTCATCATTTCACTCATCCATGGATTGTTCAGTTTTTTCACTGTTTTCAACCCTTTTCTGATGATAGTGTTGGATATTCTTCTTCCCATCCATGTGTTTTGTGCATCTTGTAGTGTTGATGACAATGTATAAGGTCTTCCCTTTTTGATGTTCTTGGGGGGAAGTTCTGTCTGGACAATATCTCTAAAACTCGATGGATCATATTCAGTTTGATGATAACTGGTTTCGATATGTTTGACCGTTTCGCCTTTTAGCTTCACGGGGATGGATGCGATCAAGTCATTGACATTTTTACAAACAGAAATGCGATACTCTGCCTGTTCAAGAATCCATCTTTCCTCATGAATGTCATAAAATTTAAACTGATCATAATCAATCATCAATCCAACTGTCTTGGTTTCACCAGGTTCGAGTTCAATCTTATCAAATGATTTTAATTCTCTTTTTGCACGATAAACGGACGTTTTGGGTTGGTCAACATAGATTTGAACAACTTCTTTACCTTTGTATTGCCCAGTATTTTTGATGTTCATCGTTACATAACATCCCTCAGGTGTCTTACTGACTTGGATGTTTGAATATTCAAAGGTCGTATAACTTTGGCCATATCCAAAAGGATATCTCACTTGCTTATTGAATGTATGATAATATCGATATCCTATAAAGATAGATTCGTCATAATAAACAGCATTATTATCCTCTGTGAGCTGCACATTACATGATTCAATTTCATCAATGAAACTTTCAGCAAGTCTTCCCGATGGGTTTTGAATACCATAGAGAATATCAAAAATAGCGTGGGCTGAAGCTTGGCCACCGAGATAGGCCATCAGTAATCCCTTCATGTACTTCTCGATGGATAAATCCATAACGGAACCGCCAATCGCAACCCCAATGATGTTTTGATTGACTTCATACATACGTTCTATGAGTTCAACTTGCTGCATAGGAATTCTTAAGTCTTTTCGATCAAACCCTTCCGCTTCAAAGGAATCGGGTAGACCGAACAAGAATACAACCTGATCTACCTGTTTTGCTTTTTCAATGGCTTGTTCAGCGAGAAGAGGTGTCGTATCATTGCCCTCTAAAACATATCCTAAAGCAAGTTCATAGTTTTCTGTGTATTCTTTCATGATCTCATTGATTTGATCGACTTTGGTTGGATTGATGAGAGAACTGCCTGCGCCTTGATATCTCATATGTTCAATAAAGCCACCGACAACGAGTACTTTTTGAGAAGATTGAAGAGGTAATACACCTTGATTTTTCAGTAACACCATCGATTCCGATGCTGCTTTTCTCGCAAACGTGTGATGATCTTCAGAATTAAAAGTGATGGTTGCATCCTTTTTAACGTATTTTTTTACTAAGTTTTCGACGCGTTCTGCTGATTTTTCAATGTCCTTTTTGAACTCTGGGTCTTCTTGAATGCGGTTTAAGATTTCTTCTGTGCGGTATCCAAATGAAGAAGGCATCTCAAGATCAGTACCTGCCTTTAAGCTTCGCACTCTATGATGAATCGCACCCCAATCTGAAACAACAAGACCTTGATACTTCCACTCATCTCTTAAGACTTTTTTCAAATAAGGATGTTCAGTTGCATAAAAACCATTGATCTTATTGTAACTTGCCATGATGGTTGCAGGCTGTTCAGCAACCACTCGCTCAAATGCTTTTAAATAAATTTCTCTCAGTGCCCTGGGGTCGACGATGGAATTCACGAAGAATCTGTTTTTCTCCTGGTTGTTCGCAAAAAAATGTTTGACGGATGTTCCGACTCCCATATCTTCAACGCCACGCACATAACTTGCAGCAAGTTCACCTGCAAGATAAGGATCCTCAGAAAAATATTCGAAATTTCTGCCACACAGTGGGGTTCTTTTCATATTGATGCCTGGACCTAGAACCACATGAACCTGATTGGCTTTCGCTTCAATGGCAAGTCTTTTTCCTAAATCACCTAACAACTTACGATCAAAACTGCACGCTAAAAGACTTGCTGTAGGGAAGCAAGTCGCTGGAACAGACCCTTTGGCACCCAGGTTATCCGAAAATTCGATTTGCTTTCTCAAACCGTGAGGACCATCAGCCATCATGAGCGATGGCAGATCTTCGAAGGATTTCGTTCTCCATACATCAAGTCCATCAAGTAGACTGGCTTGTTGTTCAATTGTTTTTTTCAAAGGACATCGACTCCAATATCAATAGATTTTTCGAGTGATTGAATATGAATGATTCCGTGACCTTGATGTTTTGTTTTTACCCAAAATCCAATGGCTCCACCTTGTAATGCAAGATGCTGAGGACCGATGACTTCAATCGAGCCTTCTGTGGATATGGTGATGACATCACTCGCATAAGGCAAGAGTTCACCGACTTGATTGACTTTACGAATCACATAACGTTTAACATCGTAGGTCTCTTGAATTTGAAGTGTGTGATCATCGGTTTGAATGTTGAAATCTGT
Source organism: Acholeplasmataceae bacterium (assembly GCA_024709245.1). Taxonomy (GTDB): domain Bacteria; phylum Bacillota_I; class Bacilli_A; order Acholeplasmatales; family Acholeplasmataceae; genus Peloplasma. The sequence goes on along the minus strand of JANJXB010000012.1, from coordinate 35,567 downwards.
GTACTCCGTATTTGTTTTCACAATGCTTTGAACGAGTTTACCTTCTTGATACCCATCAAACCTGTAGGACATTCCTTGAGAACCCCAACCGCTGATGTATCGGAAAAACATCTTGACACCTTCATCAAAAGTCATCTTATATTTTTTCAGAAGATAGAGTGTTTGGAGTTTATGCTTCAGTGATAGACGGTTACCATGCGTCGTGATTGACTTCAAAATACGCTTGGTCATTTCAGCATCTTTTTTCTCCATGTGCTCTTGTTGCATCATGGTATCACCAATCAAATCATCGATCCATACAGGAGGGTGAATTAAGTTTTTGTAGTCCTTATGATTGGGATAGAATGATTTAATGAATGTATCATTCTTGTAGAGTTTGATTTCATCAAGATTTGTGAATACTAAGGCGTTAGGTAAGTTACCTCCTGGATATTCACCGATGTTCATTGTTGAAGAAACAGCCATAAATGGCTTTTTTAAGCCTTCTGCTTGATAAGCATGTGCAGCCATTTTAGGAATTCTAAACATATCAAGAACCCCATGATAACAAATCTTATCACCTGAACCAAATTCTTGATGTGTGTTGTAATCGCTCATGCACCAACCGATACAACCCGATATGCCGTTGTCTTTTTTCATCATGGCATCAAGTACATTGAGATGTCTTCTTGTATGCTCGATGCGTTTTGACTCATCATCATAGCGTTTGGTAGGAAACATATGGCCATTGTACTCTGTAACAAGATATGGAACGTCTTGAGTGATCTTCTTTGTATCGCTTAGTCCGATATTTTGACCTGTATGAGAAAAATCATTATAGGTGTAGACATCTTCTAAAAAATCAGAAAAGGCAATATTTCTGACACCTGCTGTTTGTCTCGATGGATCAAGTGTATGTGCGATATCATTAGTCTTCAAATAGAATTGATGATCATCGGGTGATTCATTGATTCTCACACCCCATAAAACTATCGATGGATGGTTGCGATCTCTTTCAATCATTTCTTGAACATGTTGAAATGAGATTTCTTTCCATAATTCTTTGCCGATATGTTGCCAACCAGGTATTTCTTCAAACACCAATAAGCCAATTTCGTCACAGCGCTTGAGGAAATGAACAGATTGTGGATAATGTGAGGTTCTAACGATATTCACACCGAGTTCATGCTTTAGGATATCCGCATCTTCTTCTTGAGCATGTTTAGGCATCGCATATCCGACATAGGGGAAGCTTTGATGTCTATTCAATCCTCTGAGTTTGATTTTCTGATCATTTAAATAAAACCCGTCATTTTTAAAGATAGCTTTACGGATTCCAAAAGGTATCTCCATTTGATCGGTATCTTTGCCGTTGATATATGAAACCGTCATCGTATAAAGATAGGGATGATCCAGATCCCAAAGCTTGATGTCATCCAGATGAAGCATGACGGTATGAGTTGAATCATTCAATTCAAATTTATCATGTAAGACTTTGAGTCCTTCAGAGTCTTTGATTTTAATTTGGACTTGCCCGTGTGGTTTTGAAAGTCTCAAATGAACACTGAGATCCGGTGTTCCATTTTGTTCGATGAACACATCTTTGATGTATGCGGGTGGTGTTTGGATGAGTTTCACTTCACGGTAGATGCCACCATATCCCAAATAGTCAACAACACCACCAAAGGGTGGGATATCTTCATGTTCATGTGTATCAACAACCACTAAAAGTGTATTTACGCTTCCATATAAAACATTCTCAGTGATATCGATTTCAAAAGGAGTATAGCCCCCTAGGTGTTCTTTGACATGCTTTAAATTGAAATAGACATTGGCACGATGAGCGACACCCTCAAACCGAAGTCTTAGCATTTGCCCCTTCAACTCCATTGGGATATCTATCGTTTTGACATACGTAAAAACAGACAAGGTCATCTGTTCGTTGAAGTTATTGAATGGAATATCCACAGCATTGTGAGGGATATCAACTGGATTTAACTGTTCAAATCCAACACCTCTCAAATGCTGTTCTTGAAAAAACCCAAATTTCCAATCAAAATTAAGATGTTGTTCTACTCGCATGCGTGTCACGCCTTCTTTTCAATCTTATAGAGTTGAGATCCAAAATCACCTAAAATTCTTGTTTGATCATTATACCAAGTCCCCATAAACTGCTGTTTTAGCTTAAACCCATTCATCAAGACTTGACCGCTTGCACTATAATCTTCGGTTGCATTCTCAAGTTGCTTGTGTTTTCCAATCGTCCGCATCAACCACCCATTTGGGTGTAATTTGATGGGAAGTGCATGGGCAATCAGATGCCCAAAACGATCCAAAGGCATTTTCTGTTGGATGGACTGAATACGATACAGAGAGTCTGGTTTTAAATCTTTCACATAAAGCGTTTCAAAATTTGGGCTTGAGGGTTGCATGTATTGAAAATTGCCAACAAAGTGTGTATCCCCTCGTGAAACTTGCCAAACCTTTCGATTGGAGTCTTCTATATCAAAACGTTTGAATTCACCGTACTGTAATACACCGCGATACCCTTTATAAAGTTTGATTTGTTCTTTAATCTCTTTCTTTTCCGCTGGGGTAACATAATTCAGATTCAATTCATATCCAAGCACACCAAAACTAGCAACATTGAATCTTGTCGAAAGCGGTGATTTTCGGAGTGTCTGAGCATGTGGTGCAAGGGATACATGACAGCTGATGGTTGACTGAGGATATAAATAGCTCAACCCTTCCTGTATGGATAATCGTTCAATCGGATCGGTATTATCCGATGCCCAAATCTGAGTTCCATAGGTCAACATCCCCAAGTCAAATCTGTTTCCACCTGAAGCACATGTCTCAATCATGATTTTTGGATACTTCTTCCGAACATAATGCAAAATCTCATAAAGTCCTAAAATGTAGCGATGATAAAACATACCTTGATTTTCAACATGCTTGGAATACATATCGGTCATATGGCGATTCATATCCCATTTGATGTAGTCGATGTCTGCAGACTGAATCACTTTAATCAGTTCGTGCTTAATGTATTCCCTTACTTTGGGATTGCATAAATCAAGCACCAACTGATTTCGACCTAAAGATGGCTTTCTGCCTTCTATCTTAACTGCATATTCGGGGTGCTCTCTATATAACTTAGAATCAGGATTGACCATTTCGGGTTCAAACCACAAACCGAATTTGAGTCCGATATGATGCATTCGATTGGCTAAATGCGTAATACCTCCTGGTAATTTACGACGATTCACATGATAATCACCTAAACTTCGATGATCGTCATTTCGATTTCCAAACCATCCATCATCCAAGACAAAAAGCTCGACACCGAGTTTTTTAGCTTGTCTGGCAAGACGCATGATTTTGCCATAATTAAAATCAAAGAAAAATGCTTCCCAACTGTTTAGGATGACTGGCTTGGTTACATGTTGGAATTGCCTAGGTACGATGTGATTGTTGATGAAGCCATGGAAGTTCTTAGATAGTCCATTGAACCCTTGATTGGAGTACGACAAAACAGCTTCAGGTGTTTCAAAAGATTGACCTGTCTTCAGTGGCCATTCAAAACAATGTGGATGAATGCCTGTCATGACTCTGAGTAATCCGTGATTTGAAATCTGTACAGCTTCATAGTGATTTCCACTGTACACTAGATTGATGCCGATGCAGACACCATGGTCTTCCGTTGTTCCTTTTTTGGCGAGAATAATGCCAGGATTATGTCGATTGGATGAATTTCCTGTGGTTGAATCGTTGATGTATGTGCCATAAGAAAGAGGTCTTAAGTGTTTGTGAGTTTCCTTAATCCAACCTCCATCAAACGTGATCAAATCATAATCGGATTCGGATAGATCCAGCATGAGGCTCATGATTTTGCGAATGCTTAATTCAGATGCGTGATGATTGGTTAGAATCACGCGTCGTGTGATGGTATTTGTATCATGAAAGACGGTATAGATCAATTGCATGTCCAATTGAGCATGGTGATCTTTCATCAAAACGATAAGACTTGTTGCTTCTGGATCGGTTGCTCGAGCGGTCGGGATTTCTCTGCTCTTCACGATTGATGTGTGAATGGTGAACGAGTCATAGACAAAATCGGTGACGTAGGTACCATCGGGCATTTTGATTTCTAATGGTGTTAACCTGAAATCGCCTTTACCGATTCCTGAATATTCAAGCGGCATCAAATCGAGTAATGTTTTACCGTGCTCGTTTGTGTATTCAATCGTTGCCCCTGCGCCTGCAGTGATTTTTGTGTGTAGAATTTTGAGATCCAAATCGATGATTTTAGGTCCAAAATAGAGGTGTTCAAGTTGACCTGTTGGACAAATACTAAAGATGTAGTGAAGATCTTTGGTCTCTAATTTGAAGTATGGATGTTCAAAAGTAATCATAGGGTTTTCTCCTTGTCAATGAGTATGGATTCGTAAGGCATTAATACTGGATTTGAGAGGGATGTTCTATGCATATTTGATAATAGAATCGATCCTTTGATATTCTTGGGTATTCGTTTCTTATTCCCTGACAGATTGGATACGGTAATCCATGATGTTTCATTGAGTTTTCGTTCGAATATGAACACGTTGTGTTTCATATATAATGGCTTAAATGAGCCATCAATCAGAACATCATGATTTTGTCTTAAGGAAATCAGTTGCTGATAGTGTCTAAGAATGGAATCAGTGTTCTTTAAGTTGTCTTCAACATTGATAAAAGACATATTTTCATTCATTTTGAGCCATGGAATTCCTGTCGTAAATCCACCCTCTTTTTTCCACTGCATGGGTTGTCTTGCATTATCTCTAGATGCTGTTTTTAGCATGTGTCTGATGTAGAATTGAGGAAAATGAAGCTTCTTGGCGAGTGCAACAATCCGGTGTGTTTCAATATCTCTATAGTCCTCGAGCCGTTTGATGTCTGCATTGGTCATTCCTATCTCTTGTCCCTCAAAGATATAGGGTGTACCTTTGAGCGTTAAGAGTAAGGTTGCAAGCATCTTTGCACTCACTTCGTGATACTTTTGATCATTTCCAAAACGTGTAATCGATCTGGGTTGATCATGATTTTCGAGGTAATTGGCATTCCAATAGAGTTCTTCTTGCCATTTTGCGATGACTTTCATGAATTTTTGAGGTTTAAATCTCGTTTTGAACCATTTATTGTTGATTTGATCCGTTTCCATGTGCTCAAATCCGAAAACCATATCAAGTTCTTCCCGTTCAGGAAGAATCAAATCATTTGCTTGTGCGGTGTTCACCAAAACAGTTTCACCAACCGTCATGCAATCATACTTTGAGAGCACATCTTTTCGTAATGTCTTTAAGATTTGGTGGCATCCTTCTTGTGAGTGATAGAACTCTCGACCCACCAATACGAGTCTTCTCTTTCCATCTTCAAGTGATGACTTATATATGATGTTGATCACATCACATCTAAACACATAAATCCCTTTATCAAGCCAAAATCTCATGATATCTTTGATTTCTTCCATGACTTTAGGATTGTTCCAATTGAGATCAGGTTGTTTTTTTGAGAAGAGATGGAGATAATAACTATCACCGATTTGATCCCAAGCTGAACCACTGAAAAAACTTGTCCAGTTATTGGGTTTATCTTTCCAGATGTAGTAATCTCGATAAGGACTTTTTTTATCTTTACTTTGTATAAACCAAGGATGTTCGTCGGATGTATGATTGATGACCAAGTCCATAATGATCTTGATTCCTCTTTGTTTCGCTTCAAAGATCAGTTGATCCATATCGTTCATCGTTCCAAAATCAGGGTGAATATCGAGGTAATTGCTTATATCATATCCGTTATCATCGTTTGGGGATTGATACACAGGAGAAAGCCAAAGGGTGTTAATGCCCAAATCTTTGAGATAATCAAGTTTAGAAATAATGCCTTGAATATCGCCAATGCCATCACCATTGGAATCCATAAAACTTCTCGGATAGATTTGATAGACGACACTTGATTTCCACGATTGTCTATGTTCCATGACACGCTCCTGTAAACGCTTTACTTTTATTTTATTATATAATAATATCCATGTTTTATGTCCTTGTAAAAAGAAAAAGCCGTTTTTTGCAAACGACTTTCGAATTCTTCTATTTAAATGTCTTGAGTGCTTCAAGCAAATCTTTGAGAGGTAACCCAACAATGGTGAAGAAATCGCCCTTGTAGTGATCAACAAGACTTCCACCACCCCCTTGGATGCCATACGCTCCGGCTTTGTCCATGGGTTCACCTGTTTTAATATAGTTCCATATTTCTAAATCTGATAAATTTTTCATTGAAACTTCAGTTTCAGAAACAAATGTTTTGATGTTTTCGCCTTTGACGAGTGCAACCGCTGTGTATACGATATGACGATCATTCGAGAGTAATTTCAGCATACGATATGCGTCATTTTCATCTTTTGGTTTTCCCAGGATTTGATCTTCATAGACAACAATCGTATCCGCACCAATGACAACATCGTTTGGATATTTACCAGCGACATGAACGGCTTTTAATTTTGCAAGCTCGGTGACCAAATCGGCAGGCTTCATTTTTTCATCGATATCTTCATCAATATAACTCGGTTCAACAATAAAATCAAGACCTGCGTCTTTCATTAATTTCGCTCTTCTTGGAGAACTGCTGGCAAGTACAAGCATTGAAATGCCTCCTTCAATCTACCTCATTATAGCATAGGTTTGGGGATATTAATCATCAAAATGTTGAGTTCGCATGATATAATATGACCATAGAAATGAGGTGACCCTGCATGAAATCGATCAGCCATGTATTGCAAAAGGAATTGCATATTTCGAATCAATACCCACTCATTCTTTCTGTGAGCGGCGGCATTGACTCCATGTCACTTGTTTCAATGTTGCTTGATTCAGGGTACAGAATCATCGTTGTTCACTTTAATCACTTAAAGCGTGATGAATCCATCATCGAAAAAGATTTGGTTGAATCTTTTGCCCAAAAAAACAATCTCGCTTTTCATTACTACACCATTGATATTCGTGATGGCAATTTTCATCATCAAGCTCATCTATTAAGAACTCATTATCTCAAAGAAGTAGCTCGACTCTACCAAACTCCTTATATCCTCACAGCTCATCATCTGGATGATCTCTTCGAAAATATTTTAATGAAACTCACACGTGGTAGCAACCTTCTTGGGTACGCTGGCATGCAGATGATGCATCAAGATGGAGAATTCATTTATGTTAAACCCTTATTGTACACATCAAAAACTGAATTGATTGACTATGCAACCGAGCATCATGTGCTCTACTTAAATGACAGTTCAAATGAAGATAACTACTACCTTAGAAATCGATATCGACATGCGATTGTTCCTGTCATGAAACAGGAAAACGAAAACCTGCTTGAACAGATTAAACAATACCATATGCAGTTATCGAATGCATTTCATTTTATCAGAAAGACAACCATTCAACACATCCCATCATCAATGATCATTGATCTCAATTTATTTGCTCATTGGGACCCAGTCCTCCAAGAGGATGCGATTGCCTATTTGATGGAAGATCACGAAATCTCATTTACATTTGAAACCGTCTTAAAAATCAAGAAAATGCTTCTCTCATCTAAGCCGAATCAATCGTATGAGCTTAGCAGGGAATTTCGCTTCACAAAGGCTTATCGTGAGGCTTATATTACATCAACGACACATTCAAAAAACACACGTATCAAACTCACACCTGAAACGACCGTCATTGAAAATGTCGCAGTTTTCACATTTTCATACAATTCTGGTGCTGTTACTGAAGAATTCACTAAATTATGTTATAATGAATTAGCATTTCCACTATGGCTACGCCATCGTGAAGAAGGAGATCAACTCGCCTTTGATTATGGTCATAAGAAGCTTAAAAAACTCTTGATTGATTTGAAAATCCCCATGGAAGAACGACAAAAACTCTGGTTGCTCACGGATTCAAACAATCAAATCTTATGGGTTGAGCATTATTATATCAACCAAACACTTGGCAATGATCACACACTATATTTCACGATAAAAGAGGACAAAAAACATGCACAATGATATTCAAGCGATTCTTGTTTCTGAAACTGAAATCAAAGAAATTTGTAGAACCATGGGTAAGCAAATCACTGAAGACTATCGTGATAAAAGTCCTTTGCTCATTGGTCTTCTCAAAGGATGTGTGCCTTTCATGGCAGACTTATCCAGATCGATTGATCTGAAGTTTGAACTCGCTTATATGTCCGTCTCAAGTTATCATGGTGGCATCGCATCTTCAGGTGATGTGAAAATCAAAATGGATTTAGATATCTCTGTCAAGGATCGAGATGTCTTGATTGTTGAAGATATTGTAGATACAGCCAATACGATTGTCACCATCCTTGAACTGCTCAAGCATAGGGGGGCTAAAACCGTCAAGATTGCAACACTTCTTGATAAACCCGCAGGACGAGTCAGAGAGTATCAGCCCGACTATGTAGGACGAGTTATTCCGAAAGCATTCGTTGTAGGATATGGACTCGATTATGATGAATTTTATCGCAATTTACCATACGTAGGAATTCTAAAACCCGAAGTATATAACTCTAAATAAAGGGGTATGTCCATGAATCAAAACCCAAACCGCAATCCAAGAAAAAAAGTAGATTATCGCAAAAAGCCTGACTATTTGATCATGCTGTTCACCTTGATCATTGTCATTGGTATTTTTCTATTCTTAAGAGACGCACTTCAAGGTGAAGTCGCAAGTCTTAATGCAACCGAACTCGCGCAATCCGCTGATCTTGGACATATTGAAAAGATAGAATACACGCCTGTAGGTGGTGACAACATCACTTTAGTTCAAATTTCAGGTATCTTCTATCCCAATACTGGTTCCTCTTCAGTGTATGGAACTGTCAATTTCGAATCCATCATGCCGCTTGATCAAGCACAAGCGATTTTTGAAGTTGTAGAATCTAAAGGTGGAACAACTTCGATTGTTCCAAGATCCGGAATCACATTCTGGACCGTCATTTTAAACCTTGTCCCTCTCATCTTGGTGGTTGTTATTTTATTCATCATCTTTAGAAATGCCAATAATCAAAATTCAAAGGCATTCGATTTTGCGAAGAATAGAGCAAAACTCAACCGTGAAAAATCAGTCACATTTAAAGATGTTGCAGGTTGTGATGAAGAAAAGCAAGAAATGGAAGAACTCATCGATTTCTTAAAAACACCCAAGAAATATGTTGACATGGGTGCAAGAATTCCTAAAGGTGTTCTACTTGTCGGTTCTCCAGGAACTGGTAAAACATTGATTGCACGTGCAGTCGCAGGTGAAGCCAATGTTCCCTTCTTCTCGATTTCCGGTTCTGATTTCGTTGAAATGTTTGTCGGGGTCGGTGCATCCCGTGTCAGAGACCTTTTCAAGGTTGCTAAAGAGAATTCTCCTTGCATCATCTTCATCGATGAAATTGATGCGGTGGGTCGTCAAAGAGGCGCAGGTTTAGGTGGTGGACACGACGAAAGAGAACAAACATTAAACCAACTCCTTGTTGAAATGGATGGATTTACATCCAACATGGGCATTATCATCATTGCAGCTACCAACCGTCCAGACGTACTTGACCCAGCACTCCTTAGACCAGGACGTTTTGACCGTCAGATTACAATTAGTCTTCCAGACATCAGAGGTCGTGAAGCAATCCTTAAAGTCCATGCTCGAAATAAGAAACTTGATCCAAAAATCAAGTTCAACGAATTTGCAGGACGTATTCCAGGATTCTCGGGTGCGGACATTGAAAACTTGCTCAATGAAGCCGCTCTTCTTGCTGCAAGAGATAATCGCACCATGATTTCAGAACAAGATATGGATGAAGCCATCGATAGAGTCATGATGGGACCTGCGAAAAAGAGTCGGAAATATTCTGTTGACGAAAAGAAAACAGTCGCATATCACGAAGCAGGACATGCTGTCATCGGTATCAAATTAGAAGATGCCAATATCGTTCAAAAAGTTACAATCATCCCAAGAGGTCGAGCAGGTGGATATAATCTCATGACACCTCTTGAAGAAAAATTCCTTGAAACTAAGAAATCCTTACTTGCACGAATCACTTCTTATATGGGAGGTCGTGTAGCTGAGGAAATCGTCTTTGATACTGTCACCACAGGTGCATACAACGACTTCCAAATGGCAACCACCATCGCAAGAGCCATGGTTACTGAATATGGAATGTCCGACTTAGGTCCTGTCCAATACGAAAGTGTTGGTGGCAACGTCTTCTTAGGCAGAGACTACATGAAAGAAAAGAACTTCTCCGACCAAGTCGCTCATGAAATTGATAAAGAAGTCCGACATATCATTACAGCATGTTATGAAAATGCGAAAGCCATCATCACAGAAAACAGATCACTCCTGGATTTGATTGCACAGTATTTAATTGATGTTGAAACTTTAACCAAGTCCGATATTGATGAAATTGTTCAAACCGGTAAACTCTCATGGTGGAGTGAGAAACAGGCAGCAAACGGCAATGCGGCTTGATAAGTACTTAAAAGTTGCACGCATCATCAAGCGTCGCACTGTTGCCAAAGAAGCAGCTGAAAAGGAAAAAGTTGAAGTGAATGGCAAACTTGCCAAACCATCAACAGCCATCAAAGAAAATGATATCCTGACGCTTCATTTGGGACTTAAAATCATCACGGTTAAAGTCACTTCGATTGAACCGAAGAAAGACCAACTGATGTATGAGCTTTTGAAGGAAGAAAAACGGCCATAACTTTGTTTATGGCTTTTCTTATGATATAATATCTTGGATTAGGAGGATTGAACATGTATCCAGAAGACTTAAAAGAACAACAAATCGTACGTAGACAAAAAGCACAGGAACTGAAAGATAAAGGTGTTGACCCTTTCGGTCAGAAGTATGTACGTACCCACACCAGCAAACAAATATTCGAATCCTATGATGGCTTCGATCATGACCAATTAGAATCGATGAATGCTGAAGTATCCGTTGCAGGACGCATTATGCTCAAACGCAGCCAAGGTAAGGCTGGCTTTATGCACATTCAAGATAAATTTGGTCAAATCCAAATCTATGTTCGCCAAGACCATGTCGGTGAACTCGCTTATGAAGTCTTTAAGTCTGGTGACTTAGGAGATATTGTTGGCATCAAGGGTCATGTTTTCCGTACAAAGACCAATGAACTGACCATCAAAGCAAGTGAATATACGCATTTAACCAAAGCATTACGCCCACTCCCTGATAAATTTCATGGCTTACAAGATAAAGAAGAATCAAGACGTAGACGTTATGTTGATTTGATCATGAATGAAGAATCGAAGAGAGTTGCTTTAACGAGACCTAAGATTATCAGATCCATTCAAAACTTTTTCGATCAAAAGGGATTCGTTGAAGTTGAAACCCCTGTGCTTCATTCCATTCTAGGTGGTGCAGCTGCTCGTCCATTTGTCACACACCATAATGCACTCGATATGGACTTCTACTTAAGAATTGCGACTGAACTTCCTTTGAAGCGTTTGATTGTGGGGGGGTTAGAAGCCGTTTACGAAATTGGTAGACTCTTTAGAAATGAAGGAATGGATGCGAAACACAATCCTGAATTTACAACGATTGAAGCGTATCTAGCGTATGCAGATATGGGTGATATGATGGACTTGGTTGAAGAATGTCTGTCCACAGTCACATATGAAACACTGGGTACGTATGATATCACTTTTAATGATACTGTGATTCACATGGGTCGTCCATGGAAGAGATGGCATATGGTCGATGCAGTCAAAGAACTTTCTGGTGTTGATTTCTGGGCTCACATGACACTCGAAGAAGCAAAAGCGCATGCGAAAACTCATGGTATTCATGTTGAAAAACACTATGGCATCGGTCATATCATCGAAGCATTCTTTGAACACTATTGCGAAGAACAAATCATTCAACCCACCATGGTTTATGGACACCCCATTGAAATCAGTCCACTTGCGAAAAAGAATGATCAAGACCCCAGATTTACCGATCGTTTTGAACTTTTCATTCTAAGAAGCGAATATGCCAATGCGTTTTCTGAATTGAATGACCCAATTGACCAAAGAGAACGTTTTGAAGGTCAAATCCGTGAAAAAGAACTTGGAAATGATGAAGCTTCTGAAATGGATATCGATTTTGTTGAATCCCTTGAGTATGGCATGCCACCAACCGGCGGACTTGGCATTGGGATTGACCGATTTGTGATGTTACTCACCAATACCCCAAATATTCGTGATGTCATTTTATTCCCACATTTAAAGCATCGATAAAAGATGAGGCGCTCACCTTGTGGTGAACGCCTTTTATTTATTGATTCTTGAGTGCTTCTCTTTGAGCCTTTTTGGCAAGTCTCTTATTGTGACCTTTATCGTATAAATACCGGATTAGTGATGTTGTAATGAGTACATGGAATACAAACACGTAAAGCGAATACTGCCAAGGTTCAGGTTCAATCACAATACCAAATGCATCACTGACATCATCATAATGCTTGTAGAGTGTGTAGGTATCGGACTCAAAAACGATGAGTCCGGTTGCTGCATTCCGAATGACCAACGTAAAGGTTTCTGATGATTCAAAGTCATATGCATGATAGATATTAATCGTGCTATATTCGGGATCTTCATAACCTGTAAAGAGTAATCCTTGATCAGAAAGAGCGCGTCCTTGATAACCATTGTCTGTGCTTAAGGATGCAACATAATAGCCTGAAGGTTTACCATTAAAGACGACATTGTAATAAATATAATTCGGGCCATAGTCTGAATCATTCCATGTAGAATCGGATGCTCCAATGTTCACAGTAATGTCAAATCCATTAGATACTTCGTTGAAGTAAATGGCCTCATGAGGCGGTTCTAAACCTTCTGTTTCATCCTCACCAATAATGATGACAAGTAAGAGTGTTGAGATGACATAGATGAACAATCCACCAAACAGATTGTAGGTTAGTTGTTTCAATAACCACTTCACTTTTGATAAGATGTTTCTCATGTATTTAAAATGAATAGACATACGTTCTGAAATGGGAATATTCTTGAGGTTTATTTTTTTGTAGATGATGTGAACAATATTGAAGAACGCCGTAAGTGAAACAATGATGACAGCAAGCCATAGAAACTGTGTCTTGATGTATTCAAAAATCGTGATGTTTGTAGAAATCTCCTCATAGAGAAGTAACAGGTTTGATTGATTGGGATAGACATCCAGTAGTTTCGCATCCCTGTAGTCATTTAGATACATGAATGTGACTGAATCTACTAAGGCGTTATCGATATGAACTGTCATGCGAACGATTGTTAAGTGATCAATATCGAGTGAAATGAATTGATAATCCTCGATGAGTAATGATCCTTGAATACTTTCGATTTCTTGATCGTCTTCATCTAGGAAAGTGAAGCGTGCATTTTCTTGATTACTGTATAAGAAAAAAGAAACAGATGCTGCATCATCATCGATTGCTCGAATCAATTGATGATGCCATGCTTCTGACTTGTGCGTATCGACGATACCAAAAGAGTCAATCTCCGCTAAATTGCCTATGAGCTTTTCTTTAGAACTTGTGATATAAAATTGGATACCTAAAATCAGTATACCTAACATCATAGAAACTGTTAGTTGTAGTATATATCTCATGATTTTTCTCATTGTTTCCACACATCCCTTCAGGTATACCTTGAATTGATTTAGTCATATTATAGCATAAATTAAATCGTTCCTAGGTTTCTCCCATCACCAAAAGAGCACGACTCATCGCTTCTATGTTACAATAAATTCAAGGAAGTGAACTGATGAAACAGATTGAAGTCAAAGGTCTTACCAAATCCTATACAAACGGCAGTGTGACTTATGATATCTTAAGAGGTATCGATTTTGATGTTGAGTCTGGAGAATTCATTTCAATTTGTGGTCCTTCCGGATCCGGTAAAACAACACTTCTTTATACACTATCTGGATTAGAATCACATCAAGGTGGTCAAATCCTTTGGTTGGGTAAAGAAATTTCCTCCATGACTGATCAGGAAAGAGCGCGTATGCGTGCACATGATATGGGATTTGTTTTTCAATTCTATAATCTAGTTCCCAATCTGACGGTCTATGAAAATGTGATGCTTGCCAGTGTGATTGGTAAACAAAAATCGAAAGATGAAATCATGGCTTGTCTTGATTTGGTTGGACTGAAAAATCATCACGATTACTATCCTGCTCAACTTTCGGGTGGGATGCAACAACGTGTTTCCATTGCACGCGCCATCATTAATGATCCGAAAGTATTATTTGCTGATGAGCCCATTGGTAACTTGGATCATCATCAAGGGATTCTCATCATGGAACTCTTTAAGATGCTTAATATCAAACTACATACAACCATACTCATGGTAACACATAACGAAGATGTCACACGTTATGGTTCAAGAGTCATTCATATGCAAGACGGGAAAGTGGTCAAGGATGAAAGAAACAGCTAATCGGTTTCTCTTTTCGTTACGCTATGCCTACAAAAATATCATTAAAAATCCGCTCAGATCGATTCTTTTGATGCTGAGCTTGATTGCTTTAATGACATCTTTATTGCTTGCTACTTCATCTTCTAGTTTCATGACAGAATACTTTATTGGTGACCTTAAATCTCAATATCGGGACTTGGATTTGATTGCATCAGTTGGAACGGCTGGTAATTCTAGATACTTTACTTTGAGAACTTTAAACGATGACCCCAATCAAGGGACATACATGAAAGATGTCATCCCATTCTTTGAAATTGATACCTTGGTATCCCTCAATCAAGAAAAAGTGTACGTCAAAGTGATGTCTTCTTCGATCGATGCCTTAAAGAAAATATCAAATGTCAATCCAGCAAGGCTTGAACTTTCTGAGCATCAAGTCATCATCACGCAATCACTTGCTGATGATTACAATTTAAGTCACGGTGATGAGATCACGATGCAACTGACATCATCTGAAAAAACATATGTGATCATAGATATCATTGATGATGGTGGTTTAATGAGTGGAAAAGCCATTTATTTGAATAAAAATTATAGCTTACCATTCTTCTTATCTGCACTCAATCCTGCTCTATCTGGACTGCCTGAAATCTTTTTTGCAAATCTATACAACACACTTTATATCGATATTGAAGATGAACAAACAGCAAGTAGTGTCACATCGTATTTGCATGATTTACCAGGATACTCCAATCTCTTCATCAGGGAAACCATTAATCTAGAAGAAATTAATGAAATGATTGATCGAAACTTGGCGGTATTTTCCGTTATTTTCGTGATTGTTATTTTTGCAATTCTTTTGGTGATGTCAACAACCATGATGGTATACTTTGAAGAAAAGAAAAAAATGGTTGCAATCATTGATTTGCTGGGTGGCAGATCCGCTTTATCCTATGGTGTGATTTTGCTTGAGTTCATGCTGTTTTTCATGCTTTCCGCATTTGCTTCAGTTGCAATCGGTCAATGGATTGTTTCATTTGGTATGCGATTTGTCGGCTCAAGTTCTATCTTTGAACTAAAGCCACAAACCATCTTACTCACGCTAGGCGTATCCCTCTTCCTTTTCGTGGGTGCATCATTACGTTATTATCTATATACTCAAAGAAGTGCTTCCATCCGTGAAGTGAATGAGCATATCAACAAAGATCCCATTTCAATCACAATGTACATCATCTTGATCATTTTATCCATCCTACTCTACATCGTTGCAAGCATATTTCATATGAATGATTTTGGTGTCATCCTTCGTGTGATTTCAATTGTTTTGATGACATTTACTCTTCCTTTTTTACTCATCAAACTTCTCGTCATCTTCCCAGCAAAAACAGAACTCTTTTTTCATCTGAAAATGCTCATCGAACAAAAATCATTCAGACAATACACATCGGTTTTGTTGCTATCTTTTCTATCTATCTTTTTACTTGTGCTCACAAACACACACATGGAGCACCGGTTCACATCTCACCGAAGTGAATATCAAGTTGATTATGTACTCACAAACTTCATCACCGGATATGATGAAACACTTCTTGAAATCGAATCAATGACTGATGTAGAACATTCAGATCCTGCATTGATTTACGAGAACATCATCTTCACAGACTATGGTGATTCGATGTTGATGACTGTTTCGATGGAACCTTCCAAATTGAGCACTTACTTTGATCTTCCACTTTCAGATGATTCCATATCATCACTCTTGGCACCTTATCCTGTCATCATACTTCCTGAACGTTATCGCATGCTTTATCATTTAAATATCGGTGATACCATCATCAGTTATATTCATCCTGATTTTCCAAATGTTGAGATGGTGATTGGTGGTTTCTTTGAGAAATACATTGCTAATCTGGCATTTACTAATTTGCATACCTTACCCAATTATGCTGAAACAGGTATATCATCCATCTTCGTAAATGGTACTGAAGATTCATCTCTTTTGTATCCTAATTTAATTGAAGCATACAGTCAGAATCTAGTTTATGTACTTGACTATCAGCAATTTGTAGAATCCAATGTATCTAGAATGGAAAGAGCAACCCTTTATATGACAGTGATTTTGATAGCCATCATCTTATGCTTTGTGCTATCCATCATCAATCATTCACTGTTATTACTTGTCCAAATGCGGAAAAACGATGCGAGAATGTCCATCTTGGGTTTATCCAGAAGACAAATGATTCTATTGATGATTCGCGAAAGTATTGGTTTATTCATTCCACTTTTCGTCGGTACTTTCATCGGATTTACTTTGCTCTCATTTGAATTGACCGACCTCATCTTATGGTCGGGAGAGTATGAGAACATCACACTCTCATCATCTGCACTCATCTTTGGCTCATTCTTTGTTTTGATTGTCTTTATCTTTACTCGAATAGTTTATATTGTAAAATTATTGAATATTCAACCGTCAATTGTACTCAGAACCTATGAATGATAATGCGTCTTTATTACAATTTCATGAAACAGGGGTATAATTGAGGTAACTAATCAATAATGTTTATATTGTTGAAATGGATTAAAGGGAGGATTTAAACATGAGTAAATTATTGAAGTTTGTCATTGCCATCATGCTTGTGTTCGTGCTCGTTGCATGCGGCGAAACCGAAATTTCGCTCGATGCACCTGAAAATGTTGTGATTAGCAATGGGATTGTGACTTGGGATGCCGTTGAAGGCGCAGAAGAGTATATTGTGTTTGTAGGTACTCAACAGTTTACTGTCACCACAACAACATTCAACATCGGTTCACTCGAACTGGGTGCTGGTGATTACACCGTCTACGTTGTTGCAAAAGCTGGAGATAAAATCTCTTTACCCTCTTCAAACAAGACGTTCTCTATTGAAAGTATTGATCTGACATTGCTCAACCAAGCTCTACTCGTCATGATTGATCCCACTTATACATTAGGAATGCAAGAATCTAGTTTTGAAGATGAATGGGAGTATCGCGATTATCAACGAACTGTTTCTCTGATTCAAACCTTTTCACAGACCGCTGTAGAAGTCGGTATGGACCAAGCTCAGGCCATCTCGATGTTCTCACAAGTCAAAGATATGGGTGAGGGTATGGGAGATGTTGAAGATTTTAGTGACATCAAGCTCCAACTCGATGCATTTGACTTTGATATGGATGCTGATGATGTTGCAGTCATGATTTATAACTTGTTACTCACTGCGATTGATCAAATCATCATCGATGAAAATTTAGGCATCGACCGTGATGAAGAAAGACTTGCTGAACTCAATCTTCAAATTCAAGGATTTAAGACCTCAGTTGATGGTGCAGCACTTTATACACTGCTCAAATCATTCACTTCTACTTCTTTCTATACAGATCTAGATGCATTCTTTGCACTTGATTATGAAGAAGGGGAATATTATGAATTGATGAGTATCATTGCATATTCGATTGCACCAAACATTGTCTATGAATGGAATGATAATTGGTATCTAGAAGAAAATTATCGATATGCTGCATTATTCCACAATATTTTAACCAATGCCAAGGCTCAAGGTCAAACTGCATTCGTTGAAGGCTTCTTATACAGTGATTATCCAGCAGTATTGAACCCATTCCAAATGATCAACATGTATGCATTTGAAAGAGGCTGGCTTGTAGATAGTATTGCTGAATCCGAAGAACGCATTCCAATGCTTCTTGAATTTAAAGCACTATGGATTGCAGAAGATGATCTCTTCAAACAAGCCATTGCTGACTTTGTTGAATATGCTACTCTACTTTATGACTCTGTAACACCAGAACTGATTGCAGCACTTGATACATTACCTGGTGGTATGTTTGGTCTGGATGAAGTCTTCATCATCAAAGATGAAGTCCTCAACATCCTCATCACAACACTTCCAGAAGCTGAAGCATTTGGTAACATGTATGAAGTATTGTTTACCCTATCAGCCGTATTTGGTGATATCAATGCGACTCAATACATCCCTCATGCACCTTATCTTGGTGAAATCGATCATTCAGTCGTTGAACTTGTCTTACTCTATTTAGATTCAGTCACTCAACTTGATTTAGAAAACATCATGGAAATCACTGAGACTTTGACATATCAAGAAGAAGTCACCTATGAATATTGGGATTGGGAAACTGAACAATATGTCACTCATACCTATTATGAAGATAGAACTGATCCTTATACAGTTCTTGAATTAGCACTTTATCTACTGAATCATGTCGATGCGTTCGTTACAGCAAACCAGACTAAAGTCGATGCCTTAGATGCACTTTTAGATGATGCTGAAATGGAACAACTCTACGTCAAATTCATTCAAGGCTTCAAGGCAATCGCATTAGAACAGATGGAATCTGAAGAAGATATCGAAATACTCACTTTAGTTGCTGATGAACTGATTGCAGCTTATGCACCTTTACGTGATGTCATGGATTTATTTGGTGAAATCGGTACAGGATTCATCGATGAATTCTTAGCAACTGATGCTGCATTGTTCTTTGGTATCCTTGATCTTCAAGAATACGCAGAACCCAGTCAACAAATGTTCATTGATATCGAACTCCTGATTGACTTATTCGTACCTTATAACACTGCATTCTTCACACCGATGGATCTTCCAACCATTACCAATGTATTGAGACTTGTGAAGATTCCTCTAAAGGTTGCTGCTGTTCAAAGTGGCGTCTTAGCAACTGAATTTGATGCAGCATTTACTGCAATCGTTGCAAATGCCGCACAAGTCGTCTTTAATGTCAGATCACTCCAAGAACTTGCAGTTGCTCATGCAACAGCACTTGATTTGGATGGAGTCATGTATTTGAACACATGGGAACAAGAATTCGAAGTTGATCTCATGTTGACTCTCGTCATTTTGTTGGATAATATCTTGACAACTCAGTTCCAAACATTACTTTATTCAACCATCAATCTTGTCTTCGATGGCATCTTGGAAAATAGTAACGTACTCGCATTGACAGAAATGGTTCTCGCTGATCTCAATACCACTCAAGCAGAATTGATTGATATGATTGAACAGCTGATTGCAGATATCGATACTGCAAGAACCTATACAATGGGTACACCTACACCTGAACAAATCGACTTTATCAGAGGCATCTTTGATATGGGTAATGTAGTTCAAGAACCTGTAATGAACTAATGATTTCTTATTCAAGACAAAGCGGAACCCGTCAAGGATTCCGCTTTTTTGTTATCGATTCTACTTTTTCATTCAGGTAAATAAGAGATTACAATCACATTCACTTCATTGATGGTCGTTCCGAACAGTTCAATGTATGCAGCTCTTTGTTCAAGTATCGCTTTCACTTCTTCGAGATTGCTGATGATTAAGTCTAAGTTTTCAAGATTATACTTACCCCGTAATTCTAAGAATAAATCACGAACAACACCGCGTGTTTCTAAAATGGTTTGACGTTCATTCACGAGCAGTTGTCTTGCTGCTCTAATAGCGTCTTTGTCTTCCTCACTCATTTCAAGTTCGAGTGACTTGAATGTTTCAGCATTGGACTTTAATGCTTCCCATGATGTCTTCACATCATTTCCATCGATGACATTATGTGCATGTAGTAACTTGATTTCTTGGAAAAGGGATCGGATATATTGAACCTTTTCATGATCTGTTGATAAATCTAATGATACTTCTAAAATGCTTTGTGAAGTTAGAGCGTTGACGCTTGTTTCATCCTCTGTTTCGACAGCTTCAAATGTTTCCATGGTGCTGACATTAGAGTCTGCAGTCTTGATGAATGTGGAAAGTGGATCAAGTGCACTGCACGAAACGAGTACGATTGTAAAGAGTGTGAGTGTAGCGATTGTCAATAATTTTTTCATGGGTTGCCTCCTTTGGGTTCCTTGATGCTTCCATAATAATACACATGTGATATTGAAACAATAGAGGATTCACTGAGTTGCGAAATGATGCCTTTAAGATGCAAAAAGTGAGGTGATTTGCATCACTTCACGATTTTTTTCATCAATTGAATTCTCTTTTTTGGATAGGGTGGATATCTAAAGAATAAATCGACAATTCTTGAGCGATCGACAACCCCTTTTGCATGGCTGAATGTCATGAAACTGAATTTTCCATGATAACCACCCATTCCAGAATGTCCAACCCCACCAAAGGGCATATTGGAATTTGCGAAGTGCATGATGGTATCATTAAGAGTGGCTCCGCCGAATGACACTTGTGATAAGACTTTTTGTTCGAGTTTCTTGTTTTTGGTGAACAAATATAAAGCAAGTGGCTTTTCTTTGATTTTAAGTTCATGAATCATCTGGTCAACATCATCATACGTTAAGATGGGTAGAATTGGACCAAATATCTCTTCTTGCATGATTGGGCTATCGGGATGAACATCTGTTAGAAGTGTTGGTTCAATTTTAGTCTCAGTAAATGATCCACCGACAACGGGTTTTCCATGTTGAATCAGTGATACCAATCGAGCATGGTGTTTTTTAGACACTATCTTGGGATAATCGTCAGATTTCATGGGTTCACTACCATAAAATGCGCGTATCCATGCGTTTGCGTGTACGATGAATGTTTCTTCCAATCCTTTTTGAATCAAAAGATAATCTGGAGCAATGCACGTCTGACCAGCATTCACGAATTTCCCATAGACAATGCGTTTAGCAACCATGCTTAAATCCATGGTGTCATCAACAATCGCTGGACTTTTTCCACCCAGTTCAAGTGTGACCGGTGTTAAATGTTTTGCTGCTTCACTCATGACAATCTTTCCAACAGTCGTGCTTCCTGTGAAAAAGATATAATCATAATGCTCTGAAAGTACTGCTTTACTTTCTTCTAGTCCACCTGTATAAATCTTGACATATTCTTCGGGAAATAGATCTTCAAGAATGGTTTTCAAGAGTTTTGATGTGTGAATAGAATCAGGGCTTGATTTGATGACAGCTGTGTTTCCTGCAGAGATTGCTCCAATCAATGGTCCGATGGTGAGTTGAAAAGGATAGTTCCACGGACTCATGATGAGTACAGTACCGTAGGGTTCTTGATAGAGATAACTTTTCGCTTTGAAGAGTGTGAGAGGCGTCGCAACCTTTTTGACTTTCATCCACTTCTTTAAATGCTTGATGGCATCATTTAATTCGAGTAAAACAACACTGATCTCCGTGAGAAATCCTTCGAAATGGGATTTCCCTAAATCCATTTGAAGGGCATTCAAAATATCTGTTTCATGAGCTTTGATGGCTTCTTTAAGCTTGATGAGTGCATCTCTTCTAAATGCATAGGATTTTGTTATTTCAGTTTGATAAAATGCTCTTTGTTTGGAAACAAGTTCTTGATAGTTCATACGTACACCTCTTTGATTTCTATGATATCACGACTCCTTCATTTCATGAAGAGAGAAGATACATCGTCACATGATTCCACATCAATGACAAATATAATAAACTTTGTGTACAATATATTTGACATCTTGTATGTTATGTTATACAATATAATCATCAAACAGAAAGAGGTATCTACCCATGGCTTATAAAGAAAAACAATCACTCATCACCATTTTGATTTACATCTTAGGTATCGGTTCTTATTTAGGTTACATTCTGACACGTGATCCAGAGCAATACAACGATTCTAAATTTTGGGCAAGCACCATGCTCATCTTCATCGGTATTCTGATTGTCATGACGATCATCATCTTGATTGCATTTCATATCGCTTATGAAGTGATATATACTGTGAAAAATGAAAAAGGACAAATTGATGATGTCGTGGATGAAATGGAAAAACTCATTTCACTGAAATCCATTAGAAATGGTGGCATTGTATCTTCAGTGACAATTCTATTTGCTCCTATACTGGTGTTATTTGATGTTTCGTTGATTTGGGTGCTCAATGTGGTTTATATCGGATTCTTTGTCGCTGCAATCTTCGAAGAGTGCTCTAAATTATACTTCTATCGTCGAGGTATCAAAAATGGCTAAGTATGAGATCCAAAACCAGATTCGCCGTCTACGTTTTGACCATCACGAAATGACACAACAAGAACTCGCCAATTTGACAGGTGTTTCAAGACAAACCATTGTCGCCATTGAAAACGGAAAGTATTCACCCACATTAGAACTTGCATTCGCAATCGCCCGCATTTTCAATGTGACTTTAGATCAGGTGTTTACATCTGTAGAAAAGGAAAAATAACATGAAAACTGTCATTTACGAAAAGTACGGTTCATTTGATGAACTTAAAATATTAGAAATCAAGAAACCAACACCTCAAGAGGATGAGGTATTGGTTTCCATTAAGGCGAACTCGATCAATAAAGCAAACTTGCTCTTACTCCAGGGGAAACCCTTGATGATTCGTTTGTTTTATGGACTGAAGGGTCCAAAAAACCAGACTCCAGTGGGTGATTTCTCAGGTATTATTGAATCCGTTGGAAAAAATGTCAATATCTTCAAAGTTGGAGATGAGGTGTTTGCTGAATCATCCACTTCAGGTGTGTTTGCAGATTATGCTGTTCTTAAAGAAAAACATATAGTGCTTAAACCTAAAAGCTTATCTCATCAAAAAACATCTGCCCTTCCTCTTGCAGGACAGACTGCACTTCAAGCATTAAGAGACTCTGGAAAACTCAAATCAGGTCAGCAAGTACTTATTTATGGTGCTTCTGGTGGTGTTGGGACCTATGCGATTCAAATTGCTAAAGCCATGGGTGCACATGTGACTGCGGTCTGCAGCAAGAGAAATCACGAACATGCTCGTATGTCAAAAGCTGATGTTATTTTAGATTACAATCTTGCAAGTGATTTATCTTGTATAAGTCAATACGATTTAATTCTTGGCGTGAATGGTTATCAGAAACTCAGTTATTATCAAAAGCATCTCAAAAAAGGTGGTATTTATGTTTGCGTTGGTGGCGATGGCAGACAAATCGCACAAGCGATGCTTCAAGGACCTATTCGTGGTTTATTCACACGTAAGACTTTCAAGAGTTTAGTTGCAAAAAATAACGCAAATGATACTGAAGTTCTTGCTCAAATGGCTGATCAAGGACTTATAACACCGTTCATTGATTCAGTTTTCACTATGAATGATGTACAAAAAGCTTATCAACATTATGCATCAGGCAATGCACTTGGAAAAGTCATCATCACTCATGAATCAATCTAAAAACATCATTCAATCATAAAAAAATGCTCCTAGACTTGATTGGTCTAAGAGCTTATTTTTTATAATAATTGATAATTTAGAGTATCCCTAGTTCATCAGCAATTTCCAAGAAGATATCATCAATTGGGAAATATTCGACATTCAACTTCTTAAACATATTAAACGTCATCTGATCTAACTTTTCAAACATATCCAGTGGAATGGTTTCCTTATTCTCAAGACGTCTCACGACATCTAATTCGAATTCGACGAGTTTATCCATATCACCTTGTTCAAAATTTTCAATCGTTAAGAGCTCATTTTGGAAATCAATCGTAGAAAGTAGTAAATTCACTTCTCTACTTCTAGATTCTAACTCTTCTAAATCTTTATAAGGCTTTTTAAGGAGTTTTGCTATTTCCTCGATTTGATCGACTAAGTAATAAAAACCTGTTTCAAAGATTTGATCTTCTTCATCGGTATAATTGGTATCGTCAATCAATCGGTCATAAAGATGATCCGTCACATCGATGACATGCTTAAAACGGATGATCAAATCGGAATCACGATCGATCAGTTCTTTGAGCAGCTGATGATGTTCGATTTTCCAATTAGCATACTCGTGATAAAGCTTTTCATCACGCATGGAATTCACCTCAATTACGCTTTATTGACTGAGCCAAACATTTCAAGTTTGTCTTTAACAACTTTCTTCATGGCTTCATAGCCTGGTTGTAACAATTTTCTGGGGTCAAATCCTTTAGACTCTAAATCTTTACCTGCTTCAATGTATTTTCTGGTTGCTTCTGCGAATGCTAGTTGAAGTTCAGTGTTGACGTTAATCTTTGAAACACCCATTGAAATTGCTCTTTGAACCATGTGTGCAGGGATACCCGTACCACCATGTAAAACAAGTGGAACTCCACCTGTTACTGAAGCTACTGTTTCTAGGACATCAAATCTTAAACCTGGCCAATTGGCTGGATATTTGCCATGGATATTACCAATACCTGCGGCAAACATATCAACACCGGTTGCTGCAATGGCTGCACATTCTTTTGGATCTGCAACTTCGCCCATACCGATGACACCATCTTCCTCACCACCAATAGAACCAACTTCAGCTTCTACGGATACACCTTTAGCGTGGCATGCTGCAACGATTTCAATGGTCTTTGCTAGGTTTTCTTCAAATGGATAATGTGAACCATCAAACATAATGGATGTAAATCCCGCATTGAGTGCCTTATATGCGCCTTCATAAGTACCGTGATCCAAATGGACTGCAACAGGAACTGTCATGTTATAAAACGCATAAAGTTCTCTAACCATTGCCATGACGGTCTTATATCCGCCCATGTACTTAGCTGCACCTTCAGATACGCCAAGAATAACAGGTGACTTCAATTCTTCTACTGTGGTTAATACTGCTTTAATCCACTCTAAATTATTGATGTTAATCTGTGCAACGCCATAACCTTCTTTACGTGCTTTCAGTAACATCTCTTTTGCTGATACGACTGCCATTTATAATTCCTCCTTGAATGAAATTCAAATCTATTATATTACAAAGCATCTTCAATAGCAATGAAACGATGCGTGTAACCGTTCACAACTCTAGTCTTTTTTCTCGAGTTTCACGATGGATCCGATGAATGCTTTAAAGAGTGGGTGAGGTCTGAGTGGTCTTGATAAGAATTCTGGATGAAACTGGACTGCAACAAACCATGGGTGATCTGAGAGTTCGATCATTTCAACCAATTGATATTGACTATTGAATCCAGAGATGATCATCTTGGATTCTTCAAAATGTTCTAAGTATTGATTGTTGAACTCATAACGATGTCTATGACGTTCTTGGATGAGTTTCGATTGATATGCTTCATGAGCTTTGGTTCCTTCTTTGATTTCACAATCGTATAAACCAAGTCTGAGTGTCCCGCCCATATCTTCATCTGAAAGTCTTCCTCTTTGTAGGCTGATGACTGGATGTGGTGTATCAGGATCAATTTCAGTTGAACTAGCTCCTGGTAAATTGAGTACATTTTGTGCGTATTCAATTACTGCAAGTTGCATCCCATAACATAAACCAAAGAATGGAATGTTTCTTGTTCTAGCATAAGTGATGGCTGCGAGTTTACCTTCAGTTGCACGTTTACCAAAACCACCTGGAACTAAAATACCATCAACGTCATGTAAATAAAGAGAAACATTATCGTGATCAACATCTTCTGCATTAATCCATTTGATGATGATCTTTCGGTTATGAAAATAGCCTGCATGTTTTAAAGCTTCGGATACAGAAAGATACGCATCATGCAGTTGTACATATTTACCCACAAGACCGACTGTGATGTCTTGGCTTAAATGCTTGATTCGGTAAACCAAATCAACCCAAGGAGTGACATCCGCTTCTGGCTTTTCATATCCAAAATGCTTTAAAATCTTATCGTCAATTCTTTGTTTATGGAGATTCACAATCACTTCATAGAGGACATCAACATCAACAGATTCAAAGACTGCATCTGCGTCAACATCGCAGAACAGAGCGATTTTTTCCTTATGCTCTTGTGAGATGGGCATCTCACTACGAAGCATGATAATGTCTGGATGAATCCCCATGCTCATCAGTTCTTTAACCGAGTGCTGAGTCGGTTTCGTTTTGATTTCATTGGCTGCTTTTAGATAGGGGACTAAAGTATTATGGATGTATAACGTATTTTGAAATCCGAAGTCGCGTCTGGCCTGACGGATGGCTTCTAAAAAGGGAAGAGATTCGATGTCACCGACTGTTCCCCCTATTTCGGTGATGACAACATCGGGATTGGTGTGTTTGGCAACGTCAACGAGCTTCTTTTTGATTTGATCGGTAATGTGGGGGATGACTTGAACGGTGGCACCTAAGTAGTCACCCCTACGTTCACGTTTCAAAACCGTTTGATAAATTTTCCCTGTCGTGATGGAGGAATGTCTGTTTAGATTTTCGTCGATGAATCGTTCATAGTGTCCAAGATCTAAGTCGGTTTCTGCACCATCTTGGGTGACAAAAACTTCCCCATGCTGATAGGGGCTCATGGTACCTGGATCCACATTGATATAGGGATCAAATTTCTGCATGAAGACTTTCAGTCCTCTACTTTTTAAGAGTTGTCCGATGGCAGAAGCGGTAATACCTTTGCCGAGACTTGATACGACTCCACCTGTGACGAAAATATACTTGGCCATGTGTTTAATCCTCCCGATTTTTTAAAATAAAAGAGTCCCCTATGTCTAGGAGACTCTTTGGTGTGCCCTTATCTATTATATCAAAAGAAGTCAGAAAGGCAACCATCAATTTGTGATTTTAATGATTCCTTAAAGTGTCTTCACGTAATAAGATTCTTGTTTTAATTGTTCTAAGACAAACCCCATCCGTTTCAAATAGGCTTCATGTTTTTCTGTTCCGGGTTTAGAGATGAGTCTTTCATACCCTAAATTCGTGAAATAGGATTTTTGATCACGATAGAGAAATTGACCCATCTTGAAATCACGATAGGTGGGGGTTACATAATCGATTAAGATCTCAAGTGTTCCTTGATCTTTCGTTTTACAGACAACAACACCTGCGGGTACTGTGTTTCTTAAGATGAATAATTTCATGTAGGATTGATCACTGACATTTTCGTCCAGCCACATGAATTGCTTGATATCATTTTTAAAACTTTCAATGAAATGATTGAAATAGGTGACATCACTGGTTGGCAGTAACGTGAAATAGTCTTTTTTGGTATACATCTGAAATAAAAAGTATACGTTGATCAAAACAATACCTGTATTCATGAAACCTACCGGTAAAGCTCCAACTAAAAAGCCGTACACTGCAAATGCTAAAGAACCCGCCAAATTGATCCATCTGAGTCTTTTCACGGAACTCATCAAGAGTGAAACGAGCACGATCAGTGATGCTGCATACCCTAACCATTCAACAAAATTAACCATTGTCTAGATTCCTTTCTCATGGATGAAAAAAGGGTATATGGTTGAGATACACCCTCTAAGCTCCGTATCCTTTGACTTATTCGTCGTACATGTCCTCGTAATCGTCCATGATTTCGTTGTAATCATCTTCATCGTATTCATCATCGAATTCGATTTCTGGATCATCAACATCTTCTTCATCCGTGGACTTGATCGGCAGATCAATGTCGATATAGGCCTTTTCTTCTTTGATTTCTTCGTCGACTTCTTCGACTTCTTCGTCATCAACTTCGACTTCAACTTCTTCTTCGTCCTCAAGAACAAATTCAGTGAAATCTAAATCTTCTTCGACGTCTTCTTCAACTTCATCTGCATGAACAAATGCAAAACCATCTTTGTCCCACAGTTCAAGATTTCTTTCCTTCAAATCCCATTGATCATCACCACAATAAACAAACTTCGCGCTTGTTGTAATATCCATATAGAGTTGTGTGAGTTTGTCAATGTCATCAAGTGAAATAGTCTTGATTTCAGCAACGCTCTGGATGATCTGTTGAATCGTCATCGGTTTTGGACTTTCTTTTAAAAGAACTTCCGCCACTTCCAGCATTGCCAATGATTTCAATTTATCGCTCATTTCTGCCTCCTTAAAACCGTATATATTGTATACTAATCATTTTGTTTTTGCAAGGGTTAACCATTCATTTGGGTGGCAAGAACGACGATTGCAAGGATGACAGCAATCACAATGAAGAGTTTGAGCATCTTCTTGACA
Source organism: Acholeplasmataceae bacterium (assembly GCA_024709245.1). GTDB lineage: Bacteria > Bacillota_I > Bacilli_A > Acholeplasmatales > Acholeplasmataceae > Peloplasma. The sequence goes on along the minus strand of JANJXB010000012.1, from coordinate 7,172 downwards.
AAACTGATGGTGCCAAGCACCAATACAATGCCAGTGAAGATGATTCCGAGAATCTTAATCCACTCAGGGAGTGGAACGACGAACTGGTCATACAGTCCGAGGAGTGTCTCGTCAATCTTTAATGTGTCAATCAAAAACTGATTGAACCTGTCAAATAGGTTCCCAAGCAAGTTATCAAACAATCCTTGAATAAAGTTCCACATGATTGTGTCCTCCTAATACTTTTGCCGATTTTCGACGGCTTTGCTTAACGTCAATTCATCTGCATACTTCAAATCTGCTCCGACTGGAAGACCGTATGCCAGTCTCGTCACTTTCAGTTCGCTTTGATCGAAGAGTTGTTTCAAGTACTTTGCTGTCATTTCACCTTCAACCGTGCCACTGGTTGCTATAATCATTTCCTTAACGTTCTTCAATCTGATTGAAAGTGCGTCAATGGATAAATCCTTATCTGTCTTTCCTCTAGAGAAATCGATGAGACCCCCTAAGACATGATATAACCCGTGATAGGTTTTCATGCGTTCCATCACAAAGACATCTTTCGGATCTGCAACTACCATCAGTGTGTCACGATCACGATCTTTATCTTGGCAAATGTCGCATAGGTCTTGATCTGTAATCATATGACAGATAGGACATGTTTTAATTTCGTCTTTAACGCGTCTTAAATGATCTGAAAAGGAGAGGATATCATCGGATTCCATGTGGGAAATCAGATGAAGTGCAAGCCTTTCAGCTGTTTTCTCACCAATGCCTGGCAGTTTTTGGAAGTCCTCGATGATTTTCTTCAAAATCGAGGGGTACATTAGAATCCGAACCCGCCCATGCCACCTGAGAATTGTCCCATGGTTGCTTCCTGCTCTTTATCGATTTGTTTCAGTGCATCATTGACTGCGAGTAAAATCGAGTCTTGAAGCATTTCAACTTCTTCTAAAAGTTCAGGATTGATTTGTACATCGATGACTTGTCTGGTGCCTTGCATCACGACGGTTACACCTGAGGATTTACCAAAAAATTCTTTACGTTCAAGTGTTTCTTGGGCTTCCATCATTTGTTTCTGAATTTTTTTGAGTTTGTTTAACATGTTTGGATTCATATGATTACTCCTTTACCGTTACTTTATCTCCGAAATACTCTTTCGCAAGCGATATGAGTTCGGGTTCTTTTGAATCTTCAATGCGATCGTCTTGGTATAATTTGAGATCGATTGAAGGTAATTTGGGTTTCTTTGTTCCTTTTTTCCACTGATCAACATAAACTTCTTTTAAGATCAGCCAATCAGATTTCTGGATTGCGACATAATCTTCAATGAGTTGTGTTTTGTTATTGAAAATTTCTAAGACTAATTTTTTAGCTTCGGGGTCCATGATTTGTCTGCATAAGGATAAATCATCGTAGACGAGTAACATTTTATCGGATACTGCTTCTAACTCGCCTTGAGATAACAGGTAAGCAACCATCTTTAAATGTGCTTTGGGATAATTCTTCAAGTGCTCCCAACCTGCAAGCATCTTCGCTTTCTTATCTTTATCTGAATGATTAAGAATGTGTTCAATATCTTTTACAGTCACCAAAGGTTTCAAAGACTTTTCCTCTTTGATGGTTCTTGGAGCTGATTTGATGTTCTCTTTGAGTTCTTGAACTTGATTTTTTAAATCCATGAGGAGTGCATCATAATCAATGGATTTCAAGGTCGGGTGTTCCATCATCTTGATGAGAGCGAGTTCAACATATGCTCGTTTTTGATGTGTCCACTTCATGTCTTGTTGAAGTTGATTGAGCACTTCAAGATAGAAATAAATACGATCAAATGAGAAGACACTGAGTAAGTCGCTATATTTTGGATGTTCGACTTTTGTTGATTTCTCAAGTAAAATGTCTCTTAATGCTAAAATCAAATCATTGACGATTCTTGAGATTTCCTTGCCTTCAGCAAGTAAGTCTCTCAGTGTCACCATGGCTGTACTGATTTCTTTATTCGAAATTGCCATCAAGAGTTTTGTGAGTGCTTTTTTAGAAACAGATCCTGAGACTTGATGCACATCATCTTCTGTGATGGCATCACTCGCATAAGAAATCGCCTGATCGAGTAAGCTAATCGCATCTCTTAATCCACCTTCTGCATTTTCTGCAACTGCATAAATGGCTTCTTTGGTGATGTTGATGTTTTCTTTTTCAGCAATGATGTTTAAACGTTCAACAATGTCGTGCGTTTCAATGTTCTTAAAATCAAACCGTTGGCAACGGGATAAAATCGTTGCTGGAATTTTTTGAACTTCGGTGGTTGCTAAAATGAAGATGACATGTTTCGGTGGTTCTTCAAGTGTTTTTAAGAGTGCGTTGAATGCACCTGGTGTGAGCATGTGCACTTCATCGATGATATAGACTTTGAATTTACCAACGGATGGCATGTACTTGACTTTATCACGAAGGTCTCTGATTTCATCAACACCATTGTTGGATGCGGCATCAATTTCAATCACATCTGGGATATCACCTTTATCGATGCCTTTACAGATGGCACATTCATTACAAGGATCACTATTGGGTTGATGTTCACAGTTGACGGCTTTTGCGAATATTTTTGCAATCGAAGTTTTACCAGTTCCTCTTGGACCTGAGAAAAGATAGGCATGGGCGATCTTATCATGAAGAAGCGCATTTTGAAGCGTTTTGATGATGACTTTTTGGCCAGAAACTTCTTCAAATGATTTGGGTCGATATGCGCGGTAAAGTGCTACATAAGCCATGGGATTGCCCTCCTTTTCTTTCTTTATTTATTATAGCATAGATGCATGATAACGCATGCATTTTTCCGTGTTATTTACCCAGACAGAATTTAGAAAATAATTCAGTTAGAAGATCCCCAGGATTATTCTCACCCAATATTTCGCCTAAGGATTCCCATGCCTGTGTGAGATCAATCGCATACACATCCACAGGCATATCCAGATCAATCGATCTTAATACGTTTTCTAAAGATGCTTTGGCTTCATGAACTTTTTGAATTTGTCTCGCATTGGATAGATAATTGAAATCTCTATGGCTGATATCTTCTAAGGATAGCAGTTTTAAAATGGCCGATTCAAGATCCTTTAACCCGTGTTTCGTGAGGGTTGAAATCTCAATAACTTCCTCCATCTTAAGTGCTTTAGGTAGATCAGATTTATTCAGAATGATGATTCGTTTTTTATCTTTTGTAGCTTCTAAGAGAAGTTTGTCTTCTTTAGACAAGTGAGCGCTTTGGTCTAAGACCAGTAAAACAAGTTCGGCTTCTGAGAGTGCCTTCATGGAGCGATCAACACCTATTTTTTCAACGAAGTCTTCGGTCTCTCTGATCCCTGCAGTATCCATCAGTTTCAAAGTTAATCCGCTGATGTTGATGTAAGCTTCGATGGTATCTCTCGTGGTTCCAGCAATATCAGTGACAATCGCTTTTTCTTCATTGAGAAGTGCGTTGAGCAAACTACTCTTACCTACATTGGGTTTTCCGATAATGACAGTTTTCACACCATCTCGAATGATTTGATTTTTGTGAGACTCTTGCAAGATTTGATCGATATCTTTGATTAAATCAAGAGTTCTAGGTAAGATGATTTCCTTACTCATGACGATCGCATCATCATATTCTGGATAATCGATATTGACTTCAATTTGAGCGATGATGGTCAGTAACTTGCTTCTTAAGTTTCTGATCAATTTGGATGTTTCTTTTTGAACACCTAGATTTGCAATCTTTAGAGCTGCTTCACTTTTCGCGTGAATCAGATCCATGATGGATTCAGCTTCAACCAAATCAATTCTACCATTCAAATAGGCGCGCTTAGAAAACTCACCGGGCTCAGCGAGTCTGATGTCTAACTGTAAGATTCTTTCCAAAACTTTTTGGGTAATGAGTAATCCCCCATGTGTTGATACTTCCACAGTATCTTCTGCAGTAAATGTCTTGGGAGCTTTCATCACAGCAACCATAACCTCATCAAGATAGGAGCCATCCTGATTTAAAACATGGCCATAGTGAATGGTATGACTTTTCACTTGATTCAAGTTTTTCCCCTTGAAGATGGTATTGAATTTGGAAATAGACTGTTCACCAGTAATCCTAATCACTGATATTCCTGCTGTACCAAACGGCGTTGATATCGCAGCAATGGTATCGAAGTTCATATTACTCCTCGTGTGGTGTAGCCTTTTTATCGACTTTAGGTTTCAGTGGATTGAATCCACGATGAATATCTCTTGATAAAATGAATACGACAACAAATAATCCTAAAATAGATCCTACGATGATGTATCCACTGCCTAAAATGAGTCCAATCATGGCAGTAAACCAGATGGTTGCTGCTGTGGTGATGCCTTTAACAACGTGAGACTGATCTTTAATGATGACCCCAGCACCTACGAAACCAATGCCTGTAATGACTTGTGCGATGACACGCTGTCCTTCTGGGTCAATCGCAATCCCAGTCGATTGCAAGAAAATCTGATGTTCGAACATCAAGCGTTGCATGATGGCAATTCCTGCACTCCCCATGGCAACCAAAATGTGCGATGAAATACCTGCTGCTTTTCCAACATTTTGACGTTCTAATCCAACAAAGAGTGCGACAAAGAATGTAATAACTAGGGGTAACAATACTTTGACGAGTAATGCTTCAAGTGATAAACTGAGATCTAAAATCATCATTTTTCCTCCCTTGATTCAAGATTTTTATTTTTTTCAACAGGTGATTGTTGATGCATCTCTTGAAATATTCCATTGAAATCAACTTTCTTCTCACCTTTTTGATATCCTAAAATAGCCTCCAAATTGACATTCATCGATGCATTAAAGATGTTGTTGTCAATGCTTGGATTGATTTTTTTGAGCTGTTCGATTAATTGCTTGATTTCTCTACGCTTCGATGAAGTCTTTTCAGCAACCACTGTGCACCCACAATTCATCGCTTGGATGCCACTATGTTTTGTGAAACGGATGATATCTTTTTCTTTAACAAACATGAGCGGACGAATCAGTTCGATGTCATCAAAGTTTTCCGCTTTAATCTTTGGAACCATGGTTTTGAAAGACCCATTATAAAACATGTTGAGCAGTGTCGTCTCAATGAAGTCATCAAAATGATGGGCAAGAGCGAGTTTATTACACCCAAGTTCTTTCGCTTGATGATATAGAAAACCTCTTCGCATCCGAGCACACATATAGCAAGGATTTTCCTTAGCAATCTTTCCCACTGTTTCAAAGACTTTGGAATCTTTGATGACGACTGGGATGTTTAAATAATTGCAATTTGAGATGAGGAGTTCCCGGTTGACATCACGAAAACCTGGGTCCATCGATAGGAAAATGACTTCAAAAGGAAACTTGTTGTATCTTTTCAGAGCTTGGAATAGTTTTGCAAGTAATAAACTATCCTTACCCCCTGAAATACCTACAGCAATCTTATCGCCTTCTTCAACGAGGTTATATTGGTTAATCGCTTGAACAAAGGGTTTGAAAATGTCTCTTCGGTAAGTCTTGGTCAAACTTTGTTCAATGGCTTCTAATGATAATTTTGGTGTTTCAACCAAAATGGTTTCACATTGATTCATATTAAACTCCGCGATACGCCTTGACAACAGCTTCAACATCAGTGATGAACTTCCCTAAATCATCCCAGGAATCGAGTCTTGCACCCGCAGCTTTTGCATGTCCACCACCACCATATTGATTGGCGAGTTTATCGATGGTGGGACCATTGGATCTCAAACGAATTCTAATTTCATTTGGATATTCGATGAAAAGTGCCCACACTGGGAAACCTTCAATACCTCCAATTAAACCCACAACAGATGCTGCTTGTTCATCAGTGACATTATATTTTTCGATGATATCTCTCGTCATTTTTAAGTAGACAAAACCATCTGCAGTAACAAAATTGCTATAGACATAGCCTTTTAAAGCAATCATTTCAAGTGTTTCAATAGAAAGCTTGCTATCAATGTATTCGACATCAACACCTTTTCTGATGAGCATACCTGCCATTTGATGGGTTAACTCTGAAACACCTCTAAATCTGAATCGTCCGGTATCTGTGACAATGCCGGTATACATCGCAATCGCACCCGTTTGTGAGATTTCAAGTTCGTTTTTAAATGACTCATAGAAATAAGCAATCATTTGTGCACATGATGGGAAATTTGTATCCACCCATCTATAATCACCATAATCATCAACTGGTATGTGGTGATCAATCTTAATGACTTCTTTGCCTAAAACATACCTAGGATCACTGATACGATCTTGAACCGCCGTATCAACAACAATCGATAACGCACCTTGATACACTGTATCTTCAATCACATCCATTTGTCCGATGAAATCAACAAATGCGCTTCGTTCACCAACAACATAGACCTTCTTATTAGGAAATGAGGTTTGAATCACATCTTTCAATCCGAACTGAGAACCATAACAATCACCATCAGGTCTTTTGTGTCCATGAATGATGATGGTATCGTATTGTTTAATCTTCTCAAGAATTTTTTGCATTGTTTTTTGCCCTTTCGTCTAAATCCTTCAACACGAGTTCGACCTCGTTCCAATCTTTCAAACTTGCTCCACATGCTTGATTGTGTCCACCACCACCATATTTCTTGGCGATATCAACAATGGTAATACCTCTGGCTCTAAATTCACCAACAATCAAGTTATTTTCAACATCTTCAGTGAAATTTGCCCAAATGGGAACTTCTTTAATCCCTGCCATCTGGTTAACCATACCTCTTGAAATGGCTTGGAATTCAAGACCTGATTTTTGAATCAATTCTGCATTATTTTTACGATAAGCCACATTGTTTTCGGTCAATTCAAAGGAGGCAAATAGATTTTTTGTCTGTCTTTTTGAAAGTGGTTCAGTGTAAATATAATCATAGAAATCTTGATAGGAAGGATTGAACTTCGTGATATAAGATGCAAGTTCAAATGTTTTGCTGGCATTATTTAAGTAAAGAAATCTGCCTGTATCCGTGACCATACCCCCATAAAGATAGGTTGCAGTATCTGGATTGATTTTGAAATTGAATGTCTTCACAAAATCAATGATCATTTCGGATGCTGAGGCGTAAGAAGGATCTTTATAGAAGACAGAAACATTTGGAATATCTGTATCGTTTTGATGGTGATCGATGATGAT
>JANJXB010000003.1 GCA_024709245.1 Acholeplasmataceae bacterium | reverse complement strand
ATCAAATCACCAAATGAGGGAGATGCAGAGAAGTGATAATTGGCGATATAAAACTTCATTTGATTGATCATGTCTGCTTCTGCCTTGATGATTTGGCTGTTGATTTGGACATTGGATTGTGCGAGATAATTGGTGATGGCATCATGATCATGCTTGTATTTGAGCTTGAGTGCATAGAACTGAGTATTGGCCAACGACAGTTTTTCTGGGTGTTTCAACGCCATTTCACGCTGTGCTGCCATGAATTCATCGAGTTTATCTTTCATGTCATCAATATAGTCTAAGACTCTTTGACGTTCATCACGCTGAGTTGCGATATCCCCAACAAGCTTATCAGAATCAAGTCTTAGAAGTTTGCGCTGAGTTCTTGATTTTTCAATTTGTTCTTCCAACTTCGATAGATGCTTATCTTTACCGAGAGACTGGATTTGTTCTTCTATCTGTGTATATTCTTTTCTGGTTTGCTTGATCAAATCGAGATAACGAATCTGCCCTGTATGAACGAGTTGATTGGATTTGGATTGATTAAGAAGTCTTAGGATCTTATCGGTCTTATCCGTGATGTCATAGAGTTTATCCATCTTCGTTTCCAATTGGGCAAGGATTTTCTGTTCCATGTCAAGTTGGAGTGTCGTAGCCTGTGAACCAATGTAAGGTACTTCATAGGTTCTCGGGTTGATTTGACGAGCCGTGTGATTGGAGTAGGTCATGCAAGTCGGAGTTATTGAACGGTTATAGTTCTTTAAATCTCTTACATTTTCTACACAATAGGTATTGTTGAGAATCATATTCACGTAGTATCTCGCATACAAATGATCCGATGATACTTTTTCAGCAAGTGTTCCTGGTGTGACCTGATCATACGTTTGAATCTTTTGTGTGTTCACAAGTCCCACACCGTAAATCTTTTGTTCGAATTTAATTCGATCATAAATATCTAAGGCATCCGAAAAATAGGATGGATCGACGATGATATCAAAACGTTGTGAGGATAGATAGCCTTCAAGTGCATTTCTCCAACGTTCATCTGTGACTTCAATCAGCTCACAAACAGGTCTGACTTTGATGTCTTTCTGATAATGAGCGGACAATTCCTCATTTAAACTCTTAATCAGATTTTCAACATAAAATGGATAGGTCTTCACATGACGCTTCAACCCATTGATTCGATTTTGACTTTGTCTGATTTGTTCAGATAAATCTCTTTTTTCACCCTCAAGTTTATCTTTTTCTGTGTGATAGGCTTGCTGATAAGCCAATACTTCAGTTGAAAGTGACGCCAGTTCACGACCCAACTCTACAGAAGATAGTGACTCTTCATTGGTCTGGTAATAACTCACAAAAGAGCGCATTGCTTGGTTCGGTAGAAGCATAATCAACTCTTTGATGGTTTGAAATTCCTTTTGGATGGTTTCTTTAAAAAGCGAAAGCATTTCTTTCTGTGTTTCATATTCAGTCGCTTTTTTCTTCAACGCATCTTGATATTGTGTAAGTGTTCTACTTAAGTCGGAATCATTTTTCGAACGTTCGAGGTTGATGATGGATTGGTCAAGATCTTCTAGTTGATCATCAACTTGTCGTTTAGCATCTCTTAAGTATTCCAATCTTTTCTCAATTTGAACGAGCTTGTCCTGGTTTTCCTTGATGAATGCTTCTCTTTTTTCAATCCAGTTGAGTTGGTCAACAATCGTATTGATATCTTTTTGTTCCTTTGATAGCGTGATATCTTCACCAACACGATTGATGCTATCGAGTTTTTCTAGTTTTTCTTTATCTCGCTTGATCTGCGCTTCGACTTTTTTCAGTTGAGCGACATTGTTTTTTAAGGATTGGATATCAATAGGATCATCATCCAGTAAGAACTCAAAAACAAAGGCTTGAAGGTCAATCGAGCGGAATGCAAGTGCCTTTGGCAAAATTTTTGCATATTTTGTTGCATCCATGCCAAAGAAACGAGCTAAAGCATCTCGGTATTTTTTCTGTGACTCAAAGGGAGAAAATTCGACATCGATTGATTTCAAATAAGCTTTCATACTCTTGAAATCTCTTGGATATTTTTTTTCTAAAAACAAGCCATCATGAATGGATACATTATCAAGCAAATAGAATCGTTCTTTTAAAGTAGCTTGTTTTGGAAGATCCAAAATACAGCCAATCACAGAAAACTTTTTGGTCTGTTCATCAAAAAATTCTAATGCTAAGTGGGTAATGACGTCCCCATTACGCAAATATTCTTTGTTTTCAGCACCGATTCTACCTCGGATGTATCCTTCAAGTGTACGTTTTGCATCATCGGTAGCTGCAATGTTGAATTTAGCACCGCTTCTTCCACCTACAAATAAGAACTGCATGGCATCAAGTAGTGTCGATTTACCCGATCCGTTTTCACCTGAAATCAAGGCATTATCCTTAATATCAATGGTTTGGTTTGAAAACAAATGCCAATTTACCAACTTAATCTTCGTCAGCTTCTTCATTGTCTTCAGAACCTCCTTCCATGTAACTTTCCAATTTATTCACGACTTCCTTGATAGAATCAAGATTCGTCACATAGAGTATGGTCGGATAGATTTTAATTCTGGCATCGTCTCTTAAACCTTTATCGATATAATCGATGATGTTATAGTTTCTTAAAAAACTTAAGGCTGGTTTTAATTTATCTTTGGTGATACGCTTATGATCGAGATATCCGATTCTTGTTAATTCTGCATGGATTTCGTTTAAGAAGATTTCGACATTTTCATCCAAAGTGATTAAATCCTTCTTCCGCTGGTAGATGATTCTAATCACCAACAATAAGATACTTTCTGTTTTTCTCAGTCTCATGTGATTGTAGAGGTTTTCATTGGCAATGTA
>JANJXB010000076.1 GCA_024709245.1 Acholeplasmataceae bacterium | reverse complement strand
AAACGTTTGAATCATGACTTGCCACTGCATGAAGCTAAAGATGCATTGGATGATTTATCACCCTATGATTTCATGTAGGTTTGATGGAATACGTTTTCATCTTTAAAAATCACTTTATGAAGCGATAAGATGCATAAAAAGTGATACCTGTTGCATGATAAGCGTGCTATAATCATAGACGTCATCACATCAACAAGGGGGGGACATCATGCATTCAATCCTTCAAACTATACTCGATTTTTTAAACACGTCCATGCGCGAACCAGAACCTTATCAGTCATTTGCTAAAGGTTGGTTTCACTATTTATCGCTTGCTTTGTTTATTGTTTTAACCATCATCTTCATCAATCGGATGAGACGTATGAACAAGCAGAATGTCAACAAACTTCTGATTGTCTTTTCCATTGTTTTGTTGATCTTTGAAGCTTATAAGCAAATCATATTCACCTATCAGGCACAAGGTGCTTATCAGTGGTATGCTTTCCCATTTCAGTTTTGTTCAACACCGATGTATGTCGCACTCATTGCTGGACTGACAAAAAAGGAATGGTTGAGAAACAGTCTCTTAGCATTCCTTTCGACATTTGGTTTATTTGCAGGACTTGCTGTCATGCTTTACCCAGAAACAGTATTCATTTCTACCGTTGGCATTAACATTCAAACGATGGTGCATCATGGGGGAATGGCTGCACTTGGAATTGCACTGCTTTCTACTCAAGTCAAACACAGTTTCAAATCGATGTTTCAAGCCATTTCAGTCTTTTCAGTACTTGTTTTGATTGCCTTATTGTTGAATACGATACACAATACATGGATTCATGAAGGCACATTCAACATGTTTTTCATCAATCCACGATTTGAGAATGGTATCCCTATCCTCTCCCTATTTCAACCGCTTGTTTCACCTTTCATCTTTGATATCATCTACATCGTTGGTTTCTCTCTTGTAGCAAGTCTGATGATGGGTATCACGACACTCATCATGAAATTATTCCCACCTAAACTCAAAACAGTCCTCCAAAGAACATAAAAAGGCCATGAGGCCTTTTTTTAATTCAATCCTTATTCGAGTGTTGATCCGCTTGGGATGTCTTTTGAGACAAACTTGTGCGTCTTGAATACTCTGCAGTTTCTGCCGATGTTGGTATTCGAAGGAATGATTGCGCCCTTCTCAACAACCGTAATTCCAGTAGAGAGCAGTTCAGGTTTTTGCTTGTTGGGTGTGAAATCATTGCCATAGCCAATGTAAGCATTTCTTCCAACCGTGACTTTCTTATCTAAAATACTTCTTTGAATGGTGACATCCGTACTGATGATGACGTTATTGAGGATGACTGAATCTTTGATGACGGATCCCTTACCCACACGAACACCTGGAGACAATACAGAATTGATGACTGTGCCTTCAATGACACAACCATTGGAAACCAATGAATTTTGAATTCTTGCGTCACTGCCCACCTTAACAGGGGGTAAATCCTCACTCTTCGTATAGACTTTCCAAGTTGGATCGTAGAGATCCAGTTCTGTAAAGTCATTCGTCATGGCCAAGTTGGTATCGAGATAAGAATCATATGTACCAACGTCCATCCAATAATCGGAAAACTGATATGCATAGACTTCTTTTTCAGTGGTTTGAATGAGATGTGGGATGATGTGTTTACCGAAATCAAGATCATCTTGTTTGACATCGAGTAATACTTTTTTCAGCAAGTCGAAATTAAACAAGTAAATTCCCATGGAAGCCAGATTGGATTTTGATTTCTTGGGTTTTTCTTCGAATTCAATGATTTCACCGTCAGCATTAATGGACATGATGCCAAATCTTGAAACTTCAGAGAGTGGAACAGGTTGGGTTGCAATCGTGAGTGCAGCATTTTTTTCTTTGTGAAGTTCAATCATCTTTCGATAATCCATCTTGTAAATATGGTCGCCTGATAAAATCAAGACATACTTGGGATCTCTTCTTTGAATGAATTCCAAGTTTTTTAAGACAGCGTCAGCAGTTCCCAGATACCAGTAATTGTGAGGTTGGAGTAGAGTCACACCAGAATCACGTCTGTCCAAATCCCAAGGTTTCCCTGAACCGATGTGTTCATTCAGGGATAGGGGTAGATATTGTGTCAGAATACCAATGTCATAAATACCGGATTGAGTACAGTTCGATAATGTGAAATCGATGATTCTGAATTTACCTGCAAAAGGCATTGCAGGTTTGCTGCGTCTTTGAGACAAAATGTCCAATCGTGTACCTTTACCGCCGGCTAAGATGAGTGCTAAAGTTTCCATGGTTATACTCCTAGTATGATTTGGTATAGTTTTTCGTATTCTAAAGCCATTTTTTCAAGGCTAAAATCTTGTTTCATTGCTGATTTCATAAGCTTGTTCCAAACTTTGGGTTGATTACGGTACAAATGGATGCCTTCAAATAGTTTTTCCTTGAATTCATAAGCATCATAATTTGCAAAACTGAATCCTGTTCCTTCGCCCGTGTATTGATTGTAAGGCATGACCGTATCCTTAAGACCACCTGTTTCTCGAACCACAGGCAGAGAGCCATAACGCATGGCGATCATTTGTCCCAATCCACAAGGCTCAAATCTAGAAGGCATCAGAAACAAATCGGAAGAAGCATAGAGTTTATGCGCAATCTCTTCATTGAATCCGATATAGTTTCCGACTTTACGTGGATACTTGTAGGAAAGATAACGGAAGAAGTCCTGATATGAATCATTGCCAGAACCCATGAGGATAAATCGTGCATCACTGTATTCGATGACTTCCTCGAGGGAACGTGTCATCAAGTTGATTCCTTTTTGTGTTGCAAGTCGTCCAATATAGACAACCAGTGGTGCTTTTAAGTCGACATCCAAATCAAAGTGATGCAGAATCGCTTCCTTATTTTTCTGTTTACCTTTGACCGCGTCGACATAATCAAAGGGTTGAGTGATGAAATGATCGGTTTTCGGATTGAATACATCTGAATCGATGCCATTCAAAATACCACAAAAATCATCTTTTCGTCGTTCTAATGCGCCATCCAATGTAAATCCGAATTCATTGGTAAGCACTTCATTTCGATAGGTTGGGCTTACTGTGTTGATTTTGGTTGCACGCTCAATGCCAGCCTTTAAGAAATTGACTCGATCAAAATGAATGTACGTATAATTGAAATTGGTATTAAAGAATCGGGAGACATAACTGTCAAATGTGCCTTGATACTCAAGGTTGTGAATGGTAAGGAGTGTATGGATTGAATAATAATGATCATTTAAGTGACGATAATGTTCATCAAGCAAGTAAGGAACCATCCCGGTTTGCCAATCATTTAAATGTAGGATGTTCGGATAGAAGTTGAAGACTTTGAGCCCTTCCAGGATCGCATAAGAGAAACAGGTAAATCGTTCGGCATCATCGTTATATCCATAGAGTTGATCACGTTCGAAATAGTGCATATTTTGAACAAAAATATAAGGAATACCCTGATGTATCAACTCAAAATAATTGACGATCGTATCCAAACCACCCATGCGAATTGATGAAGAACCTAGGAAACGCATGTCTTTATGGTGCTTTGCAATACCTGAATAGTAGGGGGTAATGATTCTGACATCATGTCCAATTTGAATGAGTGATTTCGGTAAAAACAATGCCATATCAGCCAGACCACCTGTTTTGCTGAAAGGAAATGCTTCAGAGCTGCAAAACAAGATTTTCATAAGATCCTCCTTCTGTAGCCACAAATCGCCGCTATCACTCTCATTATACATGATGAAAGCGGTTTTATCAATGACAGCATCCGTCAATATCATGTGAAAAAAAAGTACAAAACTCTTAAACAATTGAAATCAATATGATATACTTGTTGTAAACAAGAGTAAGAAGGTGAACGAATGACCAAAGAAAAATCATGTGGTGCAGTCATCTTTAGAAAAGTTCAGGATAAATACCAATTTGTTTTAGTGCAACAAAAATATGGACTTCATTTTGGATTCCCCAAAGGTCATGTGGAAGCGGACGAAAGCGAACACATGACAGCCATTCGTGAAGTCAAAGAAGAAACCGGTTTGGATGTGAAACTTTTCCCCAATTACAAGGAAAAAACAACTTACTCTCCCAAACAAGGGGTTTTAAAAGATGTTATCTATTTTCTAGCGCGTGCTGAATCCGATGATTTAAATCATCAGGAAACTGAAATTGCAGTCGCAGAGTGGGTCGATGCATCCGAAGTGCTTTCTCGTCTGACATACAAATCCGATAAAAAAATCTTTCTCAGTTTATCTCGTAAAGCAAAAATCAACATTTGAGGACTCCATGGAAAAAGCATTGCTTCAATATCTTTATCAAAAAGTGATTCCTATCTATCGTCACTTTGATCAGGCACATCAGATGGATCATGTCGAAACCGTCATATCGAATGCATTAGAGATTGCAAAAGATTATGATGTCAATTCAGATATGGTTTACGTGATTGCCTGTTTTCATGATATAGGAATGCAGTTTGGTAGAGAAAATCATCATATCACTGGAGGACAGTTCCTTTTTGATGATCCCATTTTACCTACCTATTTCTCAGAATCCGAGCGAATCATCATGAAAGAAGCAGTTGAAGATCACAGGGCATCCCGCAAAGACGAACCGAGATCAATTTACGGAAAAATCATTGCTGAAGCTGATCGTGATATCTCTCCAGAAATCGTCATGACAAGAACTGTACAATTTGGAATAAAACACTATCCGGAACTCGATTTTGAAGCCCATTTTGAACGAGCGTATCAGCATATCTATGAAAAATACGGACCTTCTGGCTATTTGAAATTATGGTTGAAAACCAAAAAGAATCAAGAAGGATTATCTCAGATTCATGAGATACTCAAAAATAAGAAAAAGATGAAACAAGTGATCTTAGAACTCTATAACAAACATCATATTAATGCGTAAAAGGGTTTCTCACCGAAACCCTTTTGTGTTATAATAAAGGTATCCAAACACGATTACTTTGAAGGAGAAAAACATGATTATCGGAACGGTCAGAGAAGTCAAGCATAACGAATATCGCGTCGGCTTGACTCCAAGCAGTGTCAAAGAGTATGTGCATCACGGCCATCAGGTTTTAGTTGAAACCAGTGCGGGATTAGGATCTGGATTTACAGATGAAGATTATGTGGTAGCAGGGGCTAGCATTCGCCAAACTGCAGTTGAAGTCTGGAAAAATTCAGACATGATTGTCAAGGTCAAAGAGCCTCTAGAATCAGAGTTTCCTTTTTTAAGAGAAGGTCTCTTACTGTACACGTATCTTCATTTGGCAGCCAATGAAGCGTTGACTCATGCCTTGATTGAATCCAAAACACAAGCAGTTGCGTATGAAACCATCGAACTTGAAGATGGCTCATTGCCATGCTTAAAACCGATGAGTGAAGTTGCAGGACGTTTATCAGCCATTGAGGGTTCCAAATACTTGGAAAAACCTTTTGGAGGTAGCGGTGTTCTCATTTCCGGTGTACCGGGAGTCGATCGAGCCAATGTTTCCATCATTGGTGCTGGAGTTGTCGGAGAAAATGCTTTGAAGATGCTTGTTGGTATGGGCGCCAATGTCACCATTCTTGACATCAACTTAAAGAAGTTAACCTATCTTGATGATATTTATGGCAATCGAATCACTACACTCTATTCCAGTTCAGATAATATTGAACGTTGTGTGAAGCAATCAGACTTGGTCATCAGCGCTGTTCTTTTAACAGGCGCAAAAGCACCCAAACTGATTAAGCGTGCTTATTATAAAGAGATGAGACCAGGATCTGTGATTGTCGATGTCGCCATCGACCAAGGGGGATCTACAGAAGTCGCTAAGGCAACTTATCATGACAATCCAACGTATGTTGTTGATGGTGTGATTCATTATTCTGTAGCTAACATGCCGGGTGCAGTCCCAAGATCATCAACGATCGCATTGAATAATGCAACACTCAAATATGGACTCATGATTGCTGATTATGGTTTAGATATTGCCATCAATCGCTCGAATGCTCTAAAACTTGGAGTGAACGTTTATCATGGTCATTGCACATGTAAGGGTGTTTGTACAGCATTTGACTTACCCTATCTAAAAATTTAACGCATAATGTGGGGAGATATACTCATCTTCCCTTTTTTTTACGCACAAATGTGAATTTCTTTGGTATAATTTGAGTATCAAATGAATATGACCCTATTCTTTTTTTATCGGCCTTATCACCATCCATTACACTGAAGGAGATCAGTCATGATTCAAAACTATGAGTCTTTTGCAACGTGGAGTTCTATTGTTTATTTTTTGATTCTTTGTGTCCTACTTTTGATTGGCAATATTTTGAGAAGAAAAATCGCATTGTTTCGAAAATCATTATTACCTACTGCAGTCATTGCAGGCTTAATCGGCTTGATCATCAAAGAAGCAGTGGTCCGTCCCTTAACGGGTTATTCATGGTTCATGGAAGAAGCGGAAATTGGTAAGTTCAACATGTTCTTAAACATGATTACGTATCATACTCTTGCCATTGGATTTATCGCCATGGGTTTGAAGGTGAATGAAAAATTACTGATCAAGACAAATCGTGCACACAGTTATTATAATGGTATCGTCATTGTGGGCGCTTATTTACTCCAAGGCATCATCGGGATATCGATTACCGCGATTCTTGCTTTTACAGTGCTCCCCATTTTCCAATCCGGTCCAGGTCTTGCATCGGGTATCTTGTTACCTTTTGGTTATGGCCAAGGACCAGGACAGGCCAACAACTTTGGTATAGTCTATGAAAACTTCACCACCGTTGAAGGTGTACTTACCGGTCTACCAGGTGCACAGTCGTATGGACTTGCGATGGCATCGATGGGATTCATCTGGGCAACCATCGGTGGCGTCATTTACCTCAATAAAGTCTATCATCAAAAAGTAACTGGTGAAGAAAGAGTCAATCAGTTGACATCCGTTCAAGAAGTCGAAGCTCCAGATGAAATCCCTGTTGCTGAGTCCATGGATAAGCTCACGGTTCAAATTGCATTGATTATGACGGTTTATGGTGTTACCTTGCTTTCCATGATTGGTTTATCATCACTTGCATCACTCAATGCAGGAATCTACCGACTCGTCAACTCACTCATTTGGGGATTTAACTTCATCTTTGGTATCGTCTTTGCATTACTTGCCAAGAAACTCTTTATCTTTCTCCGTAAAACTGGTCTAATGACCAGACAGTATCCAAACAACTACATGCTCAACCGCATTGCAGGTGTCGTCTTTGATTTCATGGTGATTGCTTCCATCACATCCATCAATGTTGTTGATATTTGGAACAATAATATCTGGATCGCATTCTTGATCATCTCGACCGTCGGTGGTTTCATAACCATGGCGTATGTCAGAATCATTGCAAAACGAGTTTATCACCAATATGAATTAGAGGGCTTTTCTGTCATGTATGGTATGCTTACCGGCACAGCGTCGACAGGTATTGCATTACTCAGAGAAGTTGACCCATACTATAAAACACCTGCAGCAACAGATATTGTTACAGGAACAACCACAGCCATTCTCTTTGGTTTCCCAATCTTGCTACTTGCAGGTTTTGCACCGAACGGTATTGCTCAAGCCTTCATTACTTTAGGACTTCTGATTGTGCTATTTATCGCATTCATGTTTGTTCTCTTGAAAAAGCATCCCAAAAGACCATAACATTCAAGCGCATTTCCCATTCAATCGGAAATGCGCTTTTATTTTACAGTGGATATTGTTTGTTTCTTTTATAACTATGTTATAATGAAAGTGTAGAAATTCACATGAATAGAAATGAACTAAACAGTACTTGGCATCCGTATGACGAATGGCAGTTTGTCATGATGCTACACCCGTGGTCAATTGATTGATGATGACCAGTTCGTGTTTGCTCCACATGGAGATTGTAAGGTTTGATGTTTTTCGTTTCATCGTATTTCACTTAAAGGACATGCTGTCCTGATCATGAATTTTCAAAGGGGAAAACAATGAACGTTTTATTTTGTCTCACTCCAAAGGAAAAGGTAGCCTATATTTTCAGTGACTACACCATCCGTCAGGCATTAGAAAAAATGCAGATTTACCGGTACAACTCCATTCCGATACTCAATCGCAACGGAGATTATGTAGGGACATTATCCGAAGGTGACCTCTTGTGGTACATCAAGGATCGTCAGCTCAGTTTTGATAAGACAGAAAATATTCCAGTCTCTCATGTTCCTCGAAACAAAGATAACATTTCTGTACCCATTCACACCAACATGGAAGACATCATCGATGTGGCAACCAAACAAAATTTTGTGCCTGTTCTTGATGATTTTGGGGCATTCATTGGTATCATCACACGAAAAGAAATTTTCAATTACATCATTAAACAAATGAAAACGCAACCGTGATTGCGTTTTTTCATTAAAAAAGGTGCAAGAGTGCACCTTAGATGTGAAAACGTCTTTTAAACTCTTCTCGACTGGATTTTGAAGGCAAGATGAAGATTCCAAATAAAGTGAAGGCAGAATAGGCAAAGCAGATTAAACTCGGCCACTGGAGTGTTGTCACTCTGAATAAATTCAATAAACCTGGAATCAAGCCGATGATGGTAATCACAATCAAACTCGAAAAGTAGTCAAACCATTTCTTCTTATTGGCAAGAATCAAAATGGTGATGATCAAGATGTTCGATAAAACAGCAAATGGTAAGACGATGTCAATCGCCCAAGCATAATCCCTGATGGATAATCCAATCAAGATGATGGATAAAACCGTTAATATGATGGATTTTGTAAGTTTAGATGTCCAAATGGTGGGAACGGTGAGTGTCATGAACATTGCAATCGCATAGAGGTTGGTGATCGAGACAATCAAAGACCATTCGAGGGGTAATCCGTCAGCGTAATCCAGATACAAAGAGACAATGACAGAAACAATGTTTAAGAAGTAAAAGATGCGGATGAATAGTCTTGATGCAGGCTTTTTTTGCATTTCTGTGAACTTATAGGATAGTGTTTCAGTCGATTCCGATTCAAGTTCACCATTGCATAGAATGCAGTGATCGATCGGTGTATTGTAATGTACATGGCAGGTTTTACAGTATTTCATCGTAACCCTCCTTGTAATTGGTATCGAGTGTGAGATCAAGACCATCTTTAACCAACATGGAAATGACATGATTGATGATGGATAAGTCCTTGAGTGGTGTAGAGAGTATGATATTGGTATGATTTTCTAGTGAAATCAGTGTCATGGCTAAACCATAACCAGCATTGACAAAGTCGATATCTGTGACCAATCCTTTAAATCCGGAAGGAAGATCAACAAGTCCAAGGTTAGAAATCGAGGTTGAAGAGATGCTTTCACCTAATATCTTATATCCAATCTTGAATGCAATGGTTTTTAAAAACAGAGGCATTACACGTAAAAAGACATTTTTTTCGAATCCAACCAATGAACTGATGCGTGATTGCAACTTGTCTTTATCAAGTTGATCCTTATACTGAGCTTTGGTGAGTTCAAGCATACTTTCAAAAGTCCAGTCGGTGCGTTCACTATCATAGGTTGCTTTGATGTAGAGTGAGAAATTTCTTAAAGTGACAGAGTCGAAATAAGGTCTTAAATTGACAGGAACAAAGATCTTGAGTGGTTTTTTCTTTCCAACAAAATCAACTGTCTCTTTAAAAATACTGTATGCAAGTACCGCAGTTATGTATTGTGTGATGGTACATTGATATTTGGTTTTAACCAGTTGAATGAGATCCTTGGATTGAACTTTCGCTTTGACGAAAAGAACCCAGTGATGATTGAAACGTTCACCTTCAAGATGATACGCTTTTTCCTCTTTCAAATTACGACGTTTCTCTTTGTCATAGTTGGTGACGAAATTATCTTCGCTTTCTTTTTTAGACAAAGGTTTTTCAGAAAGAATTTTTCCCTCATGGTCAATTTTCACACCACGAAGCTTAAAGTAATGATAGACAATCGACTTTAAAAAATGAAGTGCTCCTGAGCCATCGGTGATGGCATGAAATGTTTCAAGAGTGATTTTATTGTCCAAATAGTAAACTTTGAACAAGAAACCACGATTATGATCAGGTTTAAAGTACTTACAAAGTTGTGCAGGTTCAGGTTCAACCATCACTTTTCGTTCATTAGAAGCGAAATAATTCCAAAAAAGTCCATTCTTGAGCTGGACTGCAAAAGGTTCGAATCTTGGTAAAACTTTGTTAACGGCATCTTCTAGAATGATGGGATCGATGGTTTCATTGAGGTAAAACGATAGTCTGAACACATTGCTGCGATCATCTTTCGAAACCGCTGGAAAAATCTTACCTGCATTGTCTAGTTTGTACCAGTATTTTTTCTTTTTCAAATGACCACACCTTATGACACGGATGAGTTATTGTGGTGTCAGTATTTATTATACACTCATTTTATAAGAAACCCAATCAATATAACAATCTTCACATATTGAAATTTCAATATATTTCGAATTCGAAACATATTGCTTGCATAATGATTTGATATTGATTAAAATAAGACCGAATACAAAGTATAGGAGAACACAATGAAACCATTATATGGCATACACCACGTAACTGCAATCACGAGCAGTGCGGAAAGAATTTATGATTTTTTCACTCACATTTTAGGCTTAAGACTCGTTAAGAAAACGGTCAATCAAGACGATATCGGAACGTATCATCTGTTTTTTGCTGATGATCGAGGTAGTGCTGGAACAGACATGACTTTTTTTGATTTTCAAGGCAGCAGTCAAGCTCAAAAAGGGACCGACGAGATTGCAAAAACAGGATTTCGTGTACCTTCTGATCAAGCGATTTACTATTGGAAAAAACGGTTTGAAAAGTACCAAGTGAAACATCACGACATCACAACGCTCTTTCACCGATTGACCTTAGCATTTGAAGATTTTGATGGACAAGAATATGTTTTATATTCTGATGAAAAGGATCAAGGTGTTTCAGCTGGAACACCATGGTTGAAAGGACCTATTCCCAATGAATATGCCATTGTTGGACTGGGGCCAATCTGGTTTCGAGTCAGCAATCCGGATTATATGGACCGTGTGCTCACTCAAAAACTGACATTCACCAAAACGGATACAGAAGGATTATTGTCTAGATATCAAACAGGAAAAGGTGGCAATGGCGCAAGCGTTATTGTCGAAATCCGCAAGGATCTACCCATGGGTCGTCAGGGATACGGTGGAATTCATCATGTGGCTTTTGCTGTTGATGACAAAGAGGATCTTGATCTTTGGATTCAGTGGTTGAATCAACAGGGCATTAGACATTCTGGACATGTCGACCGTTTCTATTTCAAAAGCCTCTATTCTAGAATTTATCCAACGATGCTTTTTGAATTTGCAACGATGGGTCCTGGATTTATCGATGATGAAGAATCATATGAAACCCTCGGTGAACTTTTGGCATTACCTCCCAAATTTCGAAATAAGCGCGCTGAAATTGAAAAATTAGTGCGTCATATTGAGACAAAGCGTAGTGATAAGGTATACAATAAAGAATATATATGACAGAGTGAGGTCATGACATGAACGATGAGAAGGACATTTTAAAACTGACAACAGTTTTGTTTCGAACGATGAATAATGTCGAAGCAGTCATCAAAAAAGATATCAAGGGTTATCAGTTGAATGCAACTGAATTTGGCACGCTTGAGCTGCTTTTTAACAGAGGCAAACAACCCATACAATCCATCTGTAACAGACTTTTGATGGCAAATTCAAGTATGACGTATACAATCGACAAATTGGAAGAGCGTGGATTTCTAACGCGAGTTTCTGATGAACAGGACAGAAGAAATACATTGATTGATCTGTCTCCACAAGGTAAAGCATTTTTTGACTCTATTTTTCCACATCATGTGGAAACACTTCAGGCAATGTATCAAAACTTGACCCAAGAAGAAATCAAGACCTTGATTGAGAGTCTTAAAAAAATTGGATATGAAGCCATGCGTCTCCATGAGGTGAAATCATGAAACATATCTACCAAAAGGGTAGTAACCCGAACACACTTTTATTACTTCACGGTACTGGAGGAAATGAATATGATTTACTTCCACTCGCCAAAATGATTGATCCACAAGCCAATGTCTTAAGTTTAAGAGGTAATGTGCTTGAATATGGCATGCCACGATTTTTTAAACGTCTTGCAATGGGGGTCTTTGATTTAGATAGCTTGATTGAAGAGACCTTTAATGTATACAATTTTTTGAAGCAGTCCAGTATCGATTATGGGTTTGATCTCACAAAAGTCACCGCTGTTGGATATTCCAATGGAGCGAATATGGCAGCAAGCCTTTTACTTCACTTTGACAATCCATTTCAAAAAGCCATATTGTTTCATCCCATGGTTCCCATTCGAAACTTGCCGAAAACAGATTTATCGAAAACACATATTTTCATAGGTGCTGGAAAAGCAGATCACTTGATGAAACCTGAAGAAGTTGAGGAACTCGAAGCATTATTCAGATATCATCAGGCACCAGTCACAGTATTCTGGACACAACATGGACACCAATTAAACAAAGAAGAAATCGATGCATCCATTCAGTGGTATCATCAAATATAGGTCAGCTCCTGCTGACTTTTTTGATGGTTCATGATACCATAGGGATTGAGGTGAGTATCATGTTTGATATTAAGGATGAAGATATTCAGTATGTCATTGATCATTATGTTTTAACGAAAAGTCCATTAACATTTAAGAGCATTCCTGTCAAAGAAAAGCGGAAATTCATCATGATATCCATGATTGTTCATGCTTTTAAACCTGGTGTAAACTATACTGAAAAAGAAGTGAATGCGGTTTTGAAACCGATGATCGAAGATTATGTCATGATCAGAAGATATTTAATCGACTATCAATTCTTGAATCGAACTCCGGATGGAAAATCCTATTGGCTGACCACAGATTTAAAGAATCATCAACGTTTCTTCATAGGTGAAGTCTGTGAAAACTGATTGGAAGAAACTAAAGATTTATCAAGCCAAAACATCGCCATCGATTCTAGAAATTCCACCGATGCAATACATTGCAATCCAAGGAAAAGGGAATCCAAATACTCAAGAATTTCAAGCGTGCATCCAAAAACTTTATGGTTTGGCATATCCGATAAAAATCAGACATAAGAAAGAATTTCCAGATGATGATTTTACCATCTATCCTTTAGAAGGTATTTGGGATTTGGATGATATCGGTAGAACACTCAGTTATTTGGATAAAAACCATCTCATCTTTGAGATGATGATTGGACAACCTGATTGCATTGACAAATCTTTCTTTGTTAAGATTCAAGACGAAATCATTTCCAAGAAAAAGGACATTGAGTATTCGAAAGTCTATTGGAAAGATACAACAACAAATGTGTGTTGCCAAATGTTACACATTGGATCTTATGATAATGAACCTGAATCATTTCGAATCATGGAAGCTTATGTAAATGAAAAAGGATATGAGCGTATTTCTAAGATCCATCAAGAGATATATGTATCGGATGCTCGAAAAACTCAGACAGAAAAATTAAAAACCATCTTGAGATTTTCCATACAAAAAAAGGAATAACGCGTATTCCTTTTTTATTTGATGGATTCTAAAATGATGAGTTCGAGTGCTTTTCGGATGGTATCAAGTTCCAACGAGAATGCATGAGGTTTATCTTTGACCTGACTCGTTGTGTAGGGCACATGAATGAATCCAGCGATTGCAGAATATGGATTGTTCATAGACAGTTCATGGAGAACAGAGTACATCAAATGATTGCATACATAGGTACCAGCGGAGTTTGAAACATTGGCTGGGAATCCATGATCTTGCAACACCTTCACGATCCGTTTGATGGGTAAAGTTGAGAAATATGCAGGTTGACCAAAAACTGAAATTTCATGATCAATGGGCTTCATGCCGCGATTATCAGGTATTGATGCATCATCGATGTTGATGGCTACCCGTTCAACCGAAATCTCCTTTCGTCCACCTGCTTGACCGACCAAGATGATGACGTCAGGATGAAAAATATGAATGGTGTCAATCACTTGATTGGCAGAAACATAGAATTCAGTCGGTACTTCCATCCTCATCAACTCACAAGGCAATGATTTCAAATCGATTGATTTGATGGCTTCATAAGATGGGTTTAATTGTTCTCCATCAAATGGAGCAAAGCCAGTAATTAATACTTTCTTCATAGAATCACCCCCTTGATTTTACCATGAAAGTGATGAATGATTACGATTTTGGCAGATTTGATTTCATGATTTTCGAGTCCCATGTGCTTTTCATGATGATTCGATCAAGTGCAACCAAAGTAGAAGGTAAACACAAGAAAACCAATAAAGAAGAGATCAAAGCACCACGACCGAGAAGCATTCCAATTTCGGTGACAGATTGAATATCTGAAAATAATCCTTCAGCAAAACCAGCAACAGTCAAGATGATTCCAGAGATTAAGATAGAGATTGAAGACGTTGAAAACGCCTCTGTCATTGCTTCTTTTGGTTTCATCGTTTTTCGAAATTCAATGTATCGACTGGTTAATAAAACGGCATAGTCAATGGTTGCTCCTAACTGCAAACTCATGACAACCAGATAACCGATATAAAAGACAGAGATCTCCATCCAATAAAGGTAAGATACATTCAACCATACAGCAGTTTGGATAACACCAATTAAAACAATGGGTAAACTGATGGACTTAAACATCAAACCAATGATGATTCCGACTGCCAATATGGATAATAATGTAATCATCAGTTCTTGATCAACGATGGAATTTCGAATATCAGAGATTGCTGAATAAGTGCCTACATAATAATAGGAATCGTAGTGGTTGGATAGAATTTGATCGAGATTTTGAATGAATGGGAACATATCGATATGCTCATCCAATATTTTTGTTTGAATGATGATTCTAGAATGTGTGGGTCCAACATATGAATTTAGGACTTCAACGGGAAGCATCGAACGTGGAATCATCGGGTCCACAGTGGTGACCAATGCATTGACTGAAATGATTTCAGGATTGAGAAGTAAATCATTGACCAGATTGATTTCTTGATCTACTGTTTCATTGGGAACTAAGAGAATCATTTGTTGGTACGACCCGAATTGATCACTGATTATCAATTGGTCTTGTTGAGTTTGATCCGATGCTGAGGCAAGTGAAGTTGTTCCAAAAAGATAAGTCGTTTTAGATTGGAAGAAAATACCAACACCGATGAGAGCAATCAACAAGAGAATGAAGAAATGACGGAAGCGATGCTGGAAAATATAGAGTTTCTTGAAGTTTGGTAACAACATTCGATGCTGACTACGATCAATGAGAGGAGAAAACCAGACCAGCAATATGGGTAACACGATGAGTGTTGACAAATAACTGAATAGAATACCTTTCGATAAAACAAGACCAATATCAAGTCCTATCGAATAATCCATGAGAAAGAGTGCAGTAAATCCTGCAATGGTTGTGAATGCAGAAGTGGTGATCGATTTGAAGGCATAACGAATGGATCTTTTTGCAGCTGTTTTTGGATCGTTGACTTTGCGTTCCTCATAAAATCGATGAATCAAGAAGAGTGCATAGTCAATTGATAGTGCCAGTTGCAATGCAAGAGCCATCGATTTGGT
Source organism: Acholeplasmataceae bacterium (assembly GCA_024709245.1). Lineage (GTDB taxonomy): Bacteria > Bacillota_I > Bacilli_A > Acholeplasmatales > Acholeplasmataceae > Peloplasma. The sequence goes on along the minus strand of JANJXB010000076.1, from coordinate 643 downwards.
AATGAAAGAAACATGCTCGAAAATGCCATTTGTGAAAGTATTGAATAAAACAGCAATGCCAAGGGTAAGAAGGATTAAAAGAGGTTCAATCCATGCATGTGAAGCAAGCAATAAAATCACGATGATGATGGGTATGATCAGTACCATGATTTTTAATATTTCTCCTTCAGCAACTTCCTTAGCTCTGATGTTCTCAATGGGCTCACCTCTGAGTCTGATGGTCTCATCTTTCAAAAGAACTCGTATTTGATCAATCGTTTCATCAAGATCCATGTCGTAGGCATCCGTAGAAAATACGATAGTAAGCAATGCATTTTGATCTTTATAGAAAAGATTTAATGTTTCAGTAGGTATCCATTCGAGAGGGATCGTGTTCAAATCCACATAATCATCAAGCCAAATGATGGAAGTGACGAGAGGAATATCTTGTATCAATAATTGATACGACAAAACATCATCAACCGAAATATCTTCAATCATCAACTCGATGAATGAAGAAACTTCAAAGTTCTGATTCAACACCTCAAGTCCTTCCGCAGTCATAGAATCTTCAGGCAAGTAGAGTGTCATATCATAATTTGTTTTTGAGGCAGGTATCCAGATCAAAGTTGCGATCAATGCTAGAAAAATAAAGATGATTATC
>JANJXB010000013.1 GCA_024709245.1 Acholeplasmataceae bacterium | reverse complement strand
AAAAAATAAAAGAGCTCACTCCAATTGATTATCGGAGACAAGCTCTACTCTTTTTTAATAACTGTCCGTTTTTAACGAATTAACTCTCGATTAGTCTTTTTTGATTTTCAAGCGATTCATTTTGTTTGCAGCAATCTTAGCTGTGACAATCGATGTTGGAAATCCAGAGGGAGAAAACGACCACTGACTTGCCTGAAAGACATTCGGGAAAGGTGTAATGACCGATCTCGCAATTTTGAACAACTTGTGCTCGACTGGAATATCATTTGAGAATGCCCAACCTGTGATGGCACCCCCTGTACTATTGAGTCTGGATTCAATGGTGAGTGGGGTTGCTTCAAAGTAACTCATGACCTTCGATGACCATCCGGGTAAAAGTGTCTCTTCCAAGGTATTGATGATGGAAGACGATAAGTGTTTTTTGAAAAGACTGTAGAATCCATTTTTCTGAATCCATTGGGTAAGTTCATAACTGAAAAGTGTACTGATGATGACAGCTGCTTTACCCTCTGGAGCGAGAGTTTCATCACGCACAACAGGAACCGAAATTTCATAAGTCGTGAGTTGTGCGAAATCGGATAACCACGCAAGCAGTGCTTCTTTCTGTGATTCTTGATTTAAAGTGTTCAAATGTTGAATGAGCATTTGATCTGTCATCTTCAATTTAGAGAGTCCATCTGTTTTAGGCATATAAAACAAATGACCGGAGAATTTCTCTTTGAAATAGTTTTTCGGTAGATCGACCATCATATACATCTGATAGAGTGAGTCATTACCTTTGGCGGAAGCTAAGCGATTTTTTGTTTCTAAGTAGTCGATTTGCGTGTTTTTAATGTTTTTATACATGTTGTTCAAATCGCCACACCACAAGAGTGCATCATAGGGGTAAGCAGTATCTTTGTGATATACTTTTTTCTCGTTAATATCGATTTGATCAACTTCAGACTCCGTCTTAATCACGCCACCTTTGGACAATATGAAATCTCTAATACCATTGATGATGGTTCGTGTACCACCCTTTGGATAATAGTAGTCACTGTGCATCTTTAAATAACTGAGTGCGAAAAACGCTGGAGTATCGGTGAAAAAATGTTGGCTGATGGCATCAATTAAATCTTCATTTTGAGTGTATTTCGATAAATATTTTCGAATGGGCGTTTTCAGTTTCTCGATTTTCCCGATGGTAAATGTGTATTGAAACATCCAAGGAACAATGGTTTTCATCAAATATTTGGCATCCGTCTTCGGATTTAAAAACAATGGATTATCAACATCATAAAGAACTTCCATATATTTTGATATCTTTTTAATGTCCTTGAAAATATCTTCAATGGCTTGATGATCATTTGGATAAGACACTAAAAGAAGATCCTTATAGGTTTGATAATTGTTTTTGGGGTCGATGGAGATGATGTTTTTTCCAATGCCCATATCGACGATGTTTTGAACAAAATCAACATGAATGCCCAATTGCTTGAGCATTGGAAAAAGAGTACCCGAATTTTCGACACCCCGAATACCATGATCAAATGAGAATCCATCACGTTTGAAACTGCCAACAAGACCACCTAAGTCGTCTGATTTTTCAAGCAGTGTGACAGCATGTCCTTCATTTGAGAGATAGGCGGCAGCAGTTAATCCTGAGATACCTCCGCCAACGATGACCATTTGTTTTTTCATGAAACAACTCCTGATGATGCGATGTTATTCATCACTGATTTTTTCAGATGCTTTTTCGATGCATCTGCAGCAAGTTTACCGGTAATCACTGCAATCGGTACACCTGCGGGTGAAAATGACCACTGTCCTGCCTGATAGACGTCAGGAAGTCCAGTTTGAATTGATTTCATTATTTTTGACATCTGATGAGGAACCGGAATCGGTTGATTGGTGTATGCCCATCCAATGATGGCACCATCCGTACTTCCAATTCTCTTTTTAAATGTCAAAGGTGTTGAACTGAATGTTTCTAGAATGTGATCTTTCAAAGTTGGATAAATCGACTTGGATAACACTTCAATCATATAGTGCTCTACAAACGATTTAAACTCTTGATAGTATCCCATTTTTTCGATATGTGATACGGTCTCATAATCGAAAAGTACACTGATGATGAGTCCTGTTTGATGCTTGGGAGCTAATTTTGGATCTCTTAACACTGGAATGGATATTTCATAGGTGTTCAGTTCCAAAAATTGTTTTAAGGGCTCAAGAAGTGTCGCCATATCATCAGCTTTAGGCAATACAACTTGACTTAATCCATCCGTCTTCGGTGTATAGAAGAGATGACCACTCGATTTAGCTTTGAAGTAAGAGGGATCCAAATCCGTGGTTGCATAGACAGTTAATACAGATTCAGCTCCAATTTTACCATCTAAAAATGCTTTATGCTTGATGATTTTTTCTTTTAATCGTTGTTTTTGGATCTTTTGAGTATCGATCCTATGGTAAAGTGATTTCAAATCAGATGCCCAAATCAGTTTATGATAAGGATATTCCTGACCTTTTGAATCCCACACAGTTTTATTTTCGATGTCAATTTGAGTGATTGATGTATTCTTCAGGATGATTCCACCATGAGATAAGATGTACTCTTCGAGCACTTGAGGAAGTTTACCTGTTCCACCTTTTGGATAATGATAATCAAAATAGATGCTGAAGTATCCAAGTGCGAAAAATGTGGGTGAAGCTTTAAAGAAATGCTGAGCAATCATATCGATTAATGCCTGATTGGATGTGAATCTTCTTAAATAGACTTCAACAGGAACACTGAGTTGATCAATTTGAAACAAAGTAGGCACGAACCTGAAAAACCAAGGTAATAAGGTTTTGATGACATAAGATGGTCGCGCTTTTAAATCTATGATCATTGGATTTTCAATGCCGTAGAGAACATCCATGTATTTCAAGATCTTTCGAATCTTTTTGATGATTGTTTGAATCTCTTTTTGGTCTTCTGGAAATAATTCCACAAGCAGTGATTCGTAAGATTGCAAGTCATCGATTGAAGATAAAGAAATCACACGGTCTTTGATGCCCAATGTAACAGGACTTCTCTCAAACTCGATTTTTAATCCAAGATCACGAATCATGGGTTTGAGGACCCCGGAGCTTTCAATGGAACGAATACCACCATCCAGTGTGAATCCGTGGAAGTCAAATGAATTCACCAATCCGCCGGTGATTTCTTGCTGCTCAATCAGCAAAGGTTGATAGCCACTTTTGGCTAAATAACAAGCAGCTGTTAATCCAGCCATTCCACCACCTACGATGACCACTTGTTGAGTGTTTGCCATGTCAGGCATCCTTTAAACCAACCAGATTCATACTGAGTTCATAGACTTTTGGACTCATGGATTCATCTGTTGCGTGTTTTGCTGGTTTCTCATCAATGGTTAAATTGAAGAAGCGACCCGATATACCATCCAATTCGGGATCCGCAGCAAGATAATAGATCGCTTTACCTGAAATGATTGGATCTTTTAAGAAATGGGATGTGACATGTTTAAAGAAGAAGCGATATAAGAAACCGTTGTTGCTACCGATAGCAGTCTTGACTGCACCTGGGTGGCAACAATTGATGGTAACTTCACTACCTTTCAATTGTTTGACAAGTTCAATGGTTGTGAGTAGCTGAGCTGTTTTGGATTGGCCATACCCCTTCAACCCTGTATAAATACGACGTTTGAAGTTGATATCCTTCAGTTTGACACCACTGAATCTGTGACCTTCTGAATTGATTTGAATGATTCTGGATTTACCGTCCTTGATCAGTTTAGGCATCAAAAGTTTAGTAAATAAAAAGGTACTCAAATGATTGACAGCAAAACATAGTTCAATACCATCTTCGTTGAATAATTTCCGAGTGGAGTGAATTCCAACGCTATTGATTAAGACATCAATTTTTGGATATGTTTTCATAATTTGATCTGCAGCAGATTTCACTTCGTTAAACTTACTGAAATCTGCAACCACAATATCCACTTGGATGCCGTGTGTATTCATCAATTCCGCTTGAATCGGAAGAGCTTTTTCCTTATTTCGACATACCATGACAAGATTGGATTTCGCAGCTGCAAGTACACGAGCAGCTGATAATCCAACACCAGAGGTTGCTCCTGTAATAACAGAAAGTTGACCCAACATCGATGCATGAGTCTCCTTTTGCACAGCTCTACTATTTTTCATGAAAATCAGTTCATCAGGCCATTTCATAGTGAATATCTCCTAACTCTTATCCAAAAAATGCACGCATAAACCAGCGATAAAATCTTCTATAAATTGGAATACCATTATTGATATCTCCCCAGATGTCATAGTAATCTCTTTGTTCGATAATTTGTCCGTTTTCATGAATGGTCAATCTTGAACTACCATACATGGGTGTGCTTGGAAAAATTCTGAACTTCATGGTCATGATCCATTCGAACATGATGATGTTATTATTTTTCGTTACATTTAAGATTTCCATATGAAGGCTTCTGCAACGTTTGGTCAGTCGAGCACACATGGCTTTAAAGGGGACAAGCCCATTAATTTTTTGGATAGAATCATGAAACTTTATATCTTCATGATAATAAGGAAATATGTGTGACCAGTCGGGCTTTCCTTCTTTATTGTACGTTTTTGACCACTCACTGTAGATGGTATCGATATCGAGTGGTTTCAGAATTGCTTTTTGATTGTTTTCCATGCTCATGACTCCTAACATTACTTTTTTGTCTAGACTTATTATAACATGTAATACATGCAGGTGAATTGATAAGCAATCATAGAGAATCTATCCATCAAAAGGCTTGATTTGTGTTGTATAATGAGAATAGAATACGGTAATTATGTGAGAAAGTGGTGCACTATGCCCAGTTTAATGAGTAAAATCCTTTACTACATATTAAAGAAATCCAATCTCAATCAAAGGTTATTACTCGAAATCGATCAAAATCGATTAGAAGAGCACCCCAAAGACATACCACCAGCCCGTATGATGAAAAAGTATCATATGGAGACGAAGACATATCAAGATCAAGCAGTGTATCACTTTAAAAAAGAGACTCGTGGAAGTCAGTATGCGATATTCTATATTCATGGAGGCGCTTATGTTCATGGATTATCCAATATGCATTATCGATTCTTGGAATCGTTAATCAAGCAAACTGGGTATGACATGATTGTCCCTGATTATCCTCTGGTTCCCCATGTTGGCGAAGTAGAAATTTATCAATTTTTAATCGAAGCCTATCATGATAAGACACAAAATCATCAAGAGATTATCATCATGGGAGATTCCGCAGGTGGAGGTCTTGCTTTAGGACTTGCTCAAAGACTAACAGCAAAAGGGTATAGCAACAAGCACCATTTAATGTTATTATCACCTTGGTTAGATGTCAGTATGGAAAATCCAGAGATAGATTCGATTCAAGATCAAGATCCTATTTTGAATCGTGAAGCACTCAAGACTATCGGAAATATGTATGGACAAGGTCTTAAGTTAACGGATCCATTTCTTTCCCCCTTGTATGGAAAGTTTACAGGCATCGATTCGATTGCGTTATGGATTGGGACAAGAGATATTTTGTATGCAGATGCATTAGCACTCGAGAAAAGAATCAGAAATGAAGACATAGAGTTTAAGATGTATGTACATCATGACATGCTTCATACGTGGATGTTTTTTGGAATCAAGGAATCAGTGGATGCCATTCATGAGATGGTAAGACATATCAAAAGTCTAGAATAGCGCAAAGAGGAAAAAACATGAACTATCAAGTTGTTTATTTTTCAAGATCGGGAAATTCTAAAAGAGTTGCTGAAAAAGTAGCTCAACAACTAGGAGTTCCACTGATCCAAATTGATGACCACAAGTGGTGGAAAGGTCCAATTGGATACATCAGAGCAGGATTTTATGCAACTGTCGATAAGAAAGTGAAGATAACACTTTCAAAACCTCTTCAAGATGATACGTTGTGCATAGTCGTATCACCTTTGTGGGCAGGGGATACTGCTCCAGCGGTTAGAGCATTTTTCAAATTGTTTCCAAAAGAAAAGTCACATTTGATTGTCACGTCGATTGGCAGTACCATCAGCAAGAGAGAAAATTACATATCAGTAACCGATGTGGTAAAACGAAATGAAAATGAAGATGAGGTCATTCATCATTTCATAAAAGAAATCAAGATATGAAAAGAATCCATCTCTATTACATTCTTTCTGCGATACTCTTTTTGATATGGATTGCTCTATGGAGACAATCCATATTCATAAGAGCCATCGTCATTATGACGGGATTTATCGTCTTTCATTTGATATGGAATGAGTGGTTTCATCATCATTCAAGTCGGTGGATCATCTATACCCCAAGTCTTATAATGACTTGTGTGGCGGCCATATTTATTGGGATATTTATCTTGAACAGAGTCAATCAATCATCTGATGGGTTTAATGAAGATTATTCAGCAGTTTTCATGGGGATAACTCTGTTATTGAGTATATTGAGTTTTGGAATTACCACCTATTTATCCAAAAAGGGTAAGTAACTAGATAGCTTTCAAAATCCATAGAAATCATCAATGCTATCAAGACTCACCGACGATGGTGAGTTTTTTGTTGAATTGAGCATGGATGACTCGAAAAATATGTTAAATAAATAAAAAAAGTAAACTAAAATGATTGCATTTTTATACCGTACGGGGTATCATAATACATGGTGATTAAAAAATGAAAGAAAAACATAAAAAAATCGTTGTTATAGGCGGTGTCGCAGGGGGCATGAGTTTTGCGACCAGATACCGTAGACTCAATCAAGAAGATGACATCATCATCTTTGAAAAAGGACCCTATGTCTCTTTTGCAAATTGCGGGTTACCCTATTTTATTTCTGGTGAAATCAGCACAAGAAGTGCATTACTAGTCGTTAGAGAACAACTTTTAAAAGATCGTTTCCGATTAGATATCAGATCGAATTCTGAAGTTATATCCATCGACCCAACGACTCAAAAAATCGAGTATCTTTTCCAAAATGAAGTGCTGACTGAAACTTACGATGAACTCATCATCTCAACCGGAGCGAAACCCATTCAGTTATCGATCGAAGGACTTGATCAAATCCCTCATTTCTCACTCAGAAATATTCCGGATCTTGATCAAATCATGAAATTCATGAAAGCCAATCAACCTAAACATGCAACCATCATTGGTGCTGGATACATTGGACTCGAAGTCGCTGAAAACCTGATCAACAAAGGTCTTTCTGTAGCGGTTGTTGAAAAATCAACAGAAGTCCTTCCGGTTGTTGATCCCGAAATGGGGATCATGATTCGAGAAGAACTCGAAAAGAATGGCGTATCTGTTTACGTTGATGATGAGTTTACATCATTTAACAAAAAACAAGGATTCTTAAAATCAGGTAAAGTCATCGAAACTGATTTTGTCATTACAGCTGTTGGTGTGAATCCTGATACAAAACTCGCAGAAAAAGCGGGCATCAAAACAGGCATGAGAGGTGGTATCGTGATTGATTCACGTTATCAGACATCCACCAATCACATCTATGCTGTAGGTGATGCAGTCATTGTCAAGAATCAAGTCTCATCCGTAGATTCACTCATTCCCCTTGCATCGCCTGCCAATAGACAAGGCAGACAACTTGCAGATATTTTAAGTGGACTACCAGTCACAAATAAAGGTACTCTAGGTACCTCAATTGTTAAAGTGTTTGACTTAAGTTTAGCTGCTACAGGGCTCAACGAAAAACAACTCAAAGGTCAATCCTATCAAGTCATTCATTTAAATGCAAATGATCACGCAAGTTATTATCCCCATGCAACACCCATCTATTTAAAAGTCATCTTTGATCCAAAGACAGAACGCATACTTGGTGCTCAAGCAGTCGGTCAAAAAGGCGTTGATAAGAGAATGGATATCCTCGCTACTGCCATCAAAGGCAATATCAAAGTCACTGATCTACAGGAACTTGAATTATCTTATGCACCCCCTTATTCGAGTGCAAAAGATATCGTCAATCTGGCTGGCTATGTTGCATCGAATGTCATCTTAGGAATTACAAAAACAGTTCAATGGTATGAAGTTAAATCCATGATTGA
>JANJXB010000124.1 GCA_024709245.1 Acholeplasmataceae bacterium | reverse complement strand
GTTCCATTTCGAAGTGAACAGCATCCTGTCTTAAGATCCTATGATGAAGAGACAAAAATTGAAACGTTGGTATCACCTTTACTCAATTTCGAACAAAAGGTCGTGGGTGCGATTGCAACATTTGATTTACTGATGGATACTGATCAAAAGCCTGAAATCAGTGTTTCATTCCAATCGATTGCAAGACTTGTTTCCAAACGATTGGGCTATATTGAAAACTAATCATTTGAAAAAAGCACATTTGCGAATGTGCTTTTGTTTTAGTGTGATGAAATTCTAGTTCTTTAAATGGCTGTTATAAAATATGGTGCGTATTCTGCAGCCAGTCTGATGGCTTCAACCATCGAAAGTGGATTGGCTTTATTTTGACCTGCAATATCTAATGCAGTGCCGTGATCTACCGATGTTCTTAAGAATGGCATACCACTCGTGATTGAAATCGTTTTATGAAAATCATAGGTTTTCGTTGCGATATGGCCTTGATCGTGGTAAAGCGATAAGATGGCTGCCCACTTCCCTGAAAGACCCAATGCAAAGATAGAGTCTGCTGGAATCGGTCCTGTGACATCAAAACCTTTTTGTTTCATTTCTTCAATGGCAGGCATGATTTCATCCAGTTCTTCACTTCCAAACATTCCATGTTCACCATTATGGGGGTTTAATCCTGCAACAGCGAGTGTCCCTTTCACACCTAACTTTTCAAGTGCTTCAAGAGAACGTTTGATATAATCCATCAATCTGTCCTTTTTCACAAGTTCAATCGCTTTCTTAAGCGATACATGTCTCGATAAAAAGAAAACTCTCTCTTTTTCTACTTGAAACATCGTGAGTGGATCTTTCGTATGGGAAAGGTCTGCTAAAATCTCGGTATGTCCGATATAAGGTACATTTGCTGCTTTGAGTGACTCTTTATTGATGGGCGTGGTGGCCATGGCATCGATCTTCCGATTCATGGCAAATTCGACTGTTTTTTTGATATAATCAAAAGCTGCTTTCCCATTCATGGGATGGACAGTACCAAACTGTAATTGATCAATATCGACTGACTTAACATCGATGACATTTACGAATCCCTTCATCTCTTTGGTTTCATCAGGTTCTTTGATCAGATGAATCTGAAGGGGCAATTGACAAATATCAATCATGTGCTTTAGAACGGAAACATCTCCAATCAAAATAGGAATCGATGATGATAAAACATCTTCATGCAAACAGGCTTTCAGTGCGATTTCTGGACCAATCCCTGCAGGATCTCCAATGGGTATTCCAATTTTAGGTTTCTTCATGTTATCCTCTTCATCTAAAGTAAATAGTTATTATGTTGATTGGCAACTTCAAGTGTTCTGATTTCAAAGGTTCTAAATCCTTGTGAAATGAAAGGGTCTGTAAGTGCAATTTGGATGGCTTCTTCTTCGTGATCCGCCTTAATCACAACCATTCCTCCAGGAACATCTGTAAAAGGACCTGCAAGAACGAGCAATCCTTTATCATCAAGTGCTTTTAAATAAGCGACATGATGTTCCACTGCGACTCGATTCGTTTCTTTTTCTGTATGGGATAATAAGATAACAAATGTTTTCATATAGAATCCTTCATTGAAACAGGACGCTTCGTCGTCCTGTTGTTTGTTAGTTACTACTTTCTTCAATATCTCTTAAGAGACCGACACAGAGTGATAGATTATATTCTTTTGCGTAATCCAAGGCTGTTTTTTGAAGTCTATCTTTTTTCATGGGTGTTTCGCGTTCAATCAGTTTTCTTAAATAGACATGGTCTCGATTCAAGACAGCGAGTGCAAGTGCTTGTTTCTGGATGAGTCTTTCATATTTAGGGGTGACCATATAATCTGTTAAATAGGTGTGAATATCTTTCTTGTCAAAGATGTTTGCTGTATCGAGTGGTGTTTCATACCGTCTGTTGTGAATATCGACATAAGCATCTGAAGCGAGTAATAATCGAATGGTATCCACAGTCCCAAAACGAACCGCATTGAATAGAGGTGTTTCAAACTGATCATTTAATGCATTCGGGTCCAAGTTCTGATTCAGTAACATCTCGATGATAGCAACCGAACTCGTTTTAGCTGCATGATGAAGAAGCGTATTGCCATGGGTGTCTTTAATCATCCACGTTTGTTTGCCTTCTTTAAGTAAAAATGAAATGACATCAGCTTTTCCACCGGCGATGGCATAATGCACAGGAAGCTTATCTTCCTGGGTTTTCTTATTGGTGTAAGAACCGGATTCAATCAGCAATTTCAGCATATCGAGATCACCCTTGAATGCTGCCAAGTGAATGGGCAGTTCACCGGTACGGTTTTCAACATTGACGGATGCGAACTTGCTGATCAACAGTTTTGCGATATCGAGCTTGCCTTTGCGTGCACAGTCAAAAAGCGGTGTTTCACCGTGCTGGTCGATGAGATTCACATTGATGTCTGAATCCAAGAGAAATTTAATCACATCCATTGCAGAACCTAAGACTGCATAATGCAATAGACTCTTTTTCTTCTCATCAGTCATCTCAATATGCGAATAATTCATTTTGACATAATTCAGATCGTTTTCAGCGGCTTTAAAGAAAATGCTCATGAATTCACCACCTTCTACCCTTATTTTATATCATAATTCGTTTTTATCATAGAAAAAAAGTACTTATGCCTTGATAAGTACCCTTTAGCGATTATTTGACTGCTTCTTTTAACAACTTGCCTGCACGGAACGCTGGTGACTTCTGTTCCGGTACAGTAATCAGTTGTCCGGTTCTTGGGTTCTTACCCGTTCTCTTGACTCTGTTTCTGACTTCAAATGTGCCAAATCCAGTGACGACGACTTTTTCACCACGTCTGCCTAATGTTTCTTGGACAGTGTCAGTGAATGCTTGAAGAACGTCTTCAGCAACTTTTTGTGTAACCTGTGCGCGGTTTGCGACCACGGCAATCAATTCTGTTTTGTTCATTTAGAAATCCTCCTTAAAGTAGTTTCATTGTAACAAATATTTGTTGATATTGCAAACCTTTGACACCATTTTCGAGTGATTTGATGGCTTAATAAAGCAAACCAATCAAAAATCTTCGCTTTTTAAGTCTCTGGATAACAGTTTGTTCAATCCGTCTTTGATGGATAAACCACCATATAAAATATCATAAGCAACATTAATCATTGGGAGTTCAACACCATGTTCTAAAGATAACTTATGCATGGCTTCAATCGTTCTGATGCCTTCAATGGTTTGTTTTTCACTCCGGTAGACTTCATCTACAGGAATGCCTAAACCGATCTTTTTACCCGCGGTGAAATTTCTGGAGTTTTCAGAGGATGCCGTCACAATCAAGTCGCCGATGCCGGTTAAACCGAATGCGGTCTCTTTTTTTCCTCCCATGATTTCAACCACTTTAACGATTTCAACGATACCTCGGGTAATGACTGCTGCGCGTGCATTTTCACCCAACCCAAGACCCGTGCAAACCCCTGAGATGACTGCAATCGCATTTTTCACTGCACCACCCACTTCACATCCAATTAAGTCTGTTGAGGTGTAAACTCTTAAATACTGATCGTTGGAAAAAATCAGTTGAACTTCTTTGGCAAGTTCTAAATCCTTCGATGCACTGACCAAAAGCGTGAGATGTCTTAAAATCATTTCTTCAGCATGAGAAGGTCCTGTCAAAACGACAAATCCTCGATAATGTTCAGGTGCGATTTCTTCCTCAACGATTTCTGAAACGCGTTTCAAGGTATCGGGTTCAATACCCTTTGAAACATTGATGAATACCGAAGGTTCTTTGAGGAGTGGATTTAAGGATCTGCATGCAGATCTCACTGCCTTGGTCGGAACCGATAATAAAAAGTAGTTTGAGAAGGAAGCAACTCTTTCCAAATTGGTGGTTGCTTCTACTTTGTCTGGAAGTATGGCATCGAAAAATGGATGGTGATGATGATTGATCTTTTCAACTGAAGCAGGATTCAGATCATAAATGAGTACATCATGCCCATTATCGATGAGTGTCTGTCCGAGGGTTGTCCCCCAGGCACCGCCTCCAATGATAGAAATCTTCATGTCATACCTTCTTTCTAAGTAATAGTTTGATCGGTGTTCCTGTGAAATCAAAAGCCTTTCTCCATTGGTTATCCAAATATCTCAAATAAGAGAAATGGACATAATCTGGATTATTGACAAAGAGTACGAATGTCGGTGGTTTGATCGATACTTGTGTCGTATAGGAATAACTTGCCTTACCACCATTGAAGATGGCTGTTGGATTCATTGCAGTCGCATCCATCAATAAGTCATTGATCACTGATGTTGGGACTGTCTTGTTGTAATTCTCGTAAGCTCTGTTCAATGCTGGGAAGATTGTATGGACTCTTGAATTGTTTTTGGCTGAAACGAAGACAACTTCCGCATAATCCAAAAACTTGAATTCATCTTTGATTTTTTCTTCCATCTTTTTCATGGTCTTATCATCTTTTTCGATCAAGTCCCACTTATTGACAACAATCACAACAGCTTTTGCATAATCAGCAATATAACCTGCAACATGCTTGTCTTGCTCGATGACGCCTTCTGTACCATCAATGACCATCAGTGCGATATCCGAACGTTCAATGGCTGTGAGGGCACGTAAAACAGCGTATTTATCCGCATTTTCGTAGACTTTGCCGCGTTTTTTAATACCGGCAGTGTCAATGACCACATAATCTCTCTTATCTTTTCTAAACGGTGTATCAATCGCGTCCATCGTTGTCCCTGCAATTTCTGAGACAATGACTCTTTCTTCTCCCAGAATGGCATTCGTGAGCGAAGACTTACCGACATTGGGACGACCTACAATACAAAACTGAATGACGGAATCATCATAAAGCTTATCTTCATCAGTCATATGCTTCATGATTTCATCCAAGAGATCACCCATCCCAATGCCATGAATTGTAGACACTGCAATCGGTGTTCCAAAGCCTAATGCATAAAATTCAAATGCATTGTTGACCATGGAAATATCATCTATCTTATTGACTGCGAGTATAACAGGCTTTTCTGTTTTAAACAACAGTTTTGCAATATAATGATCTGCTTCAATCAAACCTTGTCTGCCGTCAACGACAAAAACGATGACATTTGCTTCATCCATCGCAATCTGTGCTTGCGCTTTGATTTGATTTAAAAAAGGAGCATCGCCAATGTCGATGCCCCCTGTATCTATGACTCTGAAACTCTTCGTCAACCATTCAGCCCTGGCATAAATTCGATCTCTGGTAATACCTGGCTGGTCGTCTGTGATGGACAGTCTGCTCCCGACAATACGGTTGAACAAACTAGACTTACCTACATTCGGACGGCCGACAATTGCTACCTTGAAAGGCATTCTAAAACCTACTTTTTTCTATTTTTTTTGCCCGCAAACTGATCTTCAAAGAGATCACCTAGGGTGACTTTGGAGTTTGTGGGTTCATCATCTAAATACTGTTCAAAAGATGCGCGTTCTGCTCTTTCTAAGACGCGTCTAATGGATAATTTGAGTGACCATGTGTCTCGAGACACTTCAGTGACAATCGCTTCAACGTTATCCCCTGCTGCAAAATATTCATCAGGTCTTCCAATCTTTTCATTGGAAAGTTCTGCTGCTTCAATCGTTCCTGTGACACCTTGAACTTCAACCTTCAAGCCATCTTTTGAGACTTCAAGGACTTTCGCTTTGACAACTTCACCGCGCTTGATGGAAACATTCTTCCAAGGATTGTCTTCAAGAGCTTTCTTGGATAATGCGATTCTTTCCTTCTTGGGGTCAAGTTGAATGATGGAAAGTGTGATGGGTTCACCGATTTTCACATATGCTTCAAAATTGTCATTTGGATTCCAAGAGAATTCATTTTTGTGGAGTAAGCCTCGGACATCCTTATCGAGTTCAACAATGATACCAAAGGGTAATTTTTGGAACACTGTTCCTGTGACGGTCTGACCGATCTTATGGTTGTCGTAGAACAGTTCATAAGGAGTCTTCATCAAAGCCTTCATGGAAAGATCTAAGCGATTGCCTTCTTTCTTGATGACTTTAACGGAAACCTCTTGGTTGAGTTGCAAGACATCTTCAATCTTATCAATACGGTGATGACTCACCTGTGAAATTCTTAAGAGACCGACAACATGGTTAAAACGAATGGTAGCGGCATGGGGTTCAATTTTATCAACGATACCGGTGACGATGTCCCCAGTATTGATTTGTTCAAGTTCGCCTTGTCTTGCTTGAAGTCTTTGTTCATAAGCAAGTTGTCTTTCCTTTTCAAAAATGGCTTTTCTGGATGCAACAATGCGTCTTGATCTACCTTTAATCGATGCTTCAATGATTTGTACTTCGAGGACTTTGCCTTTTAAGCTGTCCTTATCTTTCACGAGTTCAAAGTCGAGAAGACTGTAGGGCAGGAAAACTTCGTTGTCGAGATACGAAAGAACCAGTCCCTTTTCAAGAATCTGTCTGACTTTAGCGTTTACGGTTTCACCGGAAGCCGCGACTGCCTGAATCTTTTCGAACTTTTCTTCGATCAACAACGGAAGGCGGGATAATAAGATCTGTGCAGGTTCATCTGTAATCTTTTGAACCTTTGCTCTGACCGTTTGTCCAACCTTAACAAGACCCAAGAATGTTTCCGGTGCGGGTCGATCGTAGTTGTCCAAATGAATTTTGCCTTCTGTTCTGTCCTGGATGTCCAGATAAATCGTGTTTTCTTCGACCTTGATGACGGTACCTTCGACGATCTGGCCTACCTTCAATAACTTAAACTCCATGTTAGTTCTCCTTTTTGTCGGTTAATTCTATAATTTGTCTAACCACCTGTTCGATGGTAAGATCAGTTGTATCGAGTGTGATGGCATCATCCGCTTTTTTGAGTGGTGATTCCTTTCGGGTAGAATCTTTTTGATCTCGGATGACAATGTCTTCGATGACCTTCGTGATTTCTGCCTGTTTTCCTTTTTTGATGTGTTCTTTGTATCTTCTTTTCGCACGTTCTTCAACGTTAGCGGTTAAGAAAATTTTCAAATCTGCATCTGGCAATACGACGGTTCCAATATCTCTGCCGTCCATGACCACATTGATATCTTTTGCTGCTTCTTTTTGTAAATCGACTAACTTTCTTCGCACATATGGAAAACTTGAAACCAAAGATACATTGTTCGTGACTGCTTCTGAACGAATCGCTTCAGTGACATCACGGTCATTGATGAAGATCCGGTCAAAATCGTAATGTATCTTCACGGATTCGAGAAATGTGTACTCGGATTCTTGGGTTAAATCGATACCTTTTTCGATGGCAAGCAAGGTGACTGCACGATACATAGCGCCTGTATCGATATGTGTCCAACCGAGTTGTTTAGCGATTAATGAACTGATGGTGCTTTTGCCTGATCCTGCGGGTCCGTCAATGGCTAACTTGTATCCTGGCATGATTTTCCTCCATACATTCAACATTATAACATAGTTTTAACTGTTGTTACTGTGTAATGTCATTTTTTTGGTAGTGAGTTTGCGTATAACTTCTTAATTTCATGAACCTTGAGGGGGCGATAATTACCACGTTCAACACCTTCAAGGGTTAAAAATTCATAGCGTATACGGGTTAATTTTTTGACTGGATGTCCGATGGCATCCATCATCTTTCTGACTTGTTTGTTTCTACCTTCCGTGAGTGTGATTGATAACAATGTCGTCTTTTGATTTTTGTTCAATTCAACCAGTCTGACTTCTTTAGGAACTGCAAGATAATCATCATCAATGATGACACCTTTTCTCAGTTGGATGATTTGTTTTCGAATGACAATACCTTCAACTCTTGCCAGATACTCTTTTTCAATTTCATGTTCAGGATGTGTCATTCGGTTGGTGAAATCACCATCATTGGTCAGTAACAATAAACCCGCTGTATCAAAATCAAGTCGGCCGACTGGATAGAGTCTAACATTCTTCAATTCTTCACCCAAAAGGTCAATGACCGTCTTACGATTGAATTCATCCGATGTTGTTGAGACAAATCCTGTGGGCTTGTTCAATAAAAAATAGAGATGCTCAGCACGCTCAATTGATTTTCCATCGACTTCGATTTGATCATTTGGATTCACTTTGAATCCGAGTTCTTTGACCACAACACCATTGACTTTGACTCTTCCTTCGAGAATTATCTCTTCAGATTTACGTCTGGAAGCAATGTTTGCTGCTGCTAAGACCTTTTGTAATCTTTCCATCATTATCACCTATCATATTATAGCACACTTTAGTGATTCATCCGCACATCGTTTTTCAAAGTAAATGAGAAAAACGGATTCTTAAAAATCATCAAGAATCCGAAAGTATGAAAATCGATTTAGAACCATGCTGTGACAATCATGGTGGATGCTACAGCAATCACATTCGAAATGCTGTGAATCATCATTGGATAAAGAACACTTCCTGTTTTCTCATAACAATCGCCATAGATTAATCCTAACACAAAAGCGTAAATGACTTGAATGTGTGAGTAAGTGAGCCGAAAGGGAGAGAAAACAATAACCATATGTGCCAAACCGAAGACTACTGCAGCAATAAGATTTGAAACACTCAATTTATCCTTGATGATTCTTTTTGGATAGAGCAGTCCCACTGCAGTCATCGCAAAAGCACGGAAGATGAGTTCCTCTGA
Organism: Acholeplasmataceae bacterium; assembly: GCA_024709245.1. GTDB lineage: Bacteria > Bacillota_I > Bacilli_A > Acholeplasmatales > Acholeplasmataceae > Peloplasma. Next base: position 12,795 of record JANJXB010000124.1, on the reverse strand, counting down.
AGGGCCAGATAAAAAAAGCTGAAAGGATAAGTATCCGATGACATTCGTTGAATTGAGTCTAAAATCATAGCTCACAAATGTATCGGTTAGGATGGCATAGGTGAATCCAATCCCAGTGTAGACAATAAAGATTCCTGTGAAGATGATCACATACTTGAAACCTTTTCTTACATTTCCAAGACCTAAAGAAAAACGAACATCTTTTTTGATGAACTTAAGTAAATAAAAGAAAGGGATGAAAAGTATTGCTTGGGCGATATGATGAATACTAATCCAAGCAAAGACGCCTTCGCGATCGATATTCTGAAGCGAAAAAAGGTTTGCAATCTGTCCTGCAACAATCGGTATCCAGAGTAACAGGAAGGCAATCAAAAGTACACCTAATGGTTGAATGATGAAACGACGCATATTGATTCTCCAATTTCAATCGATGTTTTTCATACATAGCATACGGATGATTTCTTCATTTGTCAATATCATGCTTGATGATTGATAAAAAAAAGGATTTTGCAATCCTCTTTTAGTGGTCATAAAGATATGGAATTTCATAATGCTTCAGTCTTGGGAGTTCCGAAGTCATCATTGAAAAACCTTCTAGATTGGGAAGTGGTTCCCCAGAAACAAGATCAGAATAGGTAACCTGATACACCATGCCTTCAAGTTCTGAATCAAAGATTTCAGAGTTTGATATTAATGTCATGTATATTCCGTATGCAAAGAAATTATCTCTGAAGATTATGTTGACTCGTTTGTTGGTGATGATTGGGTTGATGGTGAAATATTCCGATTGATTGAGTAGTCCGTCATAATAGGCATATCGAATCGAGATCATGCCATCAGCTAAACCAACAAAGGCTGCAGGTTTGAATCCATTGGGTTGAGTATTTCTGAAGTTTCCTTTGACAGCAGCATATTCAATTGTCATCAGTGCACTTCGGTTGGTGAAAATAATGGCATTCTTAGAGCCTAAATAATTACGGTCAATCAATTTGTTATTTTGAAATCCAATGAGTCCTCCGACATAACCTGCAATGACGTCGATATCTCCATCAAAAGAAACGGCTCGGTAAATGGATTCTTCTGAATATCCAACAAGACCTCCCAGATAGTAAATCAAACTATTGGATGTGATGTTGCCATGGACGGAGACATTGGTGATGACGGATTGATACGCTTCATCAGCAAGAATCCCAATCGATTGATTTTCAGGAAACACGATTCCATCATAATCCAGTGAAACATTTTCAAATCTGAGCCCATCGATACGAGCACGATTGATGATTTTAAAAAGCCCTGTATCGACAAGCGATGTCGATGGCAAGTCGCGAATGACATAATTATAGGGATTAATCAAGACACCTGTAAAATAGGGAATGGATAATTCAGCATTGGATACATCCTGACTAAAGTCAATGTGATCTGCTAAATAAAACTTTCCAGATGGATTCTTGTTGATTTCTTCATGAAAATTATGTCGAGAGAGTCCAATCCAAGTCTCATCAAAAGCATCAACCCTAGGTGCAACAACAATTTTACCGAGTGCAACTGTCACAAGTTTTTCACCGTTTTTATACAAATGCACTGCAAGTTCTGCAACACCTGTGTTGATTGCTATCACTTCATTCCGGTAATTGATGAACACAGTGCCATCTTGTGTTCGATAGGGATGATCTTCTTCAGTAAATGATCGAAAAAGCGTACCAAACTTCAAGTAATCAAAATCATAGCGTTCTTTGATGTGGTCCATGTAGATATCTACATGATCACCGATTTCTACATAATAGGTTCGTGCTATTCCTTGGTCTGTCACAATTCGAACCACTTCTTGACAGGCATTGAGAATCAAAATCAGTGAAAACATCACACTGAGCGTGAGTATTTTTTTCAAAAGGGTATGTGTCATCGGTTTCGTTCCGCCCTTTCGTAAATGTCCATGATTCTCGGTATATACACGTGTTCAAGAGGTATCATCCGTTGCTGGATTAAAAGATGGAGTCTTCTATAATCGAAACCATAAATGATCCAAGCAGGGAAAAACAGGAAATTGACATAAAACGGATTCCACATCTCACCTAGCACATTGTAGTATCTGTAATAATTCAAATCGACACTTCTAAACAACACAATCAAACCAAGCAACGTTAAACGGTAGATCAGATGCAAAAGCACAACCCGAATGACCATCCAAGAGATGCGAAGATACTTCGTTTCACTTCGAGAAAAATCATAGGTTTGTTTGACTGAAATGGCTGTAAACATGATGACAACCACATAAATGAATAAATTCAAAAGTGTATGGAGTGGCACTGAAAATTCAATCCATCTTTTTCCTACGAGGACATATCGGATCATCGAGTATTCCATGACCATGTATTGAATGGGATTGTCTCGATAAAGCATGAAAGCTTTCAGGTTAATCAGCAAAAGAGAAAGTAAGAAAAAGAGGACACCTGGTAAGAATACAACAAGCACTCTTGAATAGAAAATGGTTCTGGGTGCATGTGTCGTTTGACGATACATCAATGGATAGAATGTCAGTAAATCTTTGATTTGTAGAATCAGTAAAGAGAGTGTGATGAGTCCAATGATGATGTCTGTCAACAGACTGTCAAGTAAAAATCTTTCACCTGAGACCATCAGATAAAATAGAAAAACAAGATAGATCAATAGAATCGGATACATGTACCGTTTCAATTCAAAAATCAAAAGTTTACGCATGTGTCTCCCCCCTTTTTTTCATGAGAATATGGGAGGGATCTTCAATCACAACTTGATAGGTATAAAGATTGGACATGAGTGTTTCATGAGTGGTAGCGATGATAAATGTCTTGTGCTCATCAAATCGTTGTTGGATGAAACTTCGGATGAGAGGAATATCTTCCTTGACACAATGTAAAAAGGGTTCATCCATCACATACAATCTCTTTTCTTGAGAAAGACAGATGATCAGATTCAAAAGCATTTTTTCTCGATCAGTCAAATCCATGATTTTTTCATTGAGGTCAATACCCAAAAGATGAATTTGATCGATGGCATCCTTGGTTAAAAACTTGACATTGATCTGGGTATGAAATTGTACGTAATCGATCACTTTCATATAAGCGTAAAAATAGAGAGTAGGTGGCATGTAGGCAATATCTTCTGACTTGACGAAAAACCCTAATGTGTAGACATCATTGTATTCGACATTGGATAATATTCTCAGTAACGATGATTTACCTTTTTTCGATTGGGATGTAACATGGTAAATCTCACCTTCCATGATTTCAATGTCAGCATCCGAAAATACAGTGACTTTGGCATGTGTATAGGACTTATTGAGTTTTCCCTTGATGAACATTTTAACTTCTTGTTCCACATCATCACATCTTTTCTGACATTTTCTTAATTCTATCATACCATTAACGTAAAAAAAAGGACCCACAAGGGGATCCAATCAATTATTTGTCTCTGGAAACGTATGTGGAATCGTTGGTGTTGATGATGATCTTTTCGCCTTCTTCAATGAACATGGGTACTTTGACCATCAATCCAGTTTGAAGTATAGCATCTTTCATGGCATTGGTCTTCGTATCACCCTTGACACCTGGAACGGTTTCAACCACTTGAAGTGCCATTTTATCGGGTAAGGATACCCCTAAGACTTCTGAGTTATTAAAGAACATGACTTCAACACTCATACCTTCATAAATAAAGTTCAATTCACGTTCAATTTGGTTTCTTGGAATGTCAATTTGCTCATACGTTTCACCATTCATGAACACATGATTGGTGCCATCAGCATAGAGATATTGCATCATCACTTTGTCGATCTGTGCTCTTTCAAGCTTGATCCCTGCATTAAACGTCACATCTGTGACGGATCCTGTTCTTAGATTTCTGAGTTTGGTTCTCACAAATGCCCCACCCTTGCCTGGTTTGACATGTAAGAATTCAATGACGGAATAAATGTTACCATCGTATATGATGGTTTGTCCTGTTTTAAAATCGTTTGTACTAATCATGGTAAGTCTCCTTTATCGGTTTTTGCCGTATTCATTATACATGAAAGATCATGCATACACAACCAAAAAAGCACCGATTTTGTCGTTTGTGGATTGAAAAAACGGCATTTTTCACACTTTATCGAATGTCATCTATGTTTTGGTTGAAATCTCAGAGGATGAAAAACACTGAAATCGAATCAAGATTCCTTTAATGAAAGAATGTAGGTGATTGCTTCAAGATAGCTATCGAGTTTCTTACCCATGAAGCGTGCTTGACAAACACCTTCAATCCAATCAACTTTTCTGAAATCTTCACGTGCTAGAATATCGGATAAGTGCACTTCGACTTTTGGAATTTCAAGCATCTCGAGCGCATCTCTTAATGCGATCGATGTGTGAGTGAGTGCGCCAGGATTGATCAAAAGAGCATCAAAAGGTTCATCCATCGCTTGTTGAATCACATCGATGAGTTCTCCTTCGTAATTGGACTGATAGAATGTGAATTCAACATCTGTGAAGGTATCTGATAACTCTTCATAAAGATCATCGAGTGAAAAACGGCCATAGAGATCAGGATTTCTACGACCCAGCATGTTTAAATTGGGACCGTGAATGACTAAAATGTTCATATGATACCTCTTTTTCTGAGTGATTCTTCGATCAACTGAACTGTTTGATGGACATCTTGATTGTTTGAGACAATCAAATCAGCAAAATCCTGATATTTTAAAAAACGTTCATCATAGATGGTTTCTAATGATTTTTGTTTGAGTAGGGGTCTGACATAATCTGTGCTGAGTCTTTCTCGAATCACATCCAAATCGGTGTCAAGATAGATTTTCAGTCCATGCATCAAAGCCTTGTTTGATTTGATGGTCACAATCCCACCGCCACATGAAATCACAGCCCCTTCTTCTGGAAGATGCTTCAAAGCTTCTGTTTCTAAACTTCTGAATTTGGATTCACCGTATTTTTCAAAGATGTCTTCAATAAACATTTTCGCATCTTTTTCGATCATGCCATCCAAATCGATATAAGTCATATGAAGTGCTTTCGCAAGATGCCTTGCGACTGTGGATTTGCCGGATCCCGGCATTCCAATGAGAAATAGATTCATGAGTTTTCTCCATAAAATTGAGTGATAAGTAAAGTTGCTTTCTCGAGAAGAGAAGGGTCCAGGGCATCCAGCATGATAACTTGCATTTGATTTTTAAAAAATGTTTTTTGCTTTTTCGCAAGTTTTTTGGTGACCTTTACAATTTCATCTTTGGTTTCAGGAAGTGTTCGTTTTCCATCGAGATATTGATTCATTTCTCGATATCCAATCGCATTGACCCGAATTCCCTTCTGATCGAGAGCCTTGACTTCATCGATGAAACCTTGCTCAATCATACGGTCGAGCCTAGAGATTAATCTTGTTTCAAGTACCGTCCGATCGATATCCAAATAAAGAATCAATGCCTCATAGAGTAAGTGATCTTTTTTTTGTTTCGATGATCTTTTGATACCTGATTTTGCGAGTTCAAGTGCTCTTAACATTCTTCTTCGATTGTTTGAATCGATATGGATATCAGGGTCAAGTGATATGAGTTCACGCAGGATCGTATCATTATCAACATCGTGATACATTTGATCAAAGGCTTCATTTCTTCCACCTTCCTCAAATTCATAATCATAAAGTGCTGCCTTAATGTAAAGTCCAGTACCACCACATATCATGGGACGTTCAATCTCTTGAATCAAATGTCTTACATCGCGTTGAAATTGGTAAACACTATAGGATTCTTTGGGAGAACATACATCAAGAAGATGATGTTTCACACCTTCCATTTCGGATGTTTTGATTTTTGCACTTCCAATATCAAGCCCTTGATAGACTTGAACCGAATCTCCGTTGATGATTTCATTGCCAAATGTCTTGGCAAGTTGAATCGATAATCCTGTTTTGCCTGATCCGGTTGGTCCGACAATGACAACCACTTTTTTCATCAGACCACCCGCTTAAACATTTTTTCAACATCTTCATGAGTAATCTTGATGAGTGTGGGACGACCATGCGGACATGTATAAGGATTTTCACAAGATTCAAGATCTTTCAATAACTTGTCCACTTCCATTCTGGAAATGTTTTGATTGGCCTTAATTGCACCTTTACATGAAATATCTTTGGCTAAACGATCTCTTAAAGTACCTAAATCAATCCTACCCTTTTGTTGCAACATCGAAACCATACCTTCAACAGCAAGATCAATTTCAGCATCATGAAGCCATGTAGGGAGAGCAATCAAGTCAAGATTCTTATTCAACTCAAAACCATAAGATTCAAAGGTAGCTTGATAATGCTTTATGATTTCCAAATCTTCTTTGGTCACATGCAAAGGTCTTGGAAAGAGTAATCCTTTTTTAATGTGCTTTGGGTTTTTCAAGGATTCATGATAATACTCATAACGTATACGTTCTTGTGCAGCATGCTGATCCATCATGAAAAGACCTTCTTGATTTTGAAAGAGAATGTATGTTCCACCAAAAATGCCAATGAAATCAAAAGAAGGTAGTTTACCTGTTTGAAGAGGAGTTTCACGAGGTTCTTCAATCCAGGATTCAAAATCATTGACGGTTAAAGGTGTATAGGTTTCTCTGGGCTGATTTTTGATTTTTTGAACATTATCTTGAATGGTGTGGGTTTTCTTACTGAGTGCATCTTTGATGAAAAGTTCAATCTGGTAAGATAACATCGATTCGTTGGCAAATTTGACTTCGTATTTTTGAGGATGTACATTGACATCCAAAAGCGAGGGATCCATGATGATTTCAATGACTGCAATCGGATACTTTTCAACCATCATGTAGCTGTGATATCCATCGATGACGGCTTGGATCAAGGCATAATTTCTGATGTATCGACCATTGACGATGATGGAGATATCCTTTTTACGTGTTCTTGAAATGGATGGTGACACAAGATGACCTTTAATCGTGATCTTTTGAAAAACATGTGTAAACTCCGTCATGCCCTGCGTCATTTGTTTGCCATAAATCTGATCAATTAATGCGTGATAGTCATTCTTCCCATATGTTTCTCGAATGAGTTTTCCATCCATGGTTAATCTCATTCTGACACTTGGATTGGATAACGCGAGTCGATCAAAGATGTCTATGATTGCGTTCTTTTCAGAAATTTCCGATTTAATGTATTTGAAACGTGCCGGTGTGTTATAAAATAAGTCGTTGACCTCAATCGTCGTTCCGACATTCATCGCTGCAGGACGTTCATGAAGAAACTTGCCACCTTCCAAAGAGATTTCAATCCCTTCGGAATCTTTTTGTCTTGTTTTCAAAGTCACTTTAGATACTGATGCGATAGCTGCGAGTGCTTCACCACGAAATCCGAGTGTACCGATGGCCGAAAGATCTGATTCATCTTTGATTTTTGAGGTCGCATGTCTCATGAATGCGAGGTGTGCATCTTCATGATCCATCCCGATACCATCATCTGATACACTTATCTTTTGCATTCCCAGTTCAAAAACCTCAACCGTAAGTTGAGTGGCATGTGCATCGATAGCATTTTCAACAAGCTCTTTGATGACGCTGGCGGGTCGGTCAACCACTTCTCCAGCAGCAATCATGTTGGCGAGCTTCTCTTGCATAATTCGGATGACTGGCATGTTTAAGTTTCCTTACTTTTTCTTTTTTAAACGCTCCTGATAATGTTTGAGCAGTAAAAGTGCATCAATCGGAGTCATTTGATCCGTCGATAGTTTCATGATTTCTTCCAATACAAATTGTTCGTCAGGATTTAAAACTGAGATTTCATCATTTTCTTCATAGGCATCATAATTGAATAAGTCGAGTGCGATTTTATGCTCTTTATTCTCAAGTTTTTGTAAGATTTGTTTGGATCGTGCAATCAGGCTTTTAGGCAGATGTGCAAGAGATGCGACCTGGATTCCATAGGATTTATCGGTTGTACCTTTTTCGACATGATGGAGGAAGACCATGGAATCTTTTTCCTCTTTGGCTTTGACACATAAATTGGTCAACCTTTCGAGAGATTCTTCAAGGACAGTGAGTTCATGATAATGTGTTGAAAATAAAGTTTGTGCCTTGATTTTCTCATGGATATACTCAATCATGCCTTGTGCAAGTGCCATACCATCGTAGGTTGCTGTTCCCCGTCCGATTTCATCAAAAAGGATTAATGATTTGTCCGTGGCCTTGGTGAGTGCTTCGTTGGATTCAACCATTTCAACCATGAAAGTAGACTTACCACCTGATAAGTCATCCGAAGATCCAATTCTCGTATAAATCGCATCATAAAGAGGTAAATACGCTTTTTCAGCTGGGACAAACGATCCGATTTGTGCCATGTAAGCAATGACTGCAAACATTCGCATGTAGGTGGATTTACCACTCATGTTCGGACCAGTAATGAGAAAGATTTCTCCTTCTTTCAGCATGACATCATTTTCGACGAATGTCGTAAAGTGTTCAACAACAGGATGTCTTCCACGTCGCACATCAACAGATCTTCCTTGATGCAACGTAGGACGGACATAACGATACTGTTCAGCAGCAATCGCAAGACTTAAGTAGACATCAATTTCAGCAATTTTTCTTGACAATTCCTGAAGTGTGAAGGTATGTTTCTCAACTTCATCCCTCACTTCTTTAAAAATCTCATACTCAAGTGTCATCGCTCGTTCTTTGGCATGAATGAGTGCATCTTCTTTTTCTTTCAAGAGAGGTGTGATGTATCGCTCTGAGTTGGCCAGTGTCTGTTTGCGTTCATAACCAAATTCATCTTTCACAAGTGTTTGGTTACCTTTAGAGACTTCAATGTAGTAGCCGAACACACGATTGTATCCAACTTTCAAATTGCGAATTCCTGTTTTTTCACGTTCACTGATTTCAAATTCTGATAACCAGGATTGACCGTGAATGTCAATATCTCTTAATTCATCAAGCTTAGCATCAAATCCTTCTTTAATAATTCCGCCGTCTTTCAATGTGATTGGAGGTTCAGGATGTATGGCTTGATCTAAATAACGATAAAGTTCTTGATGATCGTGCATGGACTCAACCAATTGATTGAGTTTTGGATGCTGATAGTCTAAAAGTGCACGTTTTAAATCTGGAATTTGAGCAAGTGTTTCTTTTAATTGGTCTAAGTCTCTGGCGTTTGCCGTTTGAAAAGCAACTCGACCGACGATGCGGTTGATATCATAGATGTACATGAGTCGTTCGATGACTCTTTCTCTTGGAAGATACGATTGAAAAGCATCAATCATGTCATACCGCTCTTCAAGTGCTTTTTGATCATTTAATGGATGATTCAAGAAAGATTTGAGTAATCTTGAACCCATCGCAGTATGACACTTGTTCAACCAATGTAATAGAGTTGTTTCTTTATTCAGTGATAAGGACGATTCAATTTCAAGATGTTTTTTTACTCGGTAGTCGACATGCATATAACCGATTTGTCTCATCAGTTTAAACGGCATCAAATGATTGAGTGTTTGTTTTTGTGTATTGACGAGATATCCAATTAAATGAGATGCAGCCCGTTTTTGCTCTCTTTCCAAATGTTCCAAAGGTTTAATATCGTAGATATCTTTGGCAACAGAAATCGAAATCAATCTGTCGTTTTCTTTGAGTGTTTGAATGAACTCCTGATCAAAATGAGGGGGTAAGACCACTTCGGGAATGCCAAGGCTTAAGATCAAATCTAAGACATTCTTTTTTTCGAGTCCATCGGAAATAAATGCTTCTCCAGTGGATATGTCTACATATGAAAGGGCATACCCTTTTTCAGTAAGAATGACTGAACCAATGAAATTATTCGTTCCAGCATCCAGAATGCCGTCTTCAAAAACAGTACCTGGCGTGATCAACCGAATGACTTCACGTTTTACAAGTCCTTTACCAGGTTCTGAAACCTGTTCAACGATGGCAATTTTAAATCCTTTTTCAATGAGTTTTTGGACATAAGGCTTCACAGCATGAAAGGGTACACCACACATGGGAACCTTCGCACCTGCATCTCTTGAAGTGAGTGCGATTTCTAAAACTTTGGATGCGACAATCGCATCATCAAAAAACATTTCATAGAAATCGCCTAATCTAAAAAAGACCAGCGCGTCCGCGTAGTCTTCTTTAATGTCTAGATATTGTTGCATCATTGGGGTGTATTGTTGCTTGTCCATGTTGTCCCCCTGTAGAGTTTAAATTTATGCTGCTTGAGTCAATCCAAAGCTTGTTAAAAGATCATGAATATGTTGAATGATTCCTTTACCGAGAATTGGGAAACTATTAATGGAATCTTCAAGACCTTGGAGGAATGGAATATTGACAAAGAATGTAAGAACTGCGAAGAGTGTGACAACAATGATACCAATCACTGCGACAATGAGTGCAATCTTCAGCAACACCTTCAGGACTTTCCATAAAATCTTGCCGAGACCTTTGAAGAGCTTGCCAAAGAATCTGAGTTCACCAGGTACTTTATCGGCTTCTTTGTCTTCGACATTGGTTCCAATTGAGGAAGCAACCTTGCGTTCTTCAATGAATTTCTCACGCTCATTGGCTTCATCCGTCTTGATGATTTCTTTCAGATTTTTCGCTTTACCATAAAATTCTGCAGAATTCAAGATGAGGGGTTGTCCTGCATCAGATGGTTTCTTACGTAAAGTGTAATCTTCTTCACTTTGGGTTTCGATTTGAGCAGATTGTAAACGAATTTCGTTAGATTGTTCAACAGCTTGTCTGAGTAATCGAATTTCAGATACCAATTCCGATAAATCGATATGTTGAGAAACATACTGAACACCAGCAACTGGTTTCGTTTCAACGACTTGTTCGGGTTCTGGTGCTTTTACTTCTTCAACAACAGGCTCTGGTTCTGGTGCTTTTACTTCTTCTTTTACTTCTTCCTTAACCTCTTCAATCACTGGAACAGCGACAGGTTTAACGGGTTTTTCTTCAACCTTTTCAACTTCATGAACTTCCTTTTCATAGACTTCTGGTGAAGAAGGAACGAAATAGGATTCTTTGGTTTCATTAGAGTTTGCGAGGATGTATTCAATAATCTCTTCTTTTTTCAATTCGGTGGAAGCTTTGATGTCATTGTCAATCGCGAAACGTTGCATTACGAGTACAGACATCCCACGAATCTTAACTTCCAACTCTTCTGTATACTTGCCACGATCGTTCAACTCTTTAATGATGATATCTGCAAGTTCAGTTTTCTTTAAACGTCTTGGAACATCAACATCATATTTCGCACCAAGATCACGAATTTCAGAAAGTGTGGAACTCTTATAAAGAACTGGTCTGAATTTTTGGGGAGGTAGTCCATCAATACGACCAAAACTATCGTAAAATAAATATTTGATTTCGCGGTTGAAGGTCTTCATATTGGGTAATTCAAGACCGACAGCCTTCACATGGTTAATCGATTGATCAACCACTTTTTTGATGTCTCTGGGATTGACTTGTTTTTCAACCATATACGACAACAAATCGGTCCAAAATTCTTCTAGATACATTTTGTCAAGTTTTGGATCATCAAAGAAAATCAGTAAATTTTCAAGTTGTGTTTCTGTGAATTCAGTGAACCATGATAAACGATAATTCAGTTCATCTGCAAGTGTCAATCTGGATTTTCTGGTTTCAATCACTTTTTCCCGGAGCACTTCGCGTAGAACAAACATTCTAAGCTCTCTAGGGATTGTCAGATTGATTTCCTTGAAAAATGTATTTACCTGTTGTGCAGGCAAATAAATGATTGTCTTTAGGATATCCTCAATCTTGATTTCCTTGTTTCCAACGGTTATGTTGCTTTCTCGTGTTAATCTCGGCATAATGGAACCTCCAATTGCACTTCTTTGTATTTATAATACAATGATTTCTTTGATTTTACAAGGTTTTTAACCTTTTTTAATAGAAAAGGGCCCTATCAGGCCCAACTTCATTGAAAATCCTTTTCGATGCCATCTTCGATGATGGATACGATCGTTTGCAACATTTCATTAATGTCGCTTTGTAAAGCCAAATAATCGGACATCAAAGGATACTCTTCGATGGATTCTAAGAGGAGATCATAACGTTTTTGGAATGTCATGATGGCTTCTGTTTTCCCAATTTCTTTGGCATTCACCAACTGTTTTTGGATGGATTTCAGCTCACCGATTTTTGCTTTAAGTTCTTTGTTTCCATTGATCAATTCTTCGATTCTTCGATATCTTTGAATGGATTCATTCTCCAAAATCATTTGGATGAGTTTCTCTTTTTCGGTCATATGCTTTCACCGAGTAAGAACCATGTTTTCGCTTCTGTGATTTTGACATCAACAATCTGTCCAATCATTTCAGGCTTACCCTTAAAGTTGACCAATTTATTATGCGCCGTATAGCCTGCCAATACTTGGTCATCGTATTTTGAAACTCCATCCACTAAAACCTTGACGACTTGATTGAGAAAGCGCGTGTTCCCTTTCAAATAACCATCATTGATTTGATCATTGAGCAAATATAGTCTTTCTTTTTTTACTGATTCTGGTGTGAGATCTTCAAAGTGTGCAGCCGGTGTGCCTTCACGTTTTGAAAACACAAAGGTAAATGCGCCTTCAAATTGTGCTTGATGAACCAAATCCATCGTTTCCATAAAGTCTTCATCTGTTTCACCTGGGAATCCGACGATGATATCTGTCGTAACTGAAATACCTGGTACTGTATCTCGGAGTTGATTCAAAACTTTCAAGTAGGATGCTTTGGTGTAATGTCTGTTCATTTTTTTCAAGATGCGATCT
>JANJXB010000107.1 GCA_024709245.1 Acholeplasmataceae bacterium | reverse complement strand
CTCTCTCCTGGGGGATCATCAATATCCTTTGGATGATCATCTTGTTGGTTAAGAAATCAAGACGTGAGGTCATCCCTCAAGAATTTACACAAACGATTAAAAAAACCATTCGTGTGAATTTCTATTATGTGATCATCTTCTTGTTTCTGGGGTTCTTATTCCTATGAAAAATTTAGGTAACTTACTGCTTGCAGGATTCATCATGTTGCTCATCTTTGATAGTCGTATTTATGATGATATCATGGGTATTGTGATTCGTGTGATTCACTTTCTACTTCTCTTCTATTTGGTTTGGATTTTACTTCATGATTATCTGAAGGCATTCAAGAAAAAGATGGGAGAAAAGTTTGGATTACAGATCAAAGTGCTTAAGCGAAAACTCTTTAAAATCAAGCATTAGTAAAAAAGCGATGCAAGCGGATGCATCGCTTTTGTCTTTTACGTGTGGATGGCCTGATGGATGGCCTCAATCATAGGAAGTCTTCCCTTCATGAAATACAGTTTGAATTTGTGCTCTTTTGTCGTGATATTAAATTGATTGTTCAAACCGAGAAAACCCTTCTTAATTTCATGGTTTTCAATGAATTCGAATGAAATTCTGAATCGTTCTTTGACAGGTTTGGTTCCAAGCAAATTCGATTCAAAACAAACCAGTTGATCTTTATAGATCCCAACAAAACCATCTTGACCCGCACCTTGAGTTGCACCAAAGGCAACATTCAAAGCCTTGGTCATCGCTTGATATGAGATAACGACTTTCGCAAATAAGCCACGTTCATCGCATAACTGCACATCTTTGGCAAGTTGTAATACATCTTCTTTTCCCACGGTTGAATCCTCCTATATCTTCATTCTACATCCATGTAACTCAAAATAAAAGAGGAAGTTTGGCTTCCTCTACATGGATTTAATAACTGTTTCCGATGATGCGTGGATAATTGATACCATCAAATGACCACACTTCAGTACTGAACAATAAATTGGTTGTCACAAATGCTTGTGATTTAAGATTCGCAACCGTTGTTGATGTTCCAATGGTATTGGTTGCACCGGTCACTGTTTGTGTGGATAATCGGTAGCTCGATAAAGCATCTCCTAAACCATTGAGTCCACCTACAAACCGTGTATTGGTTGTTTTACCAGCCGTTACATACGTTACATTTCCGGTTGCAAACCCGTACTTCACACCACCACTCACAGTGCTGTGTCCAACAAGTCCACCTGCATACGCAGTTGCATTTCCTGTTGAGTTACCGTTTGCTGTTGCCGTTGCACTCGAACTCACAGTTCCGTTTGCATAAGTTCTAACTACTCCATCGACTACTGTATTACGTCCAACAAGCCCGCCAGCATAAGAAAGTGCGTTGGATTGCTTGTTTCCACCTTGAGTGTTCAAAGATACAGATGCACTTACATTGACACTCGCATGTGAATCAGAAATTAATCCTGAGTTTGTACCTGCGATGCCACCGGCATAGACATAATTGAATGCAGGGGTAACTGCAGCTTCAACAGTGACTGATGTTGTTAATGTTCCTGTGACATAGGATTTTGTGATGACACCTGTGTTTTCACCTGCGATGCCTCCTGCAAATGTATCCACTGCGGTTGCAACATTCAGTGTCAAACCGGTTAAACTTACACCTGAAATGGTGCCTGAATTTCTTGAAAATAAACCAACATATGCTTGAGCGGTTGTAATGTTAATATTCGAAATCATGTATCCATTGCCAAGGAATATACCGCTGAATATACCACTTGCACCACCAATTGGGGTAAATGCCGCGTTATTCCAATTAATATTTGAAACAAGTATGTAATTACCAGATAAAGGATATCCTACAGTTCCTATTTCATTTAAAGTAATATAATTCCCTAATCCATCTTGTGAAACACCAATATAACCTGGGGGAACCATGTCCCATGTTCCGATGGAAAGTGTACCTACTCCAGATTCTTCATCACTTTGAATCGATGAAGCCCAGAAAGCAAATGAAATCCCCATATTAAATAGGAATGTGAATGCAAGTATTGAAATAATAATCCATTTATAACGTAAAGAATTCAATCGATTTTAACCTACAGTCCCTAAATCAAGTATATCCTTAACAATTATCGATGATGAAACAATAGTTTACAAATCATTTGCTTAAAAAAACGCACAGCATCAAGTGCCGTGCGTTTTCACATCAAATTCACAAAATCATTGACTTATGATCATCAAGAACATTCATTTTTCATGGATTGTGTCAAGTGTTTCAGTACAGCGCTCTGCTTGCGATATCCAACAATAAATTCCATGTTTCTCATCGCAATCGATTGATAGTAAGGACCTTCCAATTTGATGAACATATGTTTTAGTCCAGTCAGTGTAAACCGATAGTAGAGTTCTTTTTTGATGAGTTCCCATACTTGAAAGCGGGTAATGAAATAACCTGTTTCTTTGTCAACCAAAGCCATTCCTAAAAGATAGTGGAATAGACTGACCCCACAGAAAAAATACCGGATGATGTTATGCATCACAATCGCAATCATCAATGCAATGATCATCAATGGACTTGATCCTGGTATTTGAGAATTAGCAGAGCTTTGACCGAAGTATATGATCAGAATCAAAAGAGTTATGAATGGAATCGATGCAATGATCCGAATTTCAATCGGCACAATCATTTCTTCTTGTACCGATTTGATCTTACTTAAATACTCTTGCTTTTTGATTTCCAGATCTCTTTGTTTTAAACGTTGTTCCTTATCCATTAAAACTGTACCTTGACAGCTTCTCTTTCTTCAGAACGTGTGACTTCAAAGAATTCAGCAGCCTTAAAGTTAAACATACCTGCAACGATGTTCGATGGGAATAATTCAATCTGGTTGTTATATTTCATGACGATATCATTATAGAATTGACGAGAGAATGAAATCTTATTTTCGGTATCTTTGAGTTGCTCCATCAGTTCAATGAAGTTCGCATTCGCTTTTAGATCAGGATATTGTTCAGAGACAACCATCAATCTTGATAATGCACCTGTAAAGCCCTTATCAGCATCTGCCATCTCATGAAGATTACCTGATTTAGCTGCTTGAGCATAGAGACCTCTTGCACGTGCAAACTCACCAAAAATGCTTTCTTCATGCTTTGCATAACCCTTGACGGTTTCAACCAAATTTGGAATCATGTCAAAGCGTCTTTTAAGTTGTACATCCATTTGTGAGAAACCATTTCTAACTTTGTTTCTCAGTACGACTAAACCGTTGTACTGACTGATGATAAAACCAACAATCACCACCAAAATGGCAATCACAACAATTAACGTAATCAATCCAGTACTTAAACCAATTGTCCACATATTTTTATTTCTCCTTTTTTATTTTTTATTGGATTAACGGCTTCTGCCGCCTCCACCACCGCCACCAAACGATCTACCGCCACCAAATCCTCCACCTCGTCCACTGCTGGCTTGAGCTTGGTTGTGTCGTGCAATCGTTTGTGCTGCGTTTGATTTTGCTTGTTGATACGATCTTGAAAAAGATGAGTGAATATAAAATCTGGGTCCAAATCTTCTGTATCCATAGCCAAGATACGTGGTTTGATCCATCTCGAATGCTTCTTTAGGAAGTTTCACTCTCAATTGATCCATCACTACATCGGCCAATTGAAAGACGGTTGCATAAACGAGATAATGTTCCCAAATGATGATGGATGGAATCGGATAATCTTCAATGCTGGAAAAATTGAGTAGGAAATTTCTAAATGCTTTCCATTTCGCATAAAGTTCATTGCCTTGTTTGGTTCTTCGAGTAAATTTTGAAACATAGATGAGGAATGTGAGGGTGATCACAAGTGAGATTCCCATCGCAATCCATGTATCAATTTGTGCATTCATCCATAAAATCAGTGAAATGCCAAAATAGATGATAGGGATCCAAGCATATTTTCGAATCAAGTTCTTTTCTTTTCCAAGCGATTCAAAGTAATGCTGTTTTTCTGCTTGTTTTCTCGCTTCTCTGATCAGTTCGGTTGCTTTATTTTGAAAGGTTTTCGCATTTGAATACGATGATGTGAATTTCTCAATTTTATCCGTTGAAGTTTCTGTTCGGTTGCCCATCATATCGAAGATCATACTTAGGAATACTTTTTCATGAGGCAGGAGTGATTGTTCCTGAGTTGGATTTGCTCTTAGAAACTTCACATTGCGTTCAGAGTCTTTAAGAAAGTCATAATCATCAACAATCTTAATGTATTTCCGCCTAATCAGGTCGAGTAGGGTTGCTGTAAAGACTTCATCGTTAATGGATTGAGTGTAATAGAGATAACTCACCTCAGCTGGGGTTGCTACATTGGGTCGTTCTCGATAATATTCACCTTGAAACTCGGGTTCATATTCTTTATCGTGTTTTAAATAAATCCGATGCGTAATCCATCCCATCAAGGGAATCATGGCTAGCGCTCCAAAGAATATAATCTGAGCCCATAAAATGCGTCTGTTGGTCTGTATTGCAAGCTCATTTTCATAATCATAAAGTGTTTCAAAGTTCATATCGGGATGAATGACGATATTATGATTGCGGATATTGGGGAAGAGCAAATTAGGCATTAAGACTCTTAATTCTGGAAATTCACCTTTTTTGATATTTTCCATGGTGACTTCAATCGTTTGATTGTTAACGATTTCAATATTACCAGTACTTAAACCATGTCCCCATGCATAAAACCGATCAGTCTCAAAGGAATTAACTGGCATATTGATGGTGATGGTCGCATCCTTAATGGTTCCTTCTGCATATTCAAAGAGTCGCCAGTTGAATTCTGAAATGTCAGAATATTTTGTAATGACACCTTCAATGGTATACGTATAGACAAACGATACTTTACCCGATAGTCTTCCTGCATTATAGGTATCGACAAAGATGGACTCACATTCCGACGCATAATCTGGGCAAACAATGAAATCTCCGAGTTCATCACGATCACCATTGGTCGAAAGACCGACAAAGATATTTGAAGTTCGGTTGACCCCATTCTTATAGAATTTAACATCGACGGAGTCATCCACGCAATATGCCCGATTATCATCATCATAGACCAATGGGTAATCCGCGGCATATTTATTATACTTTACGTCTCTGAATCTCACACGCATCTCTTGGTGATAATCCATATCCCAACGTTCAACAACGGTCATATCCCCTTGTTGATCGAATGTGATTTCAGCATCAAAACGATCGATTGTGACAGAATTTCCAATGGATGGAGCATATTCTGTAATCACATAAAAGATGAGAGCAATACCGAAAATGAGTAAGTTGACTATTTTGCTAATTTGATTCATGATGCTGTACCTCTTGATGTATGATGGATTTAAAAAATGTGCAAATAGGTATTTGCCCCTTGTATAAAATCTTGAAGTGATGCTTGTATGTTGTCATCCTTTGATCCTCCCCCGAGTCTTTGATGAATTGATTTGATTTCATTTTTTAAGTATGAATACTTGATAAATAAATTGTAACACAATCATTTATTTTTTATCTCATTTTTTTTAAAAAAATCATTGAAATATGACGCTCAAAACGACTCGATGAAATCTATATATTCCCAGAAAAAAATGACACTCAAACTGAGTGTCATCATTCATATTATCACCAAATCATTTGTTTTCTAAAAATCGGTTAGTCATCGGTTCCTTCATTCTCTTCAGGCTCTTCTTCATCTTCGTCTTC
>JANJXB010000070.1 GCA_024709245.1 Acholeplasmataceae bacterium | reverse complement strand
CCTCTAGACTAGTCTACATAAAGAATAAAGAGGAGCCAAAACGGCACCTCTTTTATGTATTGGACACAATCAGTTGTGCGAGTGCAATTGAATAGAATTTACTTTCTTTCGAATCCGCTCTCGATGTTAAAACAATTGGTTTTCTCGCACCTGCAATGACCGATGCACTTTTCGCATTGGATAAAAACATCATACTCTTATAAAAAACATTACCTGATTCAATTTGTGGCATCAATAGGAAATCTACATCGCCTGCCATAGGATCAGTGACACCTTTATGAAGTGCAGCTTCCTTATTGATTGCATTATCCAATGCAAACGGTCCACCGACTGTACATCCTTTGATTCTGTCATTTTGATTTCTTAAAATCAGTTCTTGAGCATCGAGTGTTGCCTGCATTTTAGGATTGATCTTTTCAATGGCAGCAATACACCCCACCATTGGATGCTTGACTCCAATGGCGTGTAAAATGCTGACACCATTTTCGATGATCTCTTGTTTGATTTCAACATCTGGATCGATGTTCATCGCGCCATCTGACATCATGATCAATTTATGATAATTTGGAATTTCCATGATACTGACATGTGAAAGACGGTTGGGTGTACGCAAGCCATAATCGCGATCAAGTGCAGCTCTCAGGATAATTGCAGTATCTACAAAACCCTTCATTAAAATGTCAGCTTTACCACTTGAAACCATCTTGACAGCCGCTTCAGAAGCCAATACAGGATTTGGAATATCGATGATTTGATAGTTTTTTATCACCACTTTTAATTCTCTTAAGATGGCTTCAATCTCTTTTTGATCACCAATCAAAATCGGAAAAATCAGTTTCTGTTCGGTTGCCATCACCACAGCTTCTAACACGTGATGATCATTGGCTGCTGCAACCACCATGGTTTTCGGTTCAAAAAGTTGTGCACGTTTGACTAAGTCTTGCATGGTTTTAATCATTTGAGAACCTCCATTTATTCGTATATTTTAGCAACTTCAACACCGCGAAGTACACGCAGTGCACCAAGCGCTAGTGCTTCCATTTCATCTTCTCCTGGATATACTAAAACCTGACTGATAAAGTCTACTCGCTCTTTGATGAAGTTGATTAAATATGGATCATAGGCTAAACCACCGGTAATCACAATCGCATCCACCTTACCTTTAAGGACGGTTGCTCCACTACCGATTTCTTTAGCAATTTGATAACACATCACATCATAAATGAATTTTGCATCCTTATCGCCATCAGCAATTCTCTTTTGAATGGTTTGTCCATCATTGGTACCCAGGTATGCAACCAAACCACCTTGTCCGTAGTTTTTTCTTTGAATCTCTTTGAGTGTATATTTGCCTGATAAAGCCATTTTATAGAGTGGACCCATCGGCACAGAACCACTTCTTTCAGGTGACATCGGGCCATCGCCATCCAGTGCATTGTTAACATCAATGACACGTCCATGATGATGCATCCCGACTGAAATTCCACCCCCTAAATGGGCAATGATTAAGTTTAACTCAGTGTAAGGTTTTCCTAAATCTTTAGCTGCCTTGAGTGCAACCGCCTTTTGATTGAGTGCATGAAATAAACTCACGCGCTTGATCTCTGGCATGCCTGTATATCGTGCTATGTCTTCCATTTCATCTACAGCAACAGGGTCAACAATGAAAGATGGAATACCATATTGATCTCCAATTTCCTTAGCAATCATACAGCCAAGATTGGATGCATGTTCACCTCGTGGTGCAGTTTTGATGAATTCAATCATTTCATCGCTGACAAGGTAAGTTCCACTTGGAATGGGTTTTAGCATACCACCACGACCCACTACTGCGTCCAGATGCTCTAAGTCTACCTTGGATCGTTTCAGTTCTGCCATGATGGCTTCCATTCTGAAATCATACTGATCTATGATGTGGTTGAAAGATAAGATTTTTTCTGAATCATGTTTGACACTGGCTTTGAAGATGAGTTTTTCGTCTTCATAAACAGCAAGTTTCGTCGATGTAGATCCTGGGTTGATGGATAAAATGTGAAATGGCATAGGGCCTCCTTAAGATGGTATAACGGTTACTTCTTCTGTTTCATTGACACTCTCTGATGGACTTTCAAAAACCATGGAGTCTTTGATGTGTTGTTCGGATTCAAGCTTTAATTGCTCAATTTTTTCGATTTGAAGATCGATCAGTGTGTTGGCATACTGTACATAGGTAAATCTAACAAATAACAAGGTACTGACAATCAACACTCCATATTGTGCAATTGGAAAATAGGAAGCGGTGAAGTTCCATAATCCATGAATGAAAGCAATCAACACAAACATCATCAGCGAAATCGGCTTAAACAAATCTTTAAATCCTACTTTTCCTGTATGATTCATCAAGACAAGTGTTCCTGCAATCATCGCTGTCCAAAAATGATGTCCAATTCCAAAGATTGCGTATATGCTTCTTGTGATGATTTCACCCATCATCAAGTAGGTATCACCACCGGAATCGAGGAGTGCATACATACCATAATCCGATGTTTCAAAGACATCAAAGCCGGCACCAACAGCAAATCCAATGAGTATTCCGACCATGACATGTTTGACTTTAAATCTCTGAAGAATGAAGATGACTACAATGATTTTTGCAAGTTCCTCTACAAATCCTGTCAGCATATCTGAAGCAAAATACCAATCAGGATAGCTAGTGAATGTGCGTAATCCATAAACAACAAGGATTGATGTCATTCCACCGATGAAGAAATATTTGATGGTGTCAATTCCTTTGACTTGTTTAGGTATCGAGATTTCATGAATGAACACCAGCAGACAAAAGGGAACAATCGCAGACATCATGATATTACTCAGTGCATAATGTTCTCCAATCGTTGAAAGCACAGTGATGATGATCAGTGCTACAAATACATAAGGAAACAACATAGGCTCAGTCTGTGTTAATTCTTCAGGATGAAACAATTCAAGTTCAACCCTTTTCCGATACTGGTGGACATCAATATGCTTTTTTTGAATCTTTTCTTTTGTTGTATGTCGATGTCTTTTCACTTCAATTTTAGGAATCACAACTTCGGGTGGAAGGTTGTCTTTCTGAATTTTGAAGAGATCAAAGAATGTTTTTGGCAGTTTTTTATTCAAACGCTGGAAAATATTGAAATCCTCTTCCGTCATCTGCATCAACTGAAAGATCAGATCATACTGTTCTTTCGATATTTCTTTTTGATGGTTTTCAAACAACAAATATTCTGCTTCTTTGAGACCGATAGACTCTGCAACTTCGCTTGCACTTAGATTAAGTCTTCTACGCTTCAATCGAATGGCTCTAATGACTTTCCGACTGTTCATGATACCCCCTACAGTGGTTTAAATGTTGAAGTAAAATGTCTTAAGATTTGTGATTCATATTCAAAGGTATATCCTTTGAGTTCATGCCGATGCTCATAAACATGAATGACTGCATCAGCAACAACATCCAAATGATTATACGTATATACTCTTCTTGGTATGGTGAGTCTCATCAATTCCATTTTAGCTTGTTTATTTAAGCCTGTGTCTGGATCTCTACCGAGTAAGAGTGATCCGATTTCAACGGCTCGAACACCTGCTTCAATGTAGATGGCATTCGTGACTGCCAAAGCTGGAAATTGATGGAAGGGGATGTGTGGAGCGAATGCCTTACAGTCAACAAAGACCGCATGTCCACCGACTGGATATTGAATGGGAACACCTGCATCCTTCAAACGATCACCTAAATAACGAATTTGATCAATTCGGTGTTGAAGATAATGAATATCTAAAGCTTCCAATAAACCCACTGCGAGTGCATCCATATCACGACCGTTCATCCCACCGTAGGTTGGAAAACCTTCATAAGGGACAACGTATGTTTTACATTTGTTAAATAAGGCTTCATTGTCTTTGATTGCAAGAATGCCACCCATATTGACAAGTCCATCTTTCTTAGCACTCATCAAAAAGGCATCACCATACGAAAATGTTTCGCGTGCAATATCAAGAATATCTTTGTCTTGATATCCTGCTTCTCTTTCTTTGATGAAAAAGCAGTTTTCAGCATATCTTGCACCATCGATGATGGTCATAATACCATATTTGTCTGCCATTTGTTTCACCAGTCTCATATTTTCCATACTCACGGGTTGGCCACCTGCGGAATTGTTGGTGATGGTCATGATGATACCGGCAATATTTTCTTTACCTTTTTCGAGTATCGCAGCTTCGAGTTTATGGAGACAGAAGTTTCCTTTGAATGCATGATAGTGATCAATATCGTAACACTCATCAATCACGGTATCAATAGCTCTTGCTCCAGCAAGTTCAACGTGTGCTCTTGTGGTATCAAAATGAATGTTTGAAATGTAAAACATGCCCTTTTTAGTGACAAGTTGTGGTAAAAAAACTTGTTCTGCACCTCTGCCCTGATGCACTGGCATGAAATATTTGTATCCCGTAATGTGTTTGACAACACTATCCAAGCGATAAAAACTCTTCGATCCGGCATACGCCTCGTCTCCAATCATCATCGCTCCCCATTGCTCCTGACTCATTGCGCCTGTCCCTGAATCTGTTAACAAATCGATGTAAACATCTTCACTCTTCAAAGAAAAAGGGTTGTACCCAGCATTCTTCAATAATGACATGCGTTCAGCCTTCGTGGTTTGCCGAAGGGGTTCGACCATCTTGATGCGGTATGGCTCAGCCATATACTTTTTTTCCATGAAACGTCTCCTTGAACACTGATACTACTATTATACATAATAGAATGGAAAAAAGAAACCCCTTGTGAAAGCGCTTTTATGTTTTCATGGATGGAGGGAGATGAAGATGTGATGACTTAGGTTATTGGAACTGTTTCTTTGCTGCGATTTCTTTGAACATTTCGATAAATTGCTCTATTTTGATCATGACTTCGTTTCTGACAACTCGTACTTGACTCATGATTTCTTCATCGGTTCCTGTAAATGTCGAAGGATCGGTCAAACTCCAGTTTTGTTCATAGAGTGTTCTTGGGAAGATAGGACAACGTTGACCACTTGCCTGATCACAGACTTTGATGACTGCATTGTAGGTTCTACCTTGTTTGAAGTAATCAAACACAGAGTTGGTGGAATTGCCACTGATATCATACCCTATTTCCATCATGGCTCGAACCACATAAGGATTCAACTTTCCAGCCTCAATCCCTGCACTTTCAGCAATAAACAATCCTTTTCCCAAATGATTTAAAAAAGCTTCAGCCATCTGACTTCTTGCTGAATTATGGACACATACGAATAACACTTTAAACATGAATGGATTCCTCATTTCTTATGTTTATACTTTCATCATAAGAATCTTTACATGGTTTCACAAGGCAAGCACTTCATCTTTGCACCATCTTTACAAAAAAAGTCGAATTTCTTCGACTTTTTCATGGGTGATGATTATT
Organism: Acholeplasmataceae bacterium; assembly: GCA_024709245.1. Classification (GTDB taxonomy): domain Bacteria; phylum Bacillota_I; class Bacilli_A; order Acholeplasmatales; family Acholeplasmataceae; genus Peloplasma. Next base: position 4,654 of record JANJXB010000070.1, on the reverse strand, counting down.
CTTGGTCTAATACTTCGACTGGAGCTTTTGGATATGCTTTATTGTATACTTCTTCAAAGAAGAGAACTCTTGCGAGTTGGAATCTTGGAATGACCCATAACCAGTAAATACCGAAAGTGAAGGCACCTAAGATGATGTGCAAAATGTAATACAAGTCCATCATGAATAAATCCATTTTGTGACCATCCATGAGTTTCATCGATTCTTTAATGGTTTCACTTGCTGTCATTTCAGGTTTGACATCCAGTAAGTATAAATACATACCATAAGCGTAAGCTTTGATGATTCCAGGGATGACAAAGAGCAGAGCCCAAAGAATGGCGAATAATCCAACTAAGAAGGATGTCACAAACGTCTTAATGGGGTCATCTGAGAATGCTGATGCGTAACAATCTGTTAAATTCGGTTTGTTTTTCCGAGCAATATCAATTAAGATTTTGAGCAATGCAAATCCTAGAAAAACAGCTAAAACAGATGATGCGAAGTTGAATAAATTGTATATGAGCTGGTTTGAATCTGGATTTGGAATCAATTGGAATGTATCCATTGAAAAGATTGTAGGTGCATAACGATCTGAAATCGTTGTGAGGATACCAATGACTGCACTGTTTAAGAATGACAGTACAATGACAAGCACATGATTTCCTACAAGACGTTCTTTGGCAAGTAATCTAATTTCTTTTGTGTTCAATTTTAAATCCTCCTAGAGTTTAATTGATTTTGATTTTATCAGTGCATATATGATGGCCGCTGGCCAGAAAACAATGATTAAGATGATCATGAGAACCCAGTTGATGCCGTTACCACTTGTCGATTCACCCATGGGTTCACTTGTATAGGTTGAGCGAGGTGTGTTTGAGAAACCAAGAGCATCTTCGATTTTGCCACCAATTGATTTTTGGACAGGGATGATCGTACCACAGTATGGACATTTGGGTTCATTGTTGTGCAAAAGATTACCACATGATTTGCATTCGACAGGTGCTCCCATAGTTATTTAACCTTCTTATCCATCGCACCTTTGAATCTGCCATCCGCATCATCATAGGTTGCTTCATCAACAACTTTAATACTTTTACCTTCGAGTTTAGGAACTACTTCTTGTACTTTATCATTTAGGACGTCGGTTGAGAAAAAGACAGCAAGATACGCTACAACCACTACAAAGACTAAGATGGAAGCCCAGATATAGAGCGGTTCATCACCTTGTAACAGCCATCTTACACCAAGTGGCAGAAACTGGATTAAAAGTGTTGATCCTAAGATAATGACTGCGTTGGAGACTTCTTGCTTTCGAAGCACTAAATACAGTGTTAGGCCAAGTAAGCATGCCAAGACAAAGCCTTTTGTGATCCAATAAAAAAGGTTTGCAGTTTCAACTTCGAGCGGCATCACTGTATTCAATACAAAACCCATCACCAGTGCAAATGCTAAAACAAGGAGCAGTAAGATTGCTAAATAGATTCGCTTTTTCATTATTTAACTCTCCTTACGGGTGTACCGCATTCCGGACAAAACTTTGCATTCACCTCTAAAGTTGATCCACATGATACACACTTCATGGTTTGCTTTTCACCGCATTCTGGACAGAATTTGTCATCGCTTTCAATCTTAGCATGACATTTGATACAGGTTGTATCTTTTGAAGATTCTGTTTTAGGTGGAATCAGACCTGATGCCATACCTGATGCTTGTTGACCTACACCTAAACCAACACCTAAACCTACTCCAGCACCAACGATGCCACCTGCTGTGCCTTCATTTTTTGCTGCAGCTTCTAAAACATCATAACCACGACTGGTTCTGTACCGGTCTTCACCCAAAATGTTGAATTCTGCATTTTTGTTCAAAATGCCATTGATGATTTCTAAATCTTCATTTGGAATGTTGATGGATTCATAATAAAAATTGACAACTTCAAATCCAAACTTTTCAAACTCAGGACGAATACTCTCAAAGGATGCAATCGAAACTTCATCCAAATACATGCTCATATCCAAAATGGATACTTGATTTTTAATGAAGTACTGTGCAAGCAGTGTTTTCACTTTGGTGTTGATCAATGCTCTGAAAAAATCACTGATGACATCAAAATCAATCACACTCTTCCCACCTAAAGAACCCACCAATTGTGTCACTAGAAATTGGTAGTTTCGAATTCTCAAGGCATATTGTCCTCGAGCTCTCACATTGATTTTCACTTTGAACTTCGGATCCAACAATTGAATCGGATCTTTGGTTCCCCATAACATGTCTAACTTCATGGTCTTATTGACGAAATAGACTTCCATCATGTAAGGGACATTACCACTATAAACACCTTTAACCAATTCACGAATGAAAGGGAAATTTTCGGTGTCCATCGTGTAGGTGCCACTTTCTAGAATCGCTTCAACTTTTCCACCATGAACGAGCATCCCGATTTGACCAGGACCTACAATCAATTTGGACTTGTTGTTAAACTCGTTTCCAGGATGTCGATAAACCAACCATTTCTTGTCCAATAGACCTTCAAATTTGACAACATCAAGAATTGCCAAGCCACTCACAACCTTTCCTTTTTTTGTTAGATGAATGAATAAAAAGTGCTGTGCACGTTTTGCACAGCGGGTTGATTCATCCATCTCAATTGGAAAAGTAAAAATTTCAAATTGATGAACTATGGATCTACCCCGCCCAAAACATAGACTCATTTCTCATTCATGACGCAATTTAATTACATTATAACGTAAAGCCCTAAAAAATACTATGATATTTTTAAAAATATTCAATATGCATAAAAAAATGACCCCTTAAGGGGTCACTTGAAAATCAACTAAATGAATCGTAGAATACATTTTCTTGTTTGACTTGATGTCTGTTTAAAACCTTAATACACGCATTGATCATCCCTGGAGATCCGCATAAATAAGCTTCTGCTTCGGACAAATCTTTGGTATTTCGGTCAACAACATCCGTAATGAGTCCAACTTCACCTGTCCAATTGTCTTCGGGTTTGGGTTCAGAAAGTGCTGGAATGTATTCAAAATTGGGGAACTCTTTGGAAAGTTGTTCAAATTCTTCGGTATAGTACAAATCGCGTTTGGATTTGGCACCAAAGAAATACTTGACTTTTCGAGGCATTCCCTGATCTCTTAAGTAATAGAGAATAGAACGAATCGGAGCTTTACCCGAACCCCCTGCGATACAAATCATTTCACGGTCAGAGTCTTCTTGGAGATAGAAATCACCATAAGGTCCTGTGAGGATAATCTTATCGCCCACTTCAAGCGCTTTATGAACAAACGTTGTTGCTTGTCCATTGGGGACTTGTCGAATGATCAATTCAATTTGATTGTTATATTTGGGATGAGATGCAATCGAATATGCTCTAATCACATCAATACCAGGCACTTTGATTTGAGCATATTGGCCGGGTTTAAAGTGCATCTCCGTTGGATTAATCAACTCAAACCGTACCAATTTGATATCATAGGTTAAGTCTTCGATGTGTGAAACTCTCGTTTTATATTCTTTGGCATTCAGCAATTCTTTTGGAATTGCGATTTTCATGTTATCTCTCACTTTAACCTGACAGGAAAGACGGATACCCTCTTCCTTTTCCTTCTGGCTTAAGAATGGTAATTCGGTTGGCTTGATTTCTCCACCACCTTCAATGAGTTGGAACTTACAAAAACCGCAAGTTGCCTTACCACCACATGCTGAAGGAATAAAGATTTTGTGTGAGGATAGAATGTTGAGGAGTGAGTCATCACTTGTGACAGGGATCACTTTCTCATCGTTGATCAGAATCATCTTTTCGCCACCACCACCCAATGCCTTATCAATGATGATCAGGATGAGTGCGATGACCAAGAGGACTCCGACTAAGATAATCGGAACGAATATATTCATATGTTCCTCCTTAAATGTTGGCGATGCCAGTAAAGCCAATGAATGCGAGTGCAAGAATACCTAAAATGATGAATGTGATACCTTTACCCTTGAGTCCTTTCGGAACATCGGAATGTGTTGCCATTTTTTCACGCACTCCGGCGAGTAAAATGATGGCAAGCATCCAACCCACCGACGATCCAAATGCAAAGAATCCAGTTTCTGCAAAAGTATATTCACGGTTGACGAAGAATAATGAGACCGCTAAGACCACACAGTTGACAGTAATCAAAGGTAGGAAGATACCAAATGCATTATATAGCTTTGGAATGAATCTTTCCATGAAGATTTCAAGAATTTGAACAGTAGCTGCAATGGTAATGATGAAAATCAGAAGTGCTAAATTCTCGGTTTGGGTTGCTTTAAGTAGTTGATAGATTGGCCAGTTGATGAGTGCTGTAATGGTAACAACTAAGACAACAGCAATGCCCATACCCTTCGCATTTTTCACATTGGTAGAAATAGCAATCAGTGGACACATCCCCAGGATATAAACCAAGGCGATGTTATGATTTAAGATGGATGCCAAAAGCATTTCAAATAGATTTCCCATGATTTATACCTCCTTATTCCGTTTCATAATAACGTGCAAGTTCTCTGAATCCCCAAATGAAGAGGCCTAAGACGAAGAATCCACCAGGTGCAAGGGTCATGACTGTCCATCTTGGAAATGAGTCTGAAAGAATGGTGAATCCGAGAATTGAACCCGCAGATAAAAGTT
>JANJXB010000024.1 GCA_024709245.1 Acholeplasmataceae bacterium | reverse complement strand
GTTTGGATAACGTAGTCTGCCGTTTTTCTGCCAAGTGATTGGCTGCATAGATCAATAGATTCATATCACCTAAAATGATTAAATACCGTTTTGCTCTGGTGATGGCTGTATAAATCAATTCTTTTTTGAGCATGTGCATGTGTGCTCTGACCATTGGAATCATGACAATCTTATATTCACTGCCTTGAGATTTATGGATACTCACACAGTAGGCGAGGTTCAGTTCTTCTAAGTCAGCTTTTTCATACATGACATCGTTATCGTCAAATGAGACAATCATATAGGGTTCATTTTGGTGATTCATTTTGATGGTTTTCACGACCCCGATGTCACCATTCATGATCAGGCGTTCAGGATCATTGACGAGTTGAATGACTTTGTCGCCGACATAATAGTTCTTGTCTCCATACGACATTTTGACGTCTCTGTTTTTATTGAATGCATCCTGAAGCACACGATTGAAGTTATCAATACCCAGATCGCCCTTGTACATCGGTGCAAGAATCTGGATGTCATCAATCATGGAATATCCTTCATCGAGTGCACCCTTGACTTGTTTAACAATGACATCTAAGATTCTTTCAGGTGATGCTTTATACAAAAAGACATCAGAATCGCTATTTAAGTCGGACACAGATAAGTTTTGTTCGTTCACTGAGCGTGCAAGGGTAATGATTTTGGAGTCTTTCGCCTGTCTATGGATTTCATTGAGCCGGACTACCGGGATGACTTGAGATTCGATGAAGTCGGAAAGCACTTGTCCTGGACCGACCGAGGGTAACTGATCCACATCACCTACAATAACAATCTGTGCACCTTTTTTGATGGCTGAAAACAGCTTTTTCGCCAAGAACACATCAATCATCGATGCCTCATCGATGATGATTAAGTCCTGGGGCATTTGTCTTTTCTCATCGTAGGTGAACTCTCCATCATAATTGTATCCAAGTTGCCGATGAATCGTTTTTGCATCCATGTCGAGCAACTCTTTCATTCTTTTCGCTGCTCTTCCTGTTGGAGCCATGAGAGCGATTTTTTCGTGGATGAGAGGATGTTTTAAGTTGAGATGATGATAAATCCTGTATACTTCAAGTAATCCATCGATGATGGTCGTTTTTCCTGTTCCAGGTCCACCTGTGATGATGGAGACCGAACTGGTTAAAGATGTGAGAATGGCCTGTTTTTGAATGTTGGTGTATTCGATGTTTTTCTGGATTTGAACTGCATCCAATAATGTTTCTAAATATCGAATGTCCATGGTTTGAGGAGTGACTGAAGCGAGATCTTGTATCGTCTTGGCAAGATCTGTTTCGGTAAAATACGATGATGTGAGATAAAAACGGTCTTCTTCGATGATGATTCTTCTCTCATCGATCAATGACTGAATTGCATGAGATAAATCTGTGGGGGCACCGAGGACATTTTCTGTGAGTTTTTGAACTTGAGATTCCAAAAGATAAAGATCACCATTTTGATAGGCAATATACTGCATCGCATAGAGGATGGATGCCTTGATACGTCGTGGATCATCTTTTTGAATGCCCAACTTTGATGCGATTTCATCAGCTTTGATGAATCCAATGCCTTCAATATCATCCATCAAGCGGTAAGGATTTTCCTCAAGCTTCTCAAGTGTCTGCATCTTATATTGATCCAACAGTTTCATAGCAAGCTTTCCAGAAAGGTTATAACCGTACAACGCAACCAAAATATGTTCGTGCGTTTGATTTTCAACCAATTGCTGATAGAATTTTTCAATTCTGATGGCAGAAAGTCCAACTGACTTCAATATAGTTTTATCTTTTAAGATGAGATTGATGGCATCCGGGCCGAGGGTGGCTACGATTTTTTCAGCTGTTTTCGTACCAATCCCATGGAAAAAGGAAGAGGACAAATAACTGATCAATCCTGCTTCACTTTGTAATTCGCATTTTTTAAATGATTCGACTTTGAGCTGCTCACCATAGGTTTGATGCTTGACCCATTGACCAGAAAACTCATAATCGACATCTTCACTCACAACAGGAAAATAACCGACAATCGTGACGGTTTGGTTGGAATCTGTCACAACCCGAGCAATGGAGTAACTGCTTTCCTCATTGTGGAAGACGTAATTTTTGACTTTTCCTTTGATGGTTTCCATGGATGCTCCTTCACTCATTACATCGATTATACCATTTTTGCATCCTAAAAAAAAGGAACCGAAGTTCCTTTAACTGTAGAGTCTGACTTTTCCTTCAAAATAAGCTTCCTGAATGAAACCTGATCCCAAACAAACCTCTCCTTGATAAAACGCACAGACTTGACCGGGTGTCACGGATCTGATTTTTTGAGGATAACTCACACGAATTGTCGAATCATCCAACCAAGTCACGATGACATCTTGATCGGGTTGACGATATCTGAATTTGGCTGTCATCTTTCCGGAAATCTTTTTGCCACGCCATACCACATCGGTAATGAGCGCTTGATCACTGTAAAGATGTGGATGTTCTCCGTTGGGTTCAACATAAAGTGTGTTGGTTTTCAAATCCTTACCGACAACAAACCAAGCTCCGAGTTCATCTTTAGATCCACCGATGCCAAGTCCTTTGCGCTGTCCAATGGTATAATTCATGAGACCATGATGCTTTTTCACAAAAGTTCCATCGAGTTTTCTCATATCTCCTGGTTGTGCAGGTAGATAGTTGGCAAGGAATTGACTGAAATGGCGTTCTCCAATGAAACAAATTCCTGTAGAATCTTTTTTGGTAGCTGTAATGAGCCCTTGTTCAAGAGCAATCTTTCTGACCATCGGTTTATCCAAGTCACCGATAGGGAATATGACATTTCTGAGTTGTTCTGTTTTCAGTTGGGATAAGAAATAGGTTTGATCCTTATTTTGATCTTTTGCACGCAATAAAACGGGGTTACCGGATTGATGATTGATTCTTGCATAATGACCCATGGCAATGTAATCGTAGTTGTATTGCTTTGCATAATCGATGAATGCTTTGAACTTAATTTCATTGTTGCACAACACATCAGGGTTGGGTGTACGGTTTTTCTTGTACTCCTCTAAAAAATAAGCGAATACGCGATCCCAATAATCTTCAATGAAATCAACCTTATGCAATTTGATTCCGAGTTTATTGGCAACTTCCTTTGCGTCTAAATAGTCTTTTTCCTGTTCACAGACTTCATCAAACACTGTTGGATTCCCGAGCACGTCACGATTGGTTGCACTGTCCCAATTACGCATAAAAACGGCTTCGACATCGTAGCCGTCCTTTAAAAGCAGATATGCAGCGACTGAACTGTCAACACCGCCGCTTAAACCTATAATTACTTTTTTACGCATGCATTCACTTTCTTTTCACATCGCTTGGCATTCGGTATTGTCCTCTTGGTGATAGACTAATGCCAAGAATTTTGGGTCCTTCGGGTAAGGTTTGACGCTTGAATTGTTGAGAATAAAACCGACCGAAGAAACGCTTCACATACTGTTTGGCTTCCTCTTTACTCATTGAAAATGCATAAGGAATGAGCCATTCGATTTTCGCTTCATCTGCACCTTGTTCAAGATGATGATACAAAATGAAATCATTGACATCATAACGTCCGATTGTAGCTTCAGTTTCCTGATTTTCTAAAAGTTCCGGAGAAATGGGAGCTTGCAAGATATGATTTAAAACATCTGAAACCTCATGATAATCATGTTTTGCATGATAGTCAATCAAGAGTTGTACCCAAGTTTTGGGTAATCCCGAATTGACACCATACATGCTCATCTGATCTCCATTATACGTCATCCATCCCATCGCGATTTCAGAGAGATCTCCAGTACCTAGGACAAAACCACCGTGTTTGTTGGCCAAATCCATCAAAATCAGTGTTCTCATCCGAGCTTGAGCATTTTCATAGGTGATGTCTTTGGCTTGATGCTGAATTGACTTCAAATGGAGGTCAACTGCATCTGAAATGGGTATTTCAAACCGAGTAACATCGAGCTTTTCCATCAATTCAATGGCTGCTGACTTACTCGCTTTTGAAGTAGCATCTGCGGGCATCGTCACTGCAATGATCTCTTTCGGACTTCTGCCTAGTTTTTTCATGGCTTGATGGCTCACCAAAAGAGCTAGAGCAGAATCAAGACCACCCGAGACACCGATCACAATCTTGGAAGATGTTTGGGGAAGTGATTCAATGCGCTTGATGAGACCAAATGTTTGAAGGTGATTGGCAAGACTGATTTCTTCTTCGAGATTTGTTGATGGAATGAAGGGTTTTGGATTGAGTGGTTTTTCAAAAAGATAGTGTGAAGACACTTCAAACATGACAGGGATAAATTGATAGTGGTTTTGAATAAGCATGTGCATGTCGCGATATGTTGAGTCTTGTCGCTTTTGATAATTGATGGCAGAAATGTCAATATCTGCTGTCAATATCGATGAATGCATGTCAAAATCACAATACTCAGCAATCATCACACCTTGAGAGGCAATCAATTTATGTGCTGAGTAAACCACTTCACTGGATGATTCAAAATGCCCTGATGACGTGTAAACGTAGGCTGCCATCTGTTTTCTGGAATGGTCAAGGACCAAATGTCTTCTCACGGATGGTTTTCCGACACGTTCCGTGGATGCTGAAAGATTGAAGAAAAGATTCGCTCCAGCCAGACTCATGTCATCCGAAGGGCTGTAGGCTGCCCATACATCTTGACAGATTTCAACTCCAAAACGAATTCCTTGTTCAGCATCTTCAAATATGAGATACCCAAAAGGAATATCTTTTCCAAAGAGTTTAATGGATTTCATCTGTGTTTTGAATCCTGTATGAAACCAGCGTTTTTCATAAAACTCGTGATAATTGGGTAAATAATGCTTCGGGACAATTCCTAAAATTTGTTTCTGTTTGATGACAACAGCACAATTGTATAAAATACCATACAAATCCAGGGGAGCACCTAAAATATAGACCCCTTGATAAGTCGTTTCTTCGATGATTTCCTTGAGGGTCTCTTTCGCTTCTCCGATGTAGGATTCCTGATAAAAAAGATCAGAGGATGTATACCCCGTAACCGTCAGTTCCGGAAAAACAATGATGGATGATTTGGTTTGATTCAAGATCGAAAGAATCTCTTGCTTATTATGCTTGAGATCGCCGACGTTGATTTTTGGAGTTGCTGCTGAAACTTTAATCCAACCCTGTTTATACATTCTTTTTCTCCTTATAGAGCTGATGGGTCATGATGTATTCATAAACCTCAGGCATGAGATATTTTGCTGCATGTGAAAGATTATTTCTGACTTGAGTTGAAGAGATGTCTTCATCAAAGTCAACAAATCTGAATTGATGAGGGATGTGACGAAACATTTCTTCTGCCTCATCTCTAGACAGTGAATTCGGTCGTGTCATGACAATGAAAGGATAATCAGCCAATAACTTCTGATAATTGATCCAACTGAAGAGTCCACTTAAATTATCTGAGCCGATTACAAAATGAAGATGACCGTAATCTTTGGATAGTTCCTCTAGACTTTGTAATGTTCCTAGCCATGGACGTTTCGCTTCAATGTCTGAGATGAACACATTGGACATGTCTTTGATCATCAACTTAAGCATTTGGATTCTGTGCTGAATGGAGATGAGTTCGGGTTTTGTATAATCATCGCCGACCGGTAAAATCAAAACAAAAGACTCCTTGAAGGTCTCATGCAGTTTTTCAATCATATGTCGATGTGCGAGGGTTGGGGGATTGAAGGATCCACCAAAAACAATATGCATGACATCACCCTCTCTATTATAGCATTAATCGTGATTTTTGGTCACGGTATCACTGCTGTTTCTAGAGAAATCTATGAATCAAGACTCAAACACAACAGAGTCATTCAAGCATATTTCTTTAAACCATTTCTAAATACTGCTATAATAGACATGGGTGAATGTATGCATCTTCATCTGCTCAAAGGAGCGCGAATACTGTGGATCTTAAAGAACGTTATTACCATAAAATTAGAACAGACAAAATGCGTCTGACCAAAAGTAGAAAAGCAATGATTGAGGTTCTTGAGAACCAGCATCTGACATTCAAAGAAATTCAGAAAGCTCTCGCCAGTCGTGGTTTTTACAATGTCTCGACCATTTATAACAATCTTGAGTTTTTAGTTGAGCAAAAAATAGTTGTTGAAATTTACATCAACGATACGAAATATTACGATCTTGCCATGGGAAATCCCATGCATTCTGCGGATAGTCATATTCACATCATGAATAAAGATACCAATTCAATCACAGAAGTCAATAATCCTGAAATCTTTGAATTCCTATCAAGCCACCCAGCATTCAAGCATCTGGATATTGATTACATCAGAATCATCATTTCTGGTTCACATAAGAAAAACAAATAGACAGAAGTCAACATCGACTTCTGTCTTTTTTTTAGTATGCTGTTTTAAAACGTTGACCTAAAAGAATCTTCAGTACATCAATCGCCTTATATGAATGTTCTCCGGGTCTCAGATATCTTAAAATATACTTCAAATCATCTCCAGCGGTGACAATTGCACGTTCAATCGCACCCTGACGTCTTTTTTGCCCTAGACCAAGTGTTGCTACAAGTCCGTTGCATAAACATTTTCTTCCGATGGTCTCTTCGATTTTTCCACCTTTAGCCATATAATCAGATTCTGGTTCCGATGGACAACGATATCCGATTTTTCCATCAGCTTTACGATAGGGTTCTCTCAAATATCCGATATCACAAATTCTTTTCCGTGTTTCATAGACTTCTTGTAAACCGTTTGTGTGTTCTGCTTCAACTACCTTGAAAGGAAATCCGGTTGGAGATGCCAGCGGGTCGGTTTTAACTTTGCTTTGACCATGCTTGATTTCAGCAATAATCTGCTTTTTTAATTCCGGATCCATTCCAGATTCTTCACAGAAAGCGAATGCGGTACCGACTTGAACACCTTGAGCACCGAGAGACTTTGCATAGAGAAATTGCTCATGCGTTCCAAATCCACCCGCTAAATAAAAAGGTAGTCCAATCTGAGCAATGGCTTTGATATCAATAATGTCCTTATCTCCGTAGATGGGCTCACCAGTCTCTGATAACTGCATTTTGCCTCTGGGAGGTGCATTGTGTCCGCCAGCGATAGGTGTTTCAATCACAAATCCATCTGGACTTCCCAGTTGTGAACGATTTAAATGAATTGCAAGCGTTGCTGAACTGACAATCGCTAGAAATTTAGGCCGATTGATCTTGGGTAACGTTTTTCCCCTTGAAAATGCGGTTGGAGAAAAGTAAGCCAGTGTCGGTTCATGTTCAGCATCATCAGCAATCTTGACAGGTAAGTAAGTATCATGATGATTTGAAAGTTCAGTCAAAACACTTGGAATTCGGACTGGGATACCCGCACCCATTAAAACGAAATCCACACCTGCTAGCATTGCACCATAGAGTGATGGCAATGTCGGTATTTGCAATTTTTCGAGTAAATTGATACCGACTTTTCCTTGGTGTCCCTTTTTGGCTAAGACTACCTCAACAAAATTAGCAACCACCATCAAATCTGTCAATGCACTACTTTGATCCAAACTCGGCATTGGAACACCTTTATATTTGTCCTTTGATGCATCAGATGGTGTTGTCTGATGATATTTTGCGATGATTTCATGTGCTATTTCTGGATATGGAAATTCTGATAACGCATCTCGAATACTGCCATCTAAATCTCCATCCATGAGTTTTCTTGCCATAGTAAGTGCAACTGCCGTGCCTGAAACGACACCCAGTTGTCCGTGTTTCGAGACAACATTTGCAAGTTTGGGTGATGAAATACCAACACCCATACCACCCTGAATGATTTCGGGCCACATGGTTTGAGCATTCATGAATGATGTCCCTTTGTGTTAAAAAGTTGATTCCGATATAAATCTTGACTTATGATTACTGTAGTGATCACGGCTTATCTCCTGTTTGTATTGCCATTGGATATGACGATTTTAGGATGCTTCTTGTCGGTTAACAGTTTGAATTTCAAAATATCCTATTGACCGATGATTATCGTTATCATACAGTAAATTCATCTTTTATGTGTTGTTTTTGCAATGGTAAATGTTTTCATGCTTTAGATAATGACAATACTAAAATAAAACATAAAAAAAGACTCGTCGCCAAGTCTTTTGGATATTTGATCTTGCATTACTTTCTCAGTGCTTTTAAAAAGAGTTTTGCTGCTTCAACGTTGGTAGCAATCGGAGTCTGATACACATCAGATAATCTTAAGAGTGCTGAAACATCCGGTTCATGGGGTTGAGCCGTGAGTGGATCTCTGAAAAAGAAAATCATATCGATTTTGCCGTTGGCAACCATCGAACCAATCTCCTGATCCCCTCCTAAAGGTCCTGATTTTTTACAGCTTACCTTAAGTCCTGTGTGTTCTTTGATGATGCCACCTGTTGTTCCTGTGGCATAGAGATCATGCTTTTCAAATACATCATGATTCAGTTGAACAAACTCGAGCAGTTCTTTCTTTTTCTTATCGTGTGCAATCAAAGCGATTCTCATATTATTTCCTCTTCAGTGCTCTTAATTTTGCAGATTTTGCTCGTGAATTCCGTTCGATTTCGGCTTCACTTGGATAAACGGGTTTTTTTGTGATGACTTCTGTTTTTGTATCCGGTAAAATCATGATTGGCATATGTTTCGGGATATCGATTGTACTTTCATCCCTGAAAAAATGTTTGACGATTCGATCTTCTAAAGAATGAAAAGTGATGACCACCAGTCTACCTTCAGGATTCAACATATCAACGGCATCTTTCAAGACATCTTCGAGGACAGTCAGTTCATCATTGACTGCAATTCTGAGGGCTTGGAAAACACGTTTCGAACTATGCCCTTTTTCATTATAATTCACACTATCACAGATTTTAACAAGCTCCATGGTGGATTTTAACGGTCTTTTTTCGATGATTCTTCGTGCTATCTTGAAACTGTTTTTTTCTTCTCCATAGACAAAGAATATTTTTGCCAACTCCTCCATCGAATATGTGTTTAAAATGACTTCTGCAGTGAGTTCCTGTGAACGGTCCATGCGCATATCGAGTGTTGTATCTTTCAAATAGGTGAATCCACGATTTTCATCATCAATTTGGAAGGATGACAGACCAAGATCCAGCAGGAGTCCATCGATATGGTGAATGCCAAGTTCGCTTAATTTCTCTTTCATGAATCTAAAATTACTACGAATGATGGTATAGTTCGAAAAATCCTTTAATACATTTTTGGCATAATCGATGGCAAAATCATCCTGATCAAATGCATAAAGATGGCCATTTTTTAAATGTTCCAGGATATGCTTGGCATGACCAGCACCCCCCAAAGTGCCATCCACATAGATACCGTCTGGTTTGATGTTTAAATATTCAATTGCTTCTTGCTTCATGACCGTTTCATGTTTCATTGTTTTTCATCCCTTGTTCATCATCACTATATATGAAAGTACTACGAATGTCAATTGTAGAAAGAAAAAGGTGCCTGTGGGCACCCTTCCTTAATCCTTCTTGGATTCCTTCTTAGTTAAAACTTGTTGTCCTTTGTAATAACCACTGTTTGGTGTTACTCTGTGTGGGAGTGTAAATTCACCTGTCTGTGGGCATACAACCAACGCGGGAGCAGTCAACTTGAAATGTGTACGTCTCTTTCTCTTCGCAGTTTTACTCGTTCTTCGAAATGGAACAGCCATCTGTTCACCTCCTATTTTTTCACAATCTTATCCAAATCAGCAAATGCAGGATGTGGACTTTTCTCTTTGTCGAATGAAGTCTTTTCAGCATCTGGATGATAGATGGTATACGGTTTTTCGGATAGAATGTATCCGAAGATAATGTCCGAAAGTTCGATGGGGTCTGAGAGAGGATATTCAGCATCTTCAGAGGATCCGAAAATGATATCCGCATCAAATTGCATCGTGTAAGGCACGGGTTTAAGTGTCTTAGAACATGCAAGTTCCATTTCTACATCGACATGGACTGTTATCAGTAGTTCGTCTGTCTTATTGAAGATATCGCATGCAATGTGTGCTGGCTTGATGGAGAGGATGTCGACTTGATCAGCAATCGCTTCGGAATAATCTTGAACGAACTTTAATGAGGTTTTTTCTTTTAAATCGCTTAATTTCAGCTTCATGATATCACCTCAACAAAAAGTATTATACATAATAAAAGATCAAATGTCAATGACATGCATACATTTTAAAACCCCCGAAGGGGTTTCTAAACCATACGGCTATTTCTAACTTTTTCTTTGAGGGTATCCAGTACTTTTTGTTCACTTTCTGTGATCAATCCTGGTAACTCATAATCCTCATGAATGCGGTGATTTCTTAAGTGGAAAGGAACAATGACGCCATCAGCAAGTCCAACTTCCAAGTCTAATGTAATGTACTTAGGACGATCTGGATGGTCATATTTGAGTGAAGTCTCCATATGGACGACGTCGAAATAATTGAATTCTCCTGCAACATCATATCCGATGTGACCATTTCTGTGATCGATATTTGCTTGATAATAAAACAGCGAATCCGCACCAAAGAATAAGATGGTAACAAGCGCCTGGTCATAGAGCAATGTTTGTGATCCATCCGATTTCTTGTCCAAACGGTACGTCACTTTACCGCCTTGGTTATAGGCATCCGGTACAGTGATGATCATCGGTGAATCATAATCACCTGGTTTCAGACTTGATAACAATTCAGCACGTTTCATGGCAGCTTTGTAGTCCGCCTGAAGCATGTCACCATAGGATAAATCGGAACGTCCGGAAAATTTTTTGAAGTACTTAGAAGTGAACTTTTCTCTCTTCTTGTTTTCCTTGGCAACATCAACCTTCTTCACCTTGACCGGTTTTTCCTTTTTTGCCTTTTTGGGGGCTTCTTCTTCAGGTTCTACCAATGTTTCGGCTTCAAGATCAGATTTCTTGATTTTCTTCTCTTTCATGCGAATACCACCTTTCACGTTCTACTTTATTTTAACAAATTATTTCATAACTCGTCAACTTTTCAACCATTTTCAAGCAAAATCGAATGGATTTCAAAGATGAAGGTGATTACTCACCTAAAATACCTTCAAAAAGGAGGGATTGAAAGGATTCTGAATTGGCATCAAGGATGTAATCTTCAATTTTATGATTCGAAAGAATCTTTGAAATTGTGGATTTCTCGTAGGGTTGGTCTTTGAAAAGCGATTCAAAGGGGAGCAGATTCAGTTTATCAAAAAAGTCACCTTGTATTGCTAAATTCCGAATGATGCCTTCATCAAGATCCAGTTTAATCTCAAACAAACCACCGGGTATTCTTTTTTTCAAGATCTTGGTGTATGCAGGTTGTTTCTTGAAAATCCATTCTTTGGTTTCATACTTCTTCTGCAGTTTTGCAATCTCTCTTAAGTCATCAGGTGTCAGTTCATATGTCTGGTAAGTAAGTGTATTCTCAAAGTGACGAATGAGTTGTTCTTGAGTCAAACCGTTAAGATATGGTTTTAGATTCGTGACTCTAGAACGAACAGAATCTATACCTTTAGAGACAAGCTTTTCATCGGAAGGTGTGATGGCACGAACCATGGTTTCAAGATCGCAGTCATATAAGAAAGTACCATGCATCAACATCCCATACTTGTTTTGTAAAAATGCATTTCCAGAGATTTTTTTACCTTCAAAGAGAAGATCATTCCGACCTGAAAACTCAATCTGTATATTCAATAGTTTCATAGAATCAATGATTTTGGATAGATAGGTCTTAAAGGTGAATTCTTTGTTTGTTTTCTTCGTGATGATGGAAAACATGGTGTTTCGATGATCTGCGTAGACACAACCGCCACCTGTCGGTCTTCGATAAACATCGATTTGATGCTCCTTTAAAAACTGAAGATTCACTTCATTTTCAATCACTTGATTTTTCCCAATCACAACACCGTGAATTTCCCAAGTGAAAAAGTAGGTTTCATCATTTTTCAAAAGTTGTGTTAACACATATTCTTCGAGTGCGAAATAAAAGTAAGGTTTAAGATTGCCTTCATTGTGATGTCTGATCAATATCATAGAAAAAACCTCCATGGACTGTTGATAGCTAAATTATAGCATGTTTAAATAACTGTGTGAAACAAGTCGACTTTTCTCACATCTTTTGCGGTAATCTTTACCCTTGGGCAAAGGGTTAACACCAAGGTTTGTGGCTAGTGGTATAATGAAAGCATATCAAGGAGGAATAACCATGCTCACATTCTTAAAACTCTATGGCATCACATTCATCATCTTTTTTGCCATCGACTTATTCTGGCTTGGCGTTATCGCTAAAAACATTTATAAACAACAATTAGGTGAATTGATGAGTCCAACAGTGAACTGGGTTGCTGCGATTATTTTCTATCTACTTTTCATCGGCGGTCTTGTTTTCTTTGTTGTGATGCCTGCTGTTGAATCCGGTAGTGTGACCAAAGCATTACTCCACGGTGCACTGTTTGGTCTCATCACTTATGCAACCTACGACTTAACCAATCTTGCCACCCTGAAGGGTTGGCCAATTCAAATAACTTTGATTGATCTAGCTTGGGGGACTTTCCTCGGTCTATCGACATCGACACTTGCTTACTGGGTCAATTCATTGTTATCTTAAGGAGAACACTATGCAATCGAATACTTTTCATTTATCCAACGAGTTACTCTTCAAATCATTCATGATTGGCGCACGAAATGTCATTCTAGAAAAAAATCAACTGAATTCAATCAATGTTTTTCCAGTACCGGATGGTGATACAGGAAGTAATCTTGCATCGATGATGTCATCGATCTTGGAACGCTCAAAGCTTGGTAACACCAGTGAAGAAACCATTCAGTCCATTGCCGATGCAGCCATTGTAGGTGCTCGAGGTAATTCAGGCATCATTTTTGCTCAATACATCATTGGATTTTCTTCTGGAATCCGAGAAAACAAAATCGATACGGAAACATTCATTGAATCGGTTGAACGTGCTGCAAATTACGCCTACCATTCCATCTCAAAACCGGTAGAAGGTACGATGATTACCGTGATGAGAACATGGGCCAATGCGATGAAAGAATTTAAAAATGCGACATCCAATTTCATTGAATTGATGGGAAAAGCATTTGAGGCAGCCAAGGAGGAACTCGCAAGAACTCCTGAAAAACTCGCTGTCTTAAAAGATAACAAAGTGGTTGATGCTGGGGCGAAAGGGTTTGTTCATTTCATCGAAGGTTTTGTCAAAGCACTCAAGGGAGAAGAGGTTGACCTATCCATGCATCAATACGAAACAATTTCTGAACTCCATGTCGATCATCTCGAAGAGAGTCAATTTCGGTATTGTACAGAAGCTTTGATTCGTGGAAAACATCTTAATTTGGATCAACTGAGAAATGAACTTGAATCCTTAGGTGATTCGCTTGTGGTTGCTGGATCGGATCAAACTGTAAGAATTCATATTCATACCGATCATCCGGATCATGTTTTCGCGTATTTATCCGATAGAGCGAAAATCAGTGAACAAAAAGTGGACGACATGAAACGTCAGTTTGAAGCTGCACATCATCGAAAGTATCCAATTGCACTCGTGACAGATTCCATTGCCGATTTACCTGAATCGATGGTTGATCAGTATCAAATACACATGTTTCCAATCAATTTAATCATCAATGATACGACTTATTATGATAAAGTGACCATTCAAAGTTCAAGATTCTACGACATGATGGACACACTCAAGGTATATCCAACATCGGCACAACCCAATCCGAAAGCACTCGAAAACTTCTTCTCATTTTTAACAACTTATTATCAGCAAGTCTTTGTTCTCACAGTGTCTGAAAAGATGAGTGGTACTTACCAGGCATTTAAGGAAGCAGCACAAAAATTCAAGAGTGTCGCTGATATACGAGTCATGAACTCGAAACAAAACTCCGGTGCAGAAGGCTTACTTGTGATGAAGGCTGCAGAATTGATTGACCAGGGTCAGTCATTGGATGATCTTGAAAAAATCATGGAATCTTTGACAGGAAAAGCGAAGATATTGGTCAGTGTGAAGACACTGAAATACATGGTGCGTTCTGGACGTGTATCTAAAGTCACTGGTATCATCGGAAAAATCATGAACTTGAAACCAATCATTTCCATTGATGAAAACGGTCAAGGCATCATCTTTGAAAAATCACTTTCCTTGAAATCATCGAATTGGAAGATTGAAAAGCATATCCGTGAAGTGGTTGAAAAACATGGAATTGAATCGTTTGCAATTGTTCATGCAAATGCAAAGGAACGGGCAAAACAATATGCTGAAACTTATCGGAAAATTGTTGGAAAAGAACCCGCTTATGTGATGGATATATCGACCATTGTCGCAATGAATGCTGGTATTGGTACAGTAGCCATTGCCTA
Source organism: Acholeplasmataceae bacterium (assembly GCA_024709245.1). Lineage (GTDB taxonomy): Bacteria > Bacillota_I > Bacilli_A > Acholeplasmatales > Acholeplasmataceae > Peloplasma. The sequence continues at coordinate 4,332 of JANJXB010000024.1, read as the reverse complement.
CATTCGAGGTGAAAAGTCATGAATTTCTTTTTAGTCAATGCGATTGCATTGTTTGTATTCTTCAACATCTTTTTCATCATCGCACAAATCAAGAAAAACAATGGTCTTGCCGATATGGCATGGGGACTTGGATTTGTGGTGGTTGCTGTGACCTCATTACTTTATGAAGGTACCTATGGGATTCAATCCATCGTCGTCACTGTTTTAGTGATGATTTGGGGATTTCGGTTATTCTTCTACATTGGTCTTCGTAATTGGAGTAAACCTGAAGATTTCAGATATGTTGACATGAGAAAAAGATGGAAAACAAAGTTGATGCTTAAAGCCTATTTCTATGTTTTCATGCTTCAGATGACATTCTTATACATCATTAGCCTACCCATTCAGTTTGCAAGTCTATATGCATCTGAAATGACACTCATACCATGGGTCGTCTTATCGAGCGGTGTGGTTCTGTGGATCATCGGTTTCTATTTTGAAGCAGTGGGTGATGCACAACTTAAGACATTTAAGAAAGACCCTCAAAACAAGGGTAAAATTCTTCAGACCGGATTATGGAAATACACAAGACATCCCAATTATTTCGGAGAGTCACTGATGTGGTGGAGTGTTGGAATCATCTCCATTTCGAGTTTGAACCCAATCACTTTGATGGGCTTAGTGGGGCCGTTATTCATCACTTATTTATTGCTATTTGTTTCAGGAGTTCCACTTCTTGAAAGAAAGTATAAGAACAATCCTTTGTTTCAAGAGTATGCGAAAAGAACGAGTGTGTTCTTCCCACTTCCACCGAAAAAGGTATCCTAAATGAAGCACCTGTGATCAAATCCAGGTGTTTTTTTTAACAAAAAAAGCGAATGGCTTCGCTTTTTCGATTAATTGTTTTTGAACATATTCTTGAATCTTTCCCAACTGGACTTGCTATCTTTCGATGTTAAGCTTTCAAGTTGTTCGTAGAGTTTCCGTTCTTGAGATGATATATTCTTTGGCGTTGCAATCTTAATGATGACCTGCTGGTCACCTTTTTTCTTTGTTCTAACATTGGAGACACCTTTTTCACGCATTCTTAAAATAGTGTCTTGATCAATACCTGCAGGAATCTTCAAATCGACATCGCCATAGATCGTAGGAACCTCGATGGTTCCACCCAAAACAGCTTGAGTTATCGAGATGGGTACTTCCAAAATGATGTCATCTTCTTCACGTTTGAACACACGGTGAGGTCTGACTCTGAAATTGAGATATAAATCTCCTTGTGGACCACCTTTGGTTCCACCATTACCGTAACCTGCAACCTTTAGGGACATGTTGTTGTCAACACCTGCAGGGATATTCACATCCACACTCTTGGTGGTCTTGACTCTACCTCTACCACCGCAAGTTTTACATTTGTTTTTGATGATTTTTCCAGCACCGCCACATTTTGGACAAGCTTGTTGTGTCCGCATGGTGCCGAACATGGTGCGTTGATCAATATTGATGAAACCATCGCCATGACAGCGGTCGCATGCTTCAATGTCTTTCGATGACTCGGCACCTGATCCATGGCACACATGACATTCATCATCAATATCGACTTGGAATGTCTTTTTGGTACCGAGAACAGCATCCATGAAATCGATGGTGACATTTTTTTCTAGATCATCACCACGTTGAGGTCCGCCGTAAGATTCTCGCTTTTGAGTTCTGGCACCTCCACCAAAGAATTGACTGAAGATGTCTCCAAAACCACCAAAATCACCGAAACCGCCAAATCCCTGACCACCTGCACCATTAAAAGGATTGCCTTGATGACCATATTGGTCATATGCAGCACGCTTTTGCGGATCCGATAAATGATCATATGCCTCTTGAACTTCTTTAAATTTTGCTTCTGCTTCGGGTTCCTTGGATACGTCTGGGTGATACTTTTTGGCGAGTCCTCGGTAAGCTTTTTTGATGTCATCATCGGATGCCGTCTTGCTTACGCCCAAAACGTCATAATAATCTCTTTTATCTGCCATAGCATCAACTCCATCGTCTGAGGGTATTTAACCCTGTGCGCTTATTTTTCTTCAAATTCGGCATCCACTGTGTTTTTGCCGTCTTTCTTGCCTTTAGGTTCACTTGAATCTTGTTGTTGTTTTTCTTGAGCTTTCTGATATGCCTTCATGGCAATTTCCTGAGCATCTTTTTCAAGTGCTTCTTTCTTGCTCTTGATTTGATCGAGATTTGAACCTGCCAAAGCGGATTCTAGATCTTTAATCAGACCTTCAAGTTTGCTCTTTGTTGATGGATCAACTTCATCTTTCAAATCTTCCATAGCTTTTTGTGTCTGGAAGATCAAATTGGAAGCTTCGTTTCTTAAATCTGCTTCTTCGCGTTTCTTCTTATCAGCTTCTGCTTGTTCTTCGGCTTCCTTCACCATACGTTCGATTTCTTCTTTCGATAATGAACCTGTTCCTGAAATGGTGATCTTTTGTTCCTTGTTTGTGCCTAAGTCTTTTGCCTTGACAGAAACAATACCGTTGGCATCAATATCAAAAGTAACTTCGATTTGTGGTACACCACGACGTGCTGGTGGAATGCTTCCTAGTTGGAATCTACCCAAAGTCTTATTGTCTGCAGCCATTGAACGTTCACCTTGTAGGACATGAATGTCGACTGCGGGTTGATTGTCTGCAGCTGTTGAGAAGACTTGAGATTTCGATGTTGGAATGGTTGTATTTCTTTCGATGAGTTTTGTGAAAACACCACCCAAAGTTTCAATACCGAGTGAAAGTGGTGTAACGTCAAGTAACAATACATCCTTCACATCACCGGCAAGAACGCCACCTTGAATGGCTGCACCCATAGCAACCACTTCATCTGGGTTGACACTCTTATTGGGTTCTTTACCCAGTTCACGCTTCACCATTTCTTGAACGGCTGGAGTTCTTGTTGATCCTCCGACGAGTAATACTTGGTCAATATCTTTATTGGTCATCTTCGCATCGGATAAGGCACGTCTTACAGGTCCTACGCAACGTTCAACGAGACCCGCAGTGAGTTCATTGAACTTGGCACGTGTGAGTGTCGTTTCAAGATGTAAAGGTCCAGAAACGCCCATGCTGATGAATGGGAGAGAAATCTGTGTCGTGGTAACACCTGAAAGTTCTTTCTTCGCTCTTTCAGAAGCATCCTTCAGTCTTTGAAGTGCCATTCTGTCTTTCGATAAGTCGACGCCATTGTCTTTCTTAAACTGTTCAACAAGCCAGTTGATGATGAGATCATCGAAGTCATCTCCACCTAAGTGATTGTCACCGGATGTTGCAATAACTTCAAATGTACCATCCGCAAGTCTTAAGATGGATACGTCAAATGTACCACCGCCTAAGTCAAAGACTAAGACAGTTTGTTCTTTATCCGTTTTGTCAATACCATAAGCGAGTGCAGCAGCAGTAGGTTCGTTGATGATACGTTTGACATCAAGTCCCGCAATCTTACCAGCATCTTTGGTAGCCTGACGCTGTGCGTCATTGAAATATGCAGGTACAGTAATGACTGCTTGTGTGACGGTTGCACCGAGATAGTCTTCAGCAGTCTTTTTTAAGTTTTGTAAAATGATGGCTGAAATTTCTTGCGGTGTATACTTCTTGCCATTGATGTCGACACGATAATTCATATCGCCCATGTGGCGCTTGATGGAACTGACTGTGTTTGGATTGGTGATTGCTTGTCTTTTTGCGACATCACCCACAGAAATATCATCACCTTTGAAAGAGACCACAGAAGGAGTGGTTCTGCCACCTTCTGCGTTCGCAATCACTTTAACTTCTCCGCCTTCCATGACGGAAACACATGAATTGGTTGTTCCTAAGTCGATACCGATAATTTTATTCGTCTTTGCCATGTTCTTCTTCGCTCCATTCGTTGATTTTGACCATTGTAGGTCTGAGTAGTTGATCTTTATACATATATCCTTTAGAAATGACATGAACATTGATTCCATTGGGTTTCGTCTTGTCATTTTCTTTTTCAATTGCGTAGTGTAAATTGGGATCAAATGGCTTGTTCAGTGCATCGATCTCTTTCAGTCCATCTGTTTGTAAGACATTGAATAAATTGTCATTGATCATTTTAAATCCGATCAAGAAGTTTTTAAGTAAATCATTGTCTGTCTTCATATTGACTGCCATGCTGAGTTGTTCGAGTGGACTTAAGATGTCACTGATTAAACCTTTGCTTGCATACTTGCGATCCTGGATACGCTCTTGTTGCATACGTTTTTTGAAATTTTCGAGTTCTGCTTGATTTCTTAAGTATTTATCTTTCAATTCTCGAATTTCATTTTCAAGTTTTTCCACTTGTTCT
>JANJXB010000125.1 GCA_024709245.1 Acholeplasmataceae bacterium | reverse complement strand
ACTTGAGTTTATAACAGGAAAAACTCAAAGAGATGAGTGCATAGAATTCTTGTTTCAAGGAAATGTGAAAGTGGTCATCATTACTGAAGGACCTGTTGGAGCATCAATATATACCAAAGAACGCTCATTTTTTGTCCCAAGCATCAAAACTAGTGTTGTTGATACAACTGGTGCAGGAGATGCATTCATTGGAGCCATTATTGCTAAACTTCTTGAGTATAGAATAACCATAGAAACGTTAGTTGAACTCAATGAAGATCTCATTAGGTTCGCCCATCGAGTGAGTAGTCATGTCATTTCGCGGTACGGTGCCATACCATCTATGCCGACATTAGATGATATTGAAAGTTTATCATCATAAAATCTGTATTTTGACATAAACTTGTATCATTCGAAAATTGAGGTGGATAGATTTTAACCCAAAAGAGCAAATTTCAATTTGCTTTTTTTATAATGTTTTGACTGCATTGTGATGTTTTTTGGAATAATGCTTTAAAGCAATCCTGAAATAAGTTTCAATCTGTTTTGATAAAGATTCAGGGGATTTTACATAGGCATGATGACCGAATCGTGTGAAATACTGGAAGATTTGTTGATGGGAACATTGAAATCGATACGTTTGTCCCACAATTTCAACGGGTGTGGGTCTATGGATATAAATGCTTCGAAACAACTCGACCCCTCGATTCGATAATTCAACGATGACATCCTCGGTCTCCGTATGAGAGATGAAGTATTGAGGAGCTTTTCGCATGCGCTCTAAAGCATTGATGGCTAAATTGCTGAATTCGCTTCGCTTATTGAGAATCGAAACGGTTTTGATTCGAGATAGCCTAAATGTATAAGGTTGATCCTGGATGGTTCCTAATACGTAATTAAAGAGCTCTTCTTTAGAGTTTTGGATGAGATAAGGTGCAACCTCATCTTTTCTATCCTCTTTGGATGTAGTCATAAATACCATCGATTTGGATTGAATTGCCTGCTCAATGAGTTGAATCGTCTGTTTGAAAATGATACGTTCTCTTTGATCTTGAGGTTTTCTGGCATAAGAAGTGAAGAGCATCCGATAGAAGTTTGAAAGTGATTGATGTTTTAAAAGATAGTTTTCAATGTAAAGCATCACAGTCTTTGAGTTCTTTGTGGGTTTTATGGAAATGGCATGATCGTATTTCTCATCGTCTAAAAGGAGGATTGATCTGCTTAAATCTTGAGCAAGTTCAAATGACAAGTCGATCGCGACTTGCTCTTTCACATGGATTGCTTCTTGAATTCTATATTTGATGTCTTTTATACTCTTTTCTTCTTGTTCATGATAGGATTCATAGAAGTTTGTAATCAGCGTGGTATAGAATGCATTTTGATTGAGTGTACCGTTGGATTTGTAAAATTCGAAGAGTTCCATGTCTTTATGAAGAATTTCATAGACACTTCGACTGATGTTCACTTTAATTTTTTCTTCCATTTGATTCACCTCACCCCAATCATACCATAAAAAGTGGTCATAAATATATGATAATTTTGAAAAGAATGACTATAGTCAAAAAAGGTGGTCACAAATCAAGTTAATAATGACAATTGTTCGAATGAAAATAGATTGATATAATGAAAGTGTAATGAAATGCTGATGTTCTCCTGAAAAGCGCTGATGACTGAATAATGTATATGGCGAACATAAGGTGATCATGGCCGAGGTTGGAATACCTTCACACTGGATTGTATCCGGGAGGACCATGATGCGGAACTCATCATTCAGGCTACTAAAGTATTCTGCAAAGCAGTTTGAGCAGACCCAAAGTCGTGGCAGACTGGGGCAACTGCAGCCAACATCAAATTGTGGTTGACGTCTTCGAAATCCATAGAAGACTATAATGCTTCCGTGCAGAAGTCACAACGAAAAACCTCAACGGGTAAGCATATACTTATCATTGGGCCAGCCTTAGTTGTGTGCGAAAGCTAGCGTTAAATGCAGTCTGGCCGACTGCATTGCTATGACTGAAAAAAAAGAAAGTGGACCTGAATGTTGACTTGGGAAGGATGGCAATCCATCTCTACAGCGCTTTTGATGAGAGCTTCAGCATAGGATTTACGTTGTGTCAAGTTTCAGATATAACTACAACTGAATCGTTTCAAAGAAAAAGCCCGCAAGCATCTTCATTTGCGGGCTTTAAACCTATGTAAGGGGTAATGATAAATCATAAACCTTGGAATCAAGTTCTCTGTGTGAGATGATGAGTACTGTTTTACCTTTCATCTGACGAATAGATTCAAAGATTTTCTTTTCAGTTTCTTTGTCGAGTGCAGATGATATCTCATCCAATAGAAGGATTGGGGCATCTTTTAACAGTGCGCGCGCTATTGCAAGTCTTTGAATCTGACCTTCTGAAAATCCCGCGCCACGCTCACCTAAAATGGTGCTGAATCCTTGTTGTAACATCAAAATGTCAGTCAGAATTTCTGCTGTTCGGCATGCAGTGATTAACTGTTCTTCAGTAGCATCCTGGTACAGACATAAGTTTTCTCGAATGGTACCCGATAAAATGAAATTGCCTTGAGGTACATAACTGAAAAGGTGTCGTGAACGTTCATTAACAGGGTATTGTTTCTTTCCGGAAACGATGTATATTTCTCCACTATTCGGTTCAATCAACCCGAGCAGAAGCTTAAAGAGGGTTGTTTTGCCTTTTCCACTATCACCCACAATACGAATGATTGAACCTTTGGTGATGGTGGTGGTTAGATCATGAATCACCATGCGATCATCGTATTTGAAATTGAGGTTCTTTAACACCAGTTTTTCAAATGTCTGTATGGGATAGGGATCTTTCACATCTTCATTCAAAGCTTCAAGCACCATCAAACGTTCAGCAGATGCAATCATCGAGTAATACTTTGGCAATAAATGAGATAACCCTGAAAAAGGTGACTGAATATGAGAGACAAGTTGAATCATCGCTGTGAGTGCACCAAATGTGATAAAACCTTCAGATAAACGAATCGCACCAATCACGATGGCAAGTCCATAACCCGCTGCAAAGAATAACGTCATCCCTGTTTGAGAAAATGTCTGAATGATCTGTTTTTTCATGAGTGCTTTAAAGAAATGATCTTGTTTTTGTTTCAATAGAGAAGACATATGATCTTCAGCCTCAAACGATTTGATAACTGAAATGTTAGAGATACTTTCTTGAAGTGTGCTTCTGACATCGGACTCAGCACTTTGAAGAGCATGATGTCTTTTTTTATACACACCGGATATAAGTCTACTTAAGATAAGCAAAAACAATCCAAAGCCCACAAGAGAAACTGAGAAGATAGGATCTAAAACAAAGAGTAAGACAAATGCACCGAGGAAACGACCGGTGTAAAAGATGAATTTTGGAATGACATCAAGTAACCCATCAGAGACAATATCGATATCACTGTAAAGGTGATTCATCAGTGATCCTGTATGATAAACCGAAGTTTCTTTGGTCTTTGATTTCAGTAATTTTGAAAAGAAAGTTTGTTTAAGTCTGATGTTCGTTTGTCCAGTGAAATAGACCTTAAGATAGGGAGTTAAAGCGGAGACTATGATTTGGATGAAGAGTAAGCCTGCAAGAATGATCGCACTGTAAAGAAAACTGACGTTGTCAGTACCGAGGGCAAGGTCAATCGTCTCTTTCGAGTAAAAAGCGAAAAAAATCGCAGTTATGCTCATGATGAGATTGAGTAAAGATAGCCAAAAGATGGGCATGCGTAGTATCTTATTGTTCTTGATCAACCAAGATCTTGTCGATTGAGCTTTAATGGCAATTTCCTCCGGTTTGATGCGCTTCTATGGTTTTATTGTATCATGCATGAGGAGATCGAATCAAAAAAATCCGATAATGCCATGATTCTATCTGTTTTCATCCAGTTATAGAGATGAATATCATCATATCCAATAAAACATAAGGAGTATTCATTTTGGATAAAAACAAGTCAAAAAACAAAGACTTGCACTCAATAAGCACCATCAATACCCTGATTTTTTGATATAATAATAGAGTATTCACTCTGAGGTGTTTATGAAGAAGTATGAGATTGCAGGCATCAGAATTGCACTCAATTACCATTATGACGAATACTTATCGAATAACATCGAGTCCTATCAAATCGATGATTTTTCACCTGTAGATCACGAAATCACCGTTCATCTTCAAGAACACATTGATGAACCTGCACAACATTCATTCTCAAATCGGAATCCCTACATCATTCAAAAAGACAATGAAACAATCTTGTATGCTAAAAATAGCAAACATGAAGTCAAAGAACTTTTCATCATCAAAGATGACTATCAATCGATAGACATCTACATCAACACAAGACTTAATCCTAATGCATCCGAAATGGAATATGTTTTATTATCCGTCAATTTCATTGAAATCGCCATGAGGTATGGGTTTCTACCTTTTCATGCATCCGCCATTCTGTATGAAGGGGGTTCAATCTTGTTTTCAGCACCCTCTCAAACCGGCAAATCGACACATGCAAGATACTGGAAACAAGCATTTCCAAGTGTTGAATTCCTAAATGATGATAAACCACTCTTAAAACTAGAAGAGGAAGGAATCATGGTTTACGGCTCTCCTTTCTCAGGAAAATCATCGGTGAATCGAAACACAAAAGCACCACTGATTGCGATTGTATTCATCAAACAAGGCACATCAAACGAGATGAGACGCATTTCAGGAGATGAAGCTCTCAAAGAATTGATGAGAAACATGCTTAGACCTGATGACGAAAAACTTTGGGATGACATGATTCGTATCATCAATGCCATCATGGATGATATTCCCCTGTATACCCTAGAAGCCACACATTCCATCGATGCTGCACTCGCAGCAAAAGACATCATATTTGGAGGACAATCATGAAGATTAAACCAGGGTTTATCTTAAAACATGTTGCAGGGAAACACATTGTAGTCCCAGTAGGTAGCGAAGCCGTACACTTCAACGGACTCATCACGTTAAACGAGAGTGGTGTCCTCTTATTTGAAGCACTTCAAAAAGAAGTAGAACTTGAGGACTTAATTCAAGTCTTAACCGAGAAATATGTCATAGATACCCAAACAGCGAAATCAGATGTCTTATCATTCTTAGATATCCTGAAATCGAAATCCATCATTTTATGAAAATCAAGGTCAAGACCGATGAGATGATGCGTATGATTAAAGATACGCTTGAAGGTGGACAAAAGGCCATCTTTACCGTAACAGGAAGGTCCATGGAGCCCTTTTTTAAGGATAACCTCACTGTGGTCACCCTTGTGAAGAAAGCTTCTTATCAGGTCAATGATGTAGTGTTGTTTTGGCATCAGGGATCGTATAAACTTCATCGAATCATTAAGATGAGCGATGAACTTGCTGTATGCAAGGGAGATCATTTGCTGAAAAGTGAAATCGTGGAAATTGATGATATCTTTGGTTATGTGGAATCCTTTGAGACCAAAGGGAAGATAGTTCAAGTGATGAGTAAAAGTTATTTGACCAAAGTCTTTTTATGGAGATTATTCAAACCTATTTTGATTCGATTAAGAAGGATGCTATGAACATTAAAGAAATCGTGCTTGACGTGATACGTCATGCACTCAATGATGAAATATATAAAAAGCCAATCGAACAAGAAAAACCATTTTATCAAATGATCATTGAAAATGGTTTATCTGGATTGGTGTATTCATCACTATCTCAAGATTTTATGTCGAAAGAACTCTATTTTAGAATTGAAAAGAGTTTTTTTGAGTATGTCAATCGTGAC
>JANJXB010000104.1 GCA_024709245.1 Acholeplasmataceae bacterium | reverse complement strand
CTGCGAATTCAAAGATTTTATCAGAGGGTTCGAATTTAATCCATACATGACCAAACTGACCTGCACCGCAGGATTGTTTCTTGTGTTTTACTTCAGCCTGAACAGTCTTTTTAATGGTTTCACGGTAGACAATCTTTTGATCTTCAATTTCAATATCCACTTTGAACATGGTTCTCATACGTTCAATGACATATCCGAGATGTGTCATACCCATGCCACCCAAGAGTAATTGAGATGTTTCTTTATTACGTTGGATGACAAATGTAGGATCTTCGATATTTAAACGATTGAGTGCATTGGAAATCTTATCTTCATCGTTCTTATTTTTTGGATGGACTGCTATGTAGATGACTGGAGTTGGTAAAGCAACGGGTGGATAAACGATTGGACTCTTGGGATCAGCCAGTGTATCACCTGTATGAATACCTTCTTGTTTAGCTATTGCAGCAATATCCCCCGCATGAAATACGGTACATTCGATTTGATTCTTGCCGCGAGGTGCGAAAAGGTTCGCTATTTTTTTGACTTCATTTTTTTCTGAAATGACAACTTCTTGACCAAGTTTCAAAACACCTGAAGTGATTTTTAAGTAGTTCACTTGTCCTAAGAATGGATCAACGAGTGATTTGAAGACATAGGCTGAAAAAGGTTCATCATCATGAGTCAAACGTGTGATTTCTTGATCAGTCTTTGCATCTTTACCAACCAATGGACGAAGTTCATCGGGTGCAGGCAGATAGTCAATGAGCATGTTCAGCAATGTTCTTACACCAATTGTCTTGGTTGCACTACCGACGATGACTGGCGTTAACTCGCCATTCATGATACCATTTCTAAGGGCTTCTTTGATCTTCGCTTCTGGAATCTCTTCACCTGCAAGATAAAGATCAAGCAGTTCTTCAGATGATTCAGCAACGCTTTCTAAGATCATGTTATGTAATTCTTCGATTTTTGGCTTCTTTTCATCCCAAATGGGCGCATCATGACTATCGACACCATCGAAGATACGTGCTTTCATTTCAATGACGTTGACAAAACCTTCGAAATTTTCGTTTTTGCCAATCGGCCAACAGAAAGGAACAGCTTTCTTACCAAGCTTTTCACGAATACCTTCTAATACTTTTTCAAACTTGACATTTTCCTTGTCCATCTTATTGATGTAGAGGACAGTTGGGATATGTCTGTTTCTAATTTCCAACCAAACACGTTCAGTACCAACTTCGACACCTTTGCTGGCATCAATCATGATGACCGCACCTTTGACAACACCAAGTGTCTGATTTAAATCACCTACAAATTCATCACTACCCGGAACATCTATAAAGTTTAACTTATAGTCCTTCCATTCAACTGGACATACACTGAGTGAAAGGCTTGAAAGCTTGTTTTGCTCTTCAATCAAGAAGTCAGATACTGTATTCTTTCGTTCGACTTCTCCCTTTTTATCAATCGCTTTGCCGATGAATAGCAAAGCTTCTGTCAAACTGGTCTTGCCTGAGCCTTGATGTCCTAAAATTGCAATGTTGCGAATCTCTTTCGTGATGTACTCCTTCATCCGTGACCTCCTGTAATCGTTTTCATTTGCTATACTCATATTATAGCATAATTTTTGACCCGATAAACCAATTTGAGAGAAAATATGAAAATTAACACAACCCATTTGCCGTGGTATAATAAGGATGGTGAAAACATGAATAAGTTCGCAATTTCTTTGATCGAATGGTATCAAAGAGACATCTCTCCCAATAGTAATCATAAGTGTAGACATACACCCACATGCAGTGCCTATGCTAAAGAATGTTACACACGTTTCAATTTTGTCAAAGCTTCCTTATTGACAACGAAACGTATTTTGACGTGCAATCCACTTTTCAAGCCGAAGTATGATCCGGTTCCTGAGAAAAAAGTCAAGCGTTCAAAAAACTCTTGATCAGGATATTCATCATCGTTAATCATTGTAGATGAGAAGGAATGACACACATGAAATGTGCTAAATGTAAACGAAATCTCACCGTTGAAGATCGTTTTTGTCCGCAATGTGGTGAACCAAACCCTGGTTTTGTTCTTCGTATGAATCATCAAATGGTCAATGTTGAAGATCGAGCAACCAAAGAGTGGGGCAAAGATATTGAATATGATCCACCCAAGTATTTTCTCTTCGGTTTTTTTCAGTTGTTCAAACCTTATATCACCTTATCTGGAACCATGGGACGTGCACAGTTTTGGAGCATTCAATTGATTATTCTTATCTTTGATTTACCCTTTATTCTATTTTTGATCCAAGAAGTGACCGGAATTTTTGATTTAGGACTGACAACTACTTGGGTGCGATTCTTTCTCGTGACGAATCTATGTTGGTTTTTACCTCTTTTCGGAGCTGAAGTCAGAAGACTACATGATGCCAATCGATCGAGTTGGTGGATATTACTCAAACTAATACCAGGTCCAGGCACTCTGCTCTTTATTTATTTGTTACTCAAAAAGACAGATCCAAATACAAGATATTCGTGACGAATGATTTCATGAAATCCATAAAAAAAGGAGCCGCTTGCTCCTTTTTGATTGTATTAATGTGAATGTGTGGGTGCGCTCTGATCGACTTCACAGTCTGTGATTTCAACAGGACATTCCACTTGATGATGATCTTTGGCTTCACCCGCTTTGAAGAGTGAGCTTCTAAATAAGAGTGGGGCAAAGAATTCAAAAATCAATACCGATGTCAAGACGATGGCTTTGATCATGGTTGAATCTGCTTGATCAATGGTCATATAGACTGCAATCGATCCGGCTAAAAAGATTTCAAATCCCCCTTGAGTGAGAAGTGCAGTTGGCAAGTTTTTCTTGACGGATACGGGTAGATTAGGATCTGGTTTGGTCCCTAACCAAGCACCTAAGAACTTACCTCCAGCATGTGCAACAACATAAAGAATAGCCCATCCACCGTATTTGAAAAGATCAAAGATTGAAAGTTCAGCACCAGCTATGACGAAGAATGCGGTAATCAGTGGTGGCATGAATGAGTTAATGACATTGGTTTCATACTTATAGGATTCTTTATTGAGTGCAGATGTGAAGATAGCACCAGCAACAAAGCTTGCAATGAATGGGGACACATAGAAAACATAACCAATTAAAGTAGTTAAGACAATGACACCTACAGAAACGACTAAATAGGTTTCAAATTTTTCATCATCGAAGAACTTGCATAAAAAGCGTTTATGTAAGAAGACAAGCAGTAAACCAGTGATAACACCAATGAAGAGTGAGAGTCCTATTTTGCCCAGTGGTCTCCAAAAACTTGCAAGGACCAAAGCTTCTCCATTTCTCATTGATGAAGCAAAAACTGTGATCAGAAGGAAAATAGAAATGCCAATGACATTGTCAATCCCAACAATTGGGAAAATAATTCTTGATAATGGGCCTTTAGCATGATACTTTTTGCTAATTTCGATGATTGGTGCTCCAGCAGTCGCTGCACTCACACCACCGATGATCAAACCAAACCATAAGGGCTGACCGAAAACTGTGAATAATAGAGTCGTTAATCCGACAACGATGACGAGTTGTAAGGATATGACAAGTAAAATGGTTTTGATATTTTTCTTGACTGCAGGAATCCAGAACTTCGTTCCCAAAATGAAGGATACAAACCCTAATGCAATCGTAATCACAGGTTCTAATGCGACGACTAAACCATGAAAATGAATATCGATTCCAAATTCAGGTAAGATATTGGTGAAGATAAGGTTCATCAAAATACCAGCTAGGATGAAACCGGTGACCTCAGGTAGTTTTAATTTTTCGATGGCTTTGCCAAATCCGTAGCCAACCAAAATCATCAGTGCTAAGGCTAAAAGAGCCGAATAGCCACTGACTGCTGTAGCATAAATCATGTACTTTTATCTCCTCGTTTAGTATGCGCGTGCAAACCAAACGGTCTGTACTGCTTTTTTATGAGTTACAGGACAAATGTCTGTAATTAATTTTTGATCAAATGGAATGACACGTGCGGTTGCAGTTGTGTCTTTTTTAATTTGTATTTCCGCTTCTTCACCCGATATACTCAAAGCAACATAACCACCTTGTTTGATGTAAGCCTTGAATTCATCGTATGTTTTTGCTTCATATGTGTTTTTTGTAACATGCTCGAGTGCTCGATTGTAAAGTGTTTCATGCATATCTTTGAGCAATTGACTCATCATGGGTAAAACATCACCTGTTTTGATGAGTTGCTTGTTGCGATCATGACGCGTGACGAGTGTAACTTCATCTCTTTCAAGATCTCTAGGACCAATTTCAATGCGAACAGGAACACCCTTCATTTCATATTCAGAGAATTTCCAACCCGGTGATTTTGATGAATCATCGATGGAAACACGATAACCTGCTTTTTTAAGTTCAGCATAAAGTTGATCCGTTGCATGTTTCACGGATTCTTTTTGAGACTGGATGGGGATGATGATGATTTGAGTCGGTGCAACATAAGGAGGTAGCACTAATCCTTCATCATCGCCATGGACCATGATTACAGCACCAATCAAGCGTGTTGAAACACCCCATGAAGTTTGATATGCATACTCAAGCTGATTGTTGACATTGGTAAATTTGATATCAAAGGGAATGGAGAAGTTTTGACCAAAGTAATGAGTTGTCCCAGACTGTAAGGCTTGTCCGTCATGCATGAGTGCTTCAATGGAATAGGTTTCCATTGCACCTGCAAATTTTTCTTTTTCGGTTTTTCTACCTGTAACAAACGGAATCGCGAGTAAATCACGACCAATCGATGCATAGATGTCTAAGATATCCAATGTTTCTTTGCGTGCTTCTGCTTCCGTAGCATGAACAGTATGACCTTCTTGCCATAAGAATTCTTTTCCTCTTAAGAATGGACGGGTTGTTTTCTCCCAACGTACCACACTGCACCACTGATTATAGAGTTTGGGTAAATCTCGATATGAATTAACGATTTTTTGATAATGCGTGCAAAAAAGAGTTTCAGAAGTTGGTCTGATGATGAGCCGTTCGGTTAGGTTTTCATAACCGGTTGTTGTGACCATCGCAGTTTCAGGAGCAAAACCTTCCACATGATCTTTTTCTTTTTGGAAGAGTGATTCAGGGATGAGTAAAGGCATATAGACATTCTGATGCCCTGTTTCTTTAAGTTTTTTATCTAAAAACTGCATAATGCCTTCCCATATCGCATAACCGTAAGGACGGTAAACGATGAAACCTTTGACATCGCTATAATCCATAAGTTCTGCTTTAAGACATAAATCGGTATACCATTGCGCGAAGTCGGTATCTCTTGATGTGACCGAATCGACGAGTTTCTTTTGATTGTTCATGTATTCACCTAATTGTTACATGTTGCCTAACATGTTATGATCTGTATTTTTTATTGTTTAACGAGAATGGTAAAGTCATCTTTGAAATCGATTTTCCGTTCCTTGTATAAATGACCCAGTGCACGTTTAAATGCTTTTTTAGACATCTTGAAAGTTTCATAGATGGATTCTGGAGATGAATCTGATGTGAGTTTCATATCCCCATGTCTGATCAGATGTGAAAGAATGAGATTGGCATCTTCGTAAATCGCCACTTCCTTTTGTTCAGTCATCGAACCTGTATACCCTTTTTCAGAATGGAATGTCACTTTGACTGATACTTCCTGTCCAAGTCTTGGCATGGTTTTAATCATGGTATGGTGTACAAAAATGAAGTGTCCATCATCGGTTAAAAGATTGATTCCCTCAACACCGATTTTTTGAACATGAGCTGAAATGGATTTCATCAATTCAAGTGGATTTTGAGGTCGCAATCTGACATCATCTTTACTTAGAATCTTAGCAACCAATTTCCCCTTTATTTTGATACCAACATAGAGGACATCGCCTTTTTCTGGCCATAAACTGTAGTCAAGTGGCAAGTCATCTGCAGAAAGTAATAACTCCTTGGCAATTCCCATATCCATGAAGACACCAAGTGTAGGGTGTGTATCAGAAACTTGGAGAAATCCAGGTTTTGATACAGTGACATAAGGTGTTTTTAAGGTTGCCGCAAGACGTCCTTTATTGTCGTAATAAAGAAATGCATCAACTTTGTCCTTCGGTTTTAACTCTTGATGAAGGCTTTCATTGAAATGCAAAAAAACTTGTTCGTCTCCCGACTCAAGCATGTATCCAATATCTGTTTTTCGATTGACAATCAAGTGATTGATTTCACCAATATTTAAGGACATAGTATCACCTTAA
>JANJXB010000101.1 GCA_024709245.1 Acholeplasmataceae bacterium | reverse complement strand
AATACCGAAATATTCTCCATTGATGAATAAAATGATGGGAGTGCTGTATTGAATATCTAAATCAAGGGGCTCTAGAATCTTTTGAGCTACTGCTTCTCCCATGAATGTGTATTCATACGCTTGACCACCTGCTCTTAGAATGAGTCTTTTGTAGGTCGATAATTCACGATTTTCAAAAAAAGGATATTCAAAACTGGATGCTTCATCATATTCATTTCTTGCATAAAGGCGATAACTCTTGATGGGATACTTTCGTGATAATCCTCCATGAATTCTTAGCCCAGCTTCTTGATTGAGAAGCAAAAGTCCATCTGTTGAAAACATTTCAAATGTGACGGGTCTTTCCCAATCCATACCCGATTGGAAGTAATTCCCTGTGCGATTGGATGTGCCTTGTGGAATGTTAGGATCATACGCCTTTCCAGCAATGTTGATTCCTTGTTCATAATCAAACAAATGATTTCGATCGGTTGATAGTGAAACAATGGGAAATGTATATTTATCAAACATATCAGGTGCAACAAAATAGGTATGTGTGATGACTTCACTGTAATGCTCATTTTCATCAAAAACGATTGCCTTAACAACAGTTCCTGCGAATATATCACCCTTTGGTTCAGTCCATTTGTCAACACTTGAACGAATCCAAGAAATGGGTGTTTGAGGTTGATCCGTTGGATCATCGATGATCTGGACTGTTTGATTTTCATCAATCCACTGTTCTTCAATCCAAAGTGGTGAATCGTAGATCAGATCCTCCTGGGTTGGAGTCGATCCATCCAGTGTGTAATAAATGGTTGTTTCCGGATCAGAGTACAATTCCAAAAAAAACGCCGATTCATAAAATCCACCCGAATTTGAAAATGAAGGATTGAGTTCTGTTTTCAAGAAAGATGTTTTAGGTACAAGGACAATATTGCCAAATTCACAGGCTGAAAGTAGGAGGATGATTGCTAAATTGAGTATGAACATGATGGTTTTTTTCATCGCTTTAACCTCCTTGTAACCTTAATCTATATTTTAACATGATTTCTATCTTTTTTGATGACTTGATTGGGTAACAATGGATGCTTTCATGTTCAAAATATGCTATAATAAAGTATCATTTTTAGGAGACTGACTCATGAAAACAATCATCCCTCGGCTCAAATTCTTTTTTGTGATGCTCATCTTGTGGTTTTTGCTCAATTTCAACCTTGAAATCACAACCATCATCTTTGGAATCATCATCTCTTTTTTTGTTACACTCTTTGCTTATGAGATTTTACACGATAACAAGGGATTCAGATATAAAGGCATTCGGTTGTCTTTAATTTTTTATTATCTCTTTGTCTTGTTTGTTGAGATATTCAAATCAGCATTCATTTACATTAAAAACTTAATCTCAAGAGATCACATTCCGATGATTTTTAAGCTTCAACTCAATGATCTTGATTCCGTCCAAGTTGCCATCATTGCCAATTCAATTACGCTCACACCTGGAACAATTACTGTCGACATCGTTGATAAAACCATTTATGTGCTTGTACTTGCAAAACCGGGTACAACACAAGCTGAGCTTGAAGAACCCATTCGTTCAAAATTTGAAAAACTATTGAAAGGTACAGGAAAACACGTATGACAACACTGGAATTGTTTTTATTGCTCACGATGTTTTTCTTAGTTCTTGCGATGGTTTTTTCTTTCATCAGATTGCTCACAGGTAAAACATTATGGGACCGCATCTTGATGCTCAATCTCATCTCTGCAAAGGTTGTTCTCTTCATATCTGTCTATGCCATTTATATCGATAGTCTCGTCTTACTCGATATCGCTATTTCTTATGGCATCATCGGATTTTTAACCATGACTTTGCTTGCGAAGTTCATCATGACTGGGGGTAGAGAAAAATGAATATTCTTGTTTATATCATATTGATTATGTCTTGGATCTTCATACTCTTTGGCATGATTGCCATCTTTCAACTTAAAAATCTTTATACACGAATACTCACAGCAGCAACCATTGACACAGTTGCAAGTTTTCTTGTCCTGTTTGCCTTAATTTTCGCTCGACTTTCCTATGATTATGCCATCCGCTTGGTATTACTGATCTTATTCCTTTTAATTACAAGCCCAATCAGCAGCCATGTCAACATCCGATCTGCTTATTTGATTGGATTACCACTGAATCACAAGGACGGTGAATCTTATGAATGAGTGGATTGGGATTGCTTTACAGATACTCCTCATTGTGATTGCCATATCGATCGTGTTTCATAAAGAAAACTTCACGATCATCATCTTGATTTCTGCATTTGGTTTGATTGCAGCGACGCTTTATGCCATCAACCAGGCTCCTGATGTTGCCATTGCTGAAGTTGCCATCGGTTCAGCCATCATACCCTTGATTTATGTCATCTCCATCTCAAGACAAAGAGAATTCATTGTTTTAGACAGGGTTGATCATAACCGTTTTGAACTGGATACCGAAAATATTCAAGTCTATGAATTGTTGTCTTCTTTTGTAGAAAAGCATGACCTCAAAATGAATGTATGCTCAGACATCGCTGGTTCTGATAAAGAACTCACAAAAGAACTCAATGTGGATTTAATCATCATTTATGATGACAAAGAAAAAGCATTCTTGTTAAAAGGAAAATCGTCATCTGTCTTAATGAAGAGTCTTTCCGAA